>CAYOUY010000334.1:0-33474 GCA_964407245.1 uncultured Acidobacteriaceae bacterium
CAAATTGGCGATGGCATCATGTTGGTTTTGAGACAAGGACTCAAACGCCCGCGCCATGCGGAACGGCGCACTCCGCCACTGGCGCACTCCGAAGCCGGCGCCAAGCAGGGCGAGCGCGACGATTCCCAACACGCCGGCACGACGCAGTGGAGCGTCGGACTGCGGCGCAACCCGGGCGACCAGCGCGCCGAGCGCCAACCCGCTGATGAGGCCGCCAATGTGGCAGGCGTTGTCGATGCCGGGAAACAAACTTCCGAAAAAGAGGTTGAAGCCTGCGAAAAATAGAAGGCTTCTGAGAGTTCCTTTGAGTGCGATGCTGGGCAGCGAAAATTCGCCCAGATAAAACGACGCAATGAGCGCGCCTGCCAGGCCGAAAATTGCACCCGAAGCACCGACACTGAGCACTCGGGGATTCCATGCCACGCTCGCCAATCCCCCGGAAACACCAGTCAGCAGATAGATCGCGGCGTAGGTCCAGCGTCCGTACAGCGACTCGCAAAGCGCTCCCAAGTCCCACAGACACCACATGTTGAAGGCGATGTGCATGATACCGCCATGAAGAAACATGTAGGTGAACAGTCGCCACCACTGGCCGGAAAGCGTGTAGGGACCGAAGTTGGCGCCGAAGTGGAACATGACCGGGCCGGGAAAATCCATGGCCGAGCCGCTGGCCGCCACCATCGCCAGAAAGACGGCAAGGTTGGCGCCGAAGAGCACGTGCGTGAGCGTGACGGTGGACTCGCCCCGCCGCACCCACGGTGCTGCAATGACTGGCTGACGCTCGTCGTCATCGAACTCGCCGCGCTGCGCGCGCTCGTGCTGCACACACCACTGGCAGATCTTCTTCCCGAATGTGAGCGGAGGAAGCTTGCGGCCGCATTGGACACAATTCGCCATGTCGGATTGAGATTCAGTTAAGAGCGTAGCAGGAGATCAACGTGTAAGGCGAGGGCCGTACACCTGGGTTGTCACCCTGAGCGAAGCGAAGGACCGATGCAACTTGCCAGCAGTGACAATCGCGGCAGGGAGTTGCATGGGTCCTTCGGCGCAAGGTACGGGCCTCAGGATGACACACTGGGGGATTCTAGTGGATGGTTTTCGTCTTGCGCGACATGTAGTCCATTAGCAGGTACTGGCCGAGCGTGTATGGCGTGCTGAAATAGGCTTTGCCGCGGCACATTTCCGTGACTTTCTGCACGAACTGGACTAATCCATAATCGGAGGCCAGCATGAACGTGTTGATCAGCACTCCCGCGCGCTTGCACTTCGAAACTTCTTCCAGGGTCTGGCTTACGACCAGCGGATCGAGCCCGAATGCGTTCTTGTAAATTCGCCCGTCTTCCAGCGTAAGCGCCGAGGGCTTGCCGTCGGTGATCATCACGATCTGCTTCATGTCTTTTCTTTGGCGCTGCAAAATTCGTTGGGCCAGCCGCAGCCCTTCCCGCGTATTGGTGTAGTAAGGGCCGACTTTTACCCGCGCCAGTTGCGACAGAGGAATCTCCTCGGCGGAATCGTGAAACAGCACCAGCGAAAGCGAGTCTCCGGGGTATTGCGTGCGAATCAGATGCGACAGTGCCATCGCCACCTTCTTCGCCGGAGTGAAGCGGTCTTCGCCATAGAGAATCATCGAGTGCGAGCAGTCGAGCATCAGCACCGTTGCACACGACGACTGGTATTCACACTGATGCACTTGCAAGTCGGAATATTCGAGGTTGAGGGGCACGGTGAGCCCTTCGCGCTGGATCGCGTTCGAAAGCGTGGCCGTGATGTCGAGATTCAGTGTGTCGCCGAACTCGTAGCCCTTGGACGCTCCGCTGGTCTCGATGCCGGTGGCGAGATCGCGCGTGTCGTGGCGTCCAAAACTCGATTTGCCCAGCGAGCCGAGAAGATTGCGCAGCGCTTTGAAACCGAGGAAGTCGAGGCTTTTATCGGTGATTTCGAAGCGGGCCTGCTGGGCGTCACCAGTTAAACCGCCGGTCTGCCCGCCGACACTGGAACGGCGCGCGGGATCGTGAGGTCCGTCCACTGAGATGTAATCTTCCTGCTGCATGCGTTCGATGAGCTTTTCGATCAGTTCCTCGAGTTGTCCTTCCATCTGCATCTGCTCGATCTGCTCGCGCAAGTTCTCATCGAACATTTCGCCGTTGAGCAGCGCCTCTTCGATGGCGCGCTTCAGTTCGTCGAGTGTTTGCTCTCCCTGTGGCATTTCGTACCACATGGAATCCTGAAAGCCGCTCTGAAGCAGGTAGTCGGAGAGCGCGCTCAGCAGATCCTCCAGGCTCATTTCGCCGGCGGGATCAGGAACGTATTTGGAGTAACGAATGCGCTTCATGCTAGTCGTGAGTCCCGAGCCACGAGTCCCGAGACCAAAGCCCCGACGTTTTGCTCGCAACTCGGGACTCGGGACTCACGACTCAATTAAACTGCCTTCTCGGCCGATAGGGCCGCTCATCCGGCTCGAAGGATTTTTCCCGCACGGGCTCCGGCTTTTTCTCTCCTGCCTTGAACACGCGCTCTTCGCTGCGCCCGATGCGCTTGTGCGCGTGCAGGCCTTCGAGAATGAACTCGGCAGCAGACACCTGCTGCTCGGGACCGTCTTTCTGAGAGACGTGCAGCGGACCCAGCTTCTCGGTTAGTCCTTGAATGCGCTTGAGATTGTCGAGCGCCTCTTCGGCCGATATGGAATCTGAGAGCTGAATCTCGCCGCCCAGGTCGAACCACTGCACGATCTGCTGCATGTTGGCGCCGGTGTAGTATTCGTCATAGGTCTTCGCGATTGCGGCGCGGATCAACTCGCGGCCCACGTGGTCCGCTCCCTTCATTTCGCCTTCATACTCCAGTTCGAGCTTGCCGGTAATCGCCGGCAGAGCGGCGTAGACGTCGCTGATGCGCGGCACGACTGTCTTTTCGCCGTTGCGAATCGCGCGCCGCTCGGCGTTCGAAATGACATTTTCCATAGCGCTGATCGGCAGCCGCTGGCTCACGCCCGAGCGCTTGTCGATCTTCTTGTCCTCGCGCGCGGCGAACGCGATGCGCTCGATGACTTCCTGCACATAATTCGGCAGGTGAAGGCTGGGCAGATGTTGGTCATGGCCGTTGCGCTGCGTCCATGCTTCCTGCGCTGTGATGGCGATACCTTCCTCAACTGTCGCAGGATAGTGCGTGCGGATCTCCGATCCAATGCGGTCTTTCAGCGGCGAAATGATCTTCCCGCGTGCCGTGTAATCCTCGGGATTCGCGCTGAACACCAGCGCCACGTCGAGCGGTAGTCGGATGGGATATCCCTTAATCTGCACATCGCCTTCCTGCATGATGTTGAACAATCCCACCTGAATTTTTCCGGCGAGGTCGGGCAGTTCGTTGATGGCGAAGATGCCGCGATTTGCGCGGGGCAGCAGGCCGTAGTGCACCGTAAGTTCGCTCGAGAGCTCATGTCCGCCGCGGGCGGCCTTGATCGGATCGATGTCGCCGATCAGGTCGGCGATGGTTACATCAGGAGTGGCCAGCTTTTCCACGTAACGTTCGTGCGGCGTGAGATAGGCAATGTGCACTTCGTCGCCGCGACGGGCGACTTCTTCGCGGCAGCGCCGGCAAATCGGATTGTAGGGATCGTCGTGAATCTCGCAGCCGGCGAGATACGGCATCTGCGGATCGAGCAGGCTGGTCAGCGCACGCAGGATGCGGCTTTTTGCCTGGCCGCGCAGTCCGAGCAGAATGAAATTGTGGCGTGAAAGGATCGCGTTGATGATCTGCGGCACCACGGTGTCTTCGTAGCCGACGATGCCCGGGAAAACCGCCGCATCGCCCTTGGTGCGCAGACGTGCCATCAGGTTCTCCCGCAATTCGTCTTTCACGCGCCGGGTGTGTAGACGCTGTTCGGAAAACTGGCTGCGGCGCAAATCGCCCAGTGTGCGCGGAAGACTCACGAAGGGAACCCCCACACTAACTTTCTCCGATTATAACCCGCGCCGCGCAGGGCCTGACGGATCAGAAATTCAGTGAATATTGCCGTTGCCGCCTGACCTCTCCCGTGCTCGCGCGGCCCGACGGAGGTTGGGCATAATGGACTCCAGATACTTCGCCAGCGCTTGCATGCGCTGGCCCTCGGAACGCGTGGCCAGCAACTGCTGCTTGAAGTCGAGATCGAGTGGCAAAGAACCGGCGAGATGAAACGAAAGCGACGTTTCGCCGGCTCCGGATAGATCCTGCACGGCCCCGGCGAGGGAGAGAATCTCACGATGCAGTTCGACCGCGCGGGCACCCTCGCCGTCATCCGTTGCGCCCGGCTCGTCGGGGATGAACAGCACTTCGGCGCGCAGGAACGAGCGCTCCCGGTTGAGGTGGAGCACCTCAAAGCGCGAACGGCCTTCGGCGACCAGATCGAGGCGCCCGTCCGGATACTGCTTCGTTACGGTCACAATCTCGGCCGTGCAGCCGATGTCGGTGATGCCGTGCTCCACAGCTCGCACCACGCCGAATTGCGTCTCGTGCGCGAGGCATTCCCTGATCATCTCCTTGTACCGCGGCTCGAAGATGTGCAACGGCAGCGGTGTGCCGGGAAGCAGCACCACATCGAGCGGGAACAGGGGAAGAAGAGGCAAGGAATCTCCCTTATGCCGGAAAACTGGGTGAGCTCTCCGATTGTACGATACGGATCGTCCGGGACGGATTCTTGTCGTCCAATCCAGTTCGTCTCTTGACTTGGTTCTTGCTGGGAGCATAAAACCCGAGCATGAACGCTACAGGGAAAGTGGTGGTGGTTACAGGCGCATCGATGGGCATCGGCGAAGCCGTTGCTAAGGCTTTCGCCCAGGAAGGGGCCAGCGTGGTGTTGCTGTCACGCGACGTGGGGCGATCCGAAGGCGCACGCGTCCGCGTGGGATTTCCCGAGCGCACGGCCGCTTTTTCCTGCGACGTGCGCCATGCGGAAGAGATTGATCGCGTGCTCGCGCTTACGCTGCATCATTTCAAGCGCGTCGACGTATGGGTGAACAATGCAGGTCACGGTTTGCTTGACTCGGTCGCAGAGATGGACATGCATGCCTGCCGCGAGATGTTCGAAACAAATTTCTTCGGGGCCATTTCAGCCATGCAGGCGGTGATTCCCGTGATGCGCCAGCAAGGCGGTGGAACAATCATCAATATTTCCAGCGTTGCGGGGCATATTCCGCTGCCCTTTCATGCGGCTTACAGCGCGAGCAAGTTCGCGCTCAACGCCATCGGCAAGGCGGCGAGGATCGAATTGAAGAAAGACCAGATTAACGTACTGACGGTATGTCCAGGATATGTGGCGACCGCTTTCGCCGAGAACGCGGTGCGGGGAAGCGAACTCAAGAGAGTCCGACCTGCATCTGCTCGCGGCATCACGGCCGAGCGCGTGGCACGCGCCACATTAGAGGGCTATTTGAAAGGCAAGAGGGAAGTGATCGTTCCCTGGACCATGCACATTCCGGTGAAGCTCTACCAGCTTGTCCCGGCCTTGGTAGAGTGGGGGATGGGAAAGATGGCGAAGTGAACAGGTTCTTAAGGTGACAAAGTGGCAATGTTTCAAGGTCTCTTGCTCAATGGCGCCAGACTTTGAAACTTTGAAACCTTGAAACTTTGAAATCTTGAAACTTTGAAACTTTGAAACAGTGAAAACCTTCTAACGCAGCTCGCCCAGCATGGTTTCCATCTCGGACTGCGCATGCAGGTTGCCTGTACGACGGGCCGATGCGATACCGTCCTGGAGCATCTTCTTCGCCTCGTCGCTTCTCTCAGCTCGCACCAGCGTCTGTGCCGCCATAAAATATCCGGCGGTGTAATCGGGATGGTTTTCCAGCAGGATCGAGAACTCCGCCAGCGCGCGATCGAAATCACCCTGTTTCGTGTACTCCATGGCAAGCCCGTAGCGGGCGAAAGCATCCTTAGGATTCTCCGTCAGAATTTCGTTTAAAGCGGCGATGCGATCCATGGAATCAGCCTGAGGGCGCCCCCGAAAACGAGATTACTACAAACTCGCGCAGTCTCGCGCGGACAAAACTTGAGCGGAGCTAGTCAGACAGGGTGGCAATCGATACAATTGCCGGTCCCCATCATTGGCGGCTTGGAGCATAACCAATGGCCTGTCCCTATTTCATGCCCCTCGAAAGACTGGAAGGCGGGACGTGGCCGCACCCGGCGAGACTTCCGCTGGGAGCGGGATGGGGCGGCCACTGCACGGCTCCGGGTCATGAAGGTAAAGTGCCGCCCCAGGATGTGCTCGAAGCTTTCTGCAATCTGGGCTATGCCAGCAGTTGCGCGTGGGCGCCGCGCGAACGTGCGTGGGATGCGGTGCGATTTGCCGTCTGTGCGCCGCACAACCTAAATGGCCGCGCAAGCGGCAAATTCGCCGGCGATGCAGCCTGCACGATTCGTGTGCGCTACGTATGCGAACGGGAGCATAAGCCGGTCACAGACGGAGAGTTAGAGTTCGACATGGAGAACGCGAGATGGTTGCGGCAGCATGACGACTCGCGTCTGCAGAGAATGGCCGAATGCTTTCTGGAAACATGCCTGAAAAAGAAGACCTGAGACGCGAAGGACTCCCAGCATGAGAGATGATGCCTTAGTGCCCCGCCCGGTCCGAGATTCGCAATCGGAGATGGCCGAGATCGTGCTACCCAACGATGCGAATCCGCTGGGAACTCTGCTCGGCGGCCGGCTGATGCACTGGATCGATCTGGCCGGCGCCATGGCCGCGCATCGTCATTCGCGTAACTATGTTGTGACTGCATCGGTCGACCACATTGATTTCCTGGTTCCCGTGCGCGTGGGCGACCTGGTGATTCTGCGCTCGTCGGTGAATCGCGTTTTTACCACTTCGATGGAGGTCGGAGTGAAAGTTTTCGTCGAGAACTACATCGCCGACACGGCGCAGCACGTCGGATCCGCCTACCTGACATTTGTGGCCATCGACGCGAACGGGAACCGCCTGAAGGTCGCGCCCGTGATTCCCGAAAGCGACGAGCAGCGCCGCCGCTACGACGATGCCGGCCGCCGCCGCGAGATACGGCGTTCGGAACTGGAGCGGCGGCGCAGAGCTCGCTAAACCGCCCAGCCGTGGCTGCCTCTGTATAATCGATAGAGGGGTTCTGCCCGCATATTCACAATTCATCAGGAGCCTAAGCCATTGAGCGCACACATGCCGCATCAGCACGGTCCGGCGCAGCCAGCACCGCAACCGCTGCCGGGCGTCGACGCCATCATCGCCGTCGGATCGGGCAAGGGAGGCGTCGGCAAGACCACGCTGGCCGTGAATTTGGCCGTCGCTCTCGCCCGCATGGGCCACAAAGTGGGCCTGCTCGATGCCGACGTCTACGGCCCGAACGTGCCGCTGATGCTCGGCGTGAACTCGCAGCCGCGCATGATCGGGGAGAATCGCATCGAGCCGATCGAGGTGTTCGGCCTGAAAGTCATCTCGGTAGGATTCCTGAATCCCGGCGATAAGCCTGTCATCTGGCGCGGACCGATGCTGCACCAGATCGTGCGGCAATTCCTGGGCTTGGTGGAGTGGGGCCGTCTCGATTACATGATCATCGACCTCCCGCCGGGCACGGGCGATGTGGCGCTGTCGCTGGTGCAGACTGTGCCGTTGACGGGCGCCGTGGTGGTCTCGACGCCGTCAGACGTTTCGCTGCAGGATGCGCGCAAGGCGATCGAAATGTTTCGCCAGATGAAAGTGGATCTGGTCGGCGTGGCGGAGAACATGAGCTATTTCATTTGCCCGCACTGCCAGCACGAGATTGACATCTTTTCCCGTGGCGGAGCCGAAAAGACCGCACACCAGTTCGGCGTCCCCTTCCTCGGCAGCATCGCACTCGATCCGGAGGTGCGCAAGGCCGGAGACGGCGGCAAGCCGGTGGTGCTGGAAGGCGAAAATTCGCCTCATGCCAAGTCGATGTACGAATTCGCGCGGAAAGTTGTGGAGCGCGTCGGAGAAATCAAGGCCAGCATGCCGACGGGCGTGATTCAGATTCAGTAATTGGTTGCTAAACAAACTCTTTGTCATTCCGAGGAGCGTAGCGACGAGGGACCTGCTGTCAGCCGGCTTTGCACAAAAGCAGGTTTCTCGCTTTGCTCGAAATGACAAACTAGCTACAGAGTCGTCTTCCGAAATCTTGCCAGTCGCCAGGTTGCCTTCGGTTCCCGATCTTTCAGTATCAACTCCGCCATTATCTCCGCGAGCGCCGGACCATGTTTGAACCCGTGCCCTGAGCCTCCACCGACCAGCCAAATGTTCTCCTTTGCCGGATGGCGGTCGACGATGAAATCGCCGTCAGGAGTCTGCTCGTACTGGCAGACGCGGGTCTCGATCAGAGGTGCATCCTTCAAAGCAGGGAAGCGGAAGCCGATGTACTCGCGGACGCTCTTGAGCGTTTCCTGGCTGACCACCCGCTCGGCGGTTGTGGGATCGAAAATCGGTCCACGGGTGTCGTCGGCAACTTTGAATCCGCGGCGTCCACTGCCCGGAATTCCGTAGAAAAAGTGGTCACGACGATCCGCCCAGACCGGCATGTGTTTCTCGCTGAATCGGTCGTCTCCCGGGGGAGGGCCGAGGAAAAATACATCCTGCTTGGTGGGCTGCACCAGATTCCCAATCGCCGAGGGGAACAGCTGGCCCAGCCACGGCCCGCAAGCAAATACGTAACAATCAGCTTTTAGCCGCGAGCCGTCCGACAGAGCGAGAGCGCGCACCTCACCATCCTCCAGACCATCGGACTTCACCGCGAGCTGCCGATACCGGCCTCCCCCGGCCACGAACGCGTCCGCAACGGCAAGGCAACTCCTGCGCGCATCCAGATATCCGCTCTCGGGTTCGAAGATTCCCCACTCGATTCCTGAGAAGTTGATCTGTGGCCAGCGTTTGCGCATCGCCGCGACGGAAAGTTCTTGGAACTTCACCTTCGACCCACGCAGCATTTCGATCGAGCCGCGCTCGAACGCAGTTTCGCTATTCCGATCGGACGCCATCCACAGCACGCCGGTGCGGTTCAGGAAGCGCCGCTTCCAGCGCCGCTCATACTTCTGCCACAGCCTGAGCGCGCGAGCGGCCAACCCGGTGTATGGCTGATCGGGCCCGTAAGTGCAGCGCATGATGCGCGTCTCGCCGCCCGACGACGCGCGTGAATTCCCCGGGCCCCAGGCATCGACCAGCGTCACGCGAGCGCCGCGCTCGAGCAGATGAAGCGCGATCCAGCCACCGAAAGCCCCGGCTCCCACGACTGCGACATGCATTCTGGTTTTCATTTCTTCAACCGGGCCTATGATACCTGCGCCAGGGCAAAGTCACATTTGATCCAAAAAGCTAACCGTCCGCATCTAAAATAGTCCGGTAAAATACTTGTAGGCGGTTGCTGCGCCTTCGGGACTGTCGTCCATTGACACAGTTGACCGAACCATCACATGCCAAGTGATCCCAATATCGGTACGCGGGAACGCGAGATTCTGACCGCTATCGTCGAGACCTTCATCACGACGGGCGAACCGGTTGGGTCGCGCATACTGGCGCGCTCCAACCGCGAGGGACTGAGCCCCGCTTCCATCCGCAACGTTATGGCCGATTTGTCGGATGCTGGGTTTCTCGAGCAGCCGCACACCTCGGCCGGCCGCGTTCCCACGACGGAAGCATACCGTTATTACGTCGAACAGATTTCGGGCACGGCCCGCCTGGCGCCGCAAGAAGAATCCATGATCTCGGAGTCGCTGGCCGATGTCAGCGACGTACAGGAATTTATGGAGCGTACATCGCATGTTCTGTCGCTGATTTCTCGTAACGTGGGCGTGACGGTAGCGACCAGCGGCCCGAGGAATGCGCTTGAGCACGTGTACTTCTCGCGGCTCGGAGATCAGAAAGTTTTGGCGGTCGTTGTGACGCGTTCTGGTTTGGTGAGGGACCGCGTCCTGCGGCTCGACTTGTCGCAGGCCGACCTGGACCTGGCCTCGCGCTACATCAACGAGAACTTCCGCGGCTGGACGATGGAGGCCATGCGCGCGGAACTCGTGCGACGCCTGGAGCAGGAGCGCAGTGAATACGACCGCCTGATGAATTCGATCGAGCAACTTTACAAACAGGGTGCGCTGGCCACCGAACAGGCAACGCAGGTGGTTTTTGTGGAAGGCGCAGCCAACCTGGTTACCGGCGAGCAGGACCGCCAGCGCCTGCAGGAGATGCTGAAGACGCTGGAGGAGAAAGAAAAGGTAGTGCAACTCCTTGGCGCCTACCTCGATGTGAAACAGGAAGCTGTACGCGTGGTGATTGGGCTCGACAAGACTCTTCCTTCGATGCGCAATTTCGTGCTGATCGGCGCGCCCGCCCACGCGGGAAACGAGGTCATGGGATCGCTGGCCGTGATCGGGCCCACGCGCATGGATTATCAGCACACCATCACTGCTGTGTCGTACATCGCGCGCCTGTTCGACAAGATTCTGAATGAGTCGGAGTGACATACGGAGTTATGGGGAAATCGAACGGAAAATCAGAGACCAAAACTGCCGGGCTTGATCTGGATCATGAGCTTCCGCCCGCCGATGGGGATGAAAATCCTCCGGCGGCACCGACGGAGACCGCAGACGGTGGCGGCGAGGTGTCGAGCGCCGAATTCCAAAAGCTGAAAGTGGAGCGCGACACCCTGCTCGACCGTCTCGCCCGAATGCAGGCTGAATTCGAGAATGCCCGCCGCCGTGCTGCGAAAGAGCAGCAAGATTTTCGCGACTACGCGGCTGCCGATGCCATCAAGCCCTTGCTTCCCGTGCTCGACAGCTTCGAGCGCGCCTTGCGCGTAGAGTCTGAACCGGGCGACTTCCGTAGCGGCGTCGAGCTTATCTACAAGCAGTTGCAGGACGCACTGACAAAGCTTGGAGTGCGCGCGATTCCTGCCAAGGGCGAACCCTTCGATCCCCGGTATCATGAAGCGATCGAAATGGTGGAGACCAGCGACGCTGCCGATCATGAGGTACTTGAAGAATTGCAGCGCGGCTACAAGTTCAAAGACCGCCTGCTGCGCCCTGCCATGGTGAAGGTAGCAAGAAATCCCGGAAAATAGGCGACGGCAAAGCAAATCGGACCGGGGGACGACTCCGCATTTTGTTTCTCTGAAGGAAGGTAGATTCTGGCTACGAATACGAAGCGCGATTACTACGAGGTGCTGGGCGTAGTCCGCACGTGCACTGAAGTTGAACTGAAGAGTGCCTATCGCAAGCTCGCCTTGCAGTATCATCCCGACCGCAATCCCAACAACCCCGACGCCGAGGAAAAATTCAAGGAAGTCAGCGAAGCGTATGCCGTGCTCGCCGACTCGGAAAAGCGCGCTGTCTATGACCGCTACGGCCACGCCGGGCTGGGCGGAGGTCCCACGGCGGGAGCCGGCTTCGATCCCACCGTCTTTCAGGATTTCAGCGACATCTTCGGCGACTTTTTCGGTTTCGGCGACTTGTTCGGCGGCGCCGGTGGTCGTCGCCGCAGCCGGGTGCAGCGCGGTGCTGATCTTCGCGAAGATTTGACGCTCGAATTCGAAGAGGCATTCTTCGGCAAGGAAACGCGGGTCACGGTTCGCCGCCACGAGGCTTGTGAAGAGTGCCGTGGCTCAGGCGCAGCGCCGGGAAAGGGACCGACTACCTGCCGCTCCTGCGGGGGCCGCGGGCAGGTTCGCTACCAGCAGGGATTTTTCAGCATCGCGCGCACGTGTCCTGCGTGCCAGGGGACGGGTAGCGTCATCACAGATCCGTGCCCGAAATGCAGAGGCGAGGGCCGCGTGCTGCGCCAGCGCACGGTCGACGCCAAGGTTCCACCAGGCGTGGAGGACGGCACGCGCATCCGCTTTGCCGGGGCGGGCGAGGTCGGCCAGTTCGGCGGGCCGGCGGGCGATTTGTACGTTGTGCTTCACGTCAAAGAGCATCCGTTCTTTGCCCGCGAAGGCAACGACCTGCATTGTGTCGTGCCCATCTCTGTGCCGCAGGCGGCGATGGGGGCGGAGATCCGCGTGCCCACCATGGACGGTGAGCATGCGCTGAAAATTCCCGAAGGTACGCAGCCCGGCACGACATTTCGCGTGCGCAACAAGGGCGTGCCTGTGCTGAACGGCCATGGCAAAGGCGATTTGTACGTCGAGGTTCGGGTGCAGGTGCCATCCCGACTGAACAAGCGCCAGCGCGAATTACTGCAGGAGCTTGATGCGCTGTCGAAGGTGGATAATCAGCCGCTGCTGCGTTCTTTGCTGGGCAAGATGAAGGATATGTTCGGATAGCAGCTAGCCAGGCCGTCGAGCTTCGCTCGACCGGACAGCCGAGGGCGGCTGTCCCCACATTTTCCCTGATGACCCGCCGCCGATGACTCGCAGAAGGTGGATCGCCGACGAATTCTCAGACAATCGAGCAGCCCTTACCGGTGAGCATGCCGATCATTTGGTACGCGTGCTGCGTGTGCGAGCGGGCCAAGAGTTTGATATAGCTGCCGGAGCCAGAGTGCGTCGCGGGCGTGTTCTCGCAGTCGCCGATGGTCGGGTTGAGTTTGAACTCGGCGAAGAAGTCCCTGCGGCCGCCACAGCCTCCGTCACGTTGCTGCTTTCCGTCTTTAAGTTCAACCGCATGGAGTGGGCGATTGAAAAGTGCACCGAGCTCGGCGTGGCGCGAATTGTTCCCCTGATCGCGCGCCGCACCGACGTGCACCTGGCCTCGGCGTCGGCGAAGCGCGCCGAACGGTGGCGGCGCATTGCGTTGCAGGCGGCGGAGCAGTCGCGTCGCGCAGCCGCGCCGGAAGTCGACGACCCGCTTCGATTGCAGGAGGCTGTGGAACTCTCCGCTGACCTGCGCGTGGTATTGGCCGAGTCAGAAACGCAAACTCAATTGCGCGATGTTCTTTCTCTGGCCGCCGGCGCGAAGAAAGTTCTCCTTGCAGTGGGGCCGGAGGGTGGGTGGGCCGACGAAGAATTGGCTCTGTTCCACGGCAGAGGATGGCTCTCCGCCTCACTAGGCGCAACAATTTTGCGCGCCGAGACCGCTGCCATTGCTGCCACTGCGATTCTAATCTCAGGGCTGAGCTAGCCGCCGAAGAGCCGATACCCCACTCGCCTCTCGGTTTCACACCGCCTTCCTCAAGTCATCAGGTGTTATCCTGAGCCGCAATGCCGGTTTTACGGTCGAACTCCCGCACAGCTCCGTTCGTTCCCGATGAGCGGCAGCGCATCGCCATCGAACATGTGCATGGTCCATTGCTGGTAGTCGCCGGTGCGGGCACGGGCAAAACCTCGGTGCTCACGCACCGCATCGCGCATCTCGTCCGCGAAGGCCACGCTCAGCCGGAGGAAATCCTTGCGTTGACCTATACCGTCAACGCCGCCCGGGAAATGAAGGACAGGCTGCGCAAATTGCTCGGAGGGAGGGAAGTCCAGGCGACCACGTTTCATGACTATTGCCTCGACCTGCTCAGGACCGTGCACAAAGATTTCGGCGTTCTCGACGAACAGGACCTCTGGATTTATCTCCGGCGCCGCATTCGCGATCTTCATCTTGAGCACTTCGTGAGCGCCCCCAATCTCGGCAAGTTCCTCAACGACCTGCGGGAGTTCATGGACCGCTGCCACGACGAGTTGGTGACGCCTCAGAAGTACGCAGAATATGTCGAGCGCCTCGATCGTGGCGAGTTGCCACTGCCGCGTGTGGGGAAGTCAAAGGATTCGCTGGATCGGAGGGAAGTTATCGGCCGCTGCCGGGAAATCGCGCGCGTCTTTGCCACGGTCGAGCGCTGGCTGGAGGAAGAGAATCTCGGCACCTTCAGCCACATGATCGTGCGCGCTTATGCCCTGCTGGAGAGCGACGAACGAGCGCGAGCTGAAGCACAGTCACGCGCCCAGTTCATTCTCGCCGATGAATTTCAAGACGCCAACTTCGCCCAGGTCCGAATTCTCCGTCGCTTGGCCGGTGCCGATGGCAACATCTTTGCCGTCGGCGACCCTGATCAGTCGATCTACCGCTTTCGCGGAGCTTCGAGCGCGGCATTCAAACTCTTTCAACATCAGTTTCCCGACGCCAAATTCGTGGTCCTCGAGAAAAATCGTCGCTCGACCACTCCGATTCTGCGAAGCGCATTTGCCTTGATCAGCGAGAATCCGCCCGTGTTTACTCGAAACGACGGCACGATCACTTATCAGCGTGCTCCCCTCCATTCGGTTCGAGAAGAGGAAGCGGCAGACGTCGGCGTTCCGCTTCCCAGCCCTCCAGTCGAGTTGGTTGTTCTTACTGACAAATCCAGCGACGGCCCCGAGGTCGTAAGCCAACTGCGCGACCTGCAAAAGAAATTGAAATGCAAATGGTCCGACTTCGGCATCCTCTACCGCTCGCATGTTCACCGCGACGATGTCGTCGCAGAGCTGGCCGAAGCCGGCATCCCCTACGTGATCGAGAGCATGGACGTCTTCGATACTCCCCAGGCTCGCGATCTTCTTTCCTGCCTGCAGGCGGTGGTGTCGTCCGGCGACGATGTGAGTTTATTTCGCGTGGCAGGCTTACCTCAGTTCCGGGTGAGTGCCGAGCAGCTGCGCCAAGTCATGCGCGCCATTGCGCTGCAATCGCGCGAAGGTCTCATCGTGCCTCTTTCGTCAGCACTGGATCGCGTCGAAGGCGGCGCCGATGTATTGCGAACAATCCAGGCCGCCCGGGATGCAATTTGCAAGAGGGAGGCCAAAGGCCGCGCGGCCCTGGAAATCATCGCAAGGCACTTCGACCTCGATACGACTTCTCCCTTGACTCAGGCAGTTCTGAAATTTGCGGAAGCGTGGGAAAAGAAGGAAATCAACAAGACCACGGATCTCGAAGAACTGGTCGACTACCTCGCTTATTTCCGCGAGGCGAACGGCGTGATCCCGCTCAGTCCGCGGGATGACCCGAAGGAAGATGGGAACGCCGTTCGCCTGATGACGGTGCACGGCGCGAAGGGACTGGAGTTCCAGCACGTCTTCATCTTGCGCGCCAACTCGAACTCATTTCCCAGTTCCTACAAGGAGACGCTGGTCGCATTTCCAAAAGAACTTCGCGATCCTGACTCGGTGACCGAAGCTGACGACAAGAAGCTCCACGAAGAAGAAGAGCGCCGCCTGTTCTACGTCGCCATGACCCGGGCGCGCGATTCGCTGCACATTTATGCCAAGGAGGGCATAGGCGCCGACAAGACTCCGCCCGGCCTGATGCGGAAGCTTCTGGGGAAGCACTCGGTGAATCGCTGGCTGAAATGCCTGCCGGCGCGGGGCTCGCAGAGGGGGCTCGAGATTCATGCCTCGGCCTCGGGCACCTATCCGGCAGAATCGCAGGTGAACCAGTGGCTTGAGTTGCCGGTACTGGACGGCTTGCACACTCAGCTCAGTGCTTCGGCCGTGGATGGCTACGAGCGTTGCGGACTGCAGTTCAAACTGGAGCGCGACTGGCGGCTCGCTTCCAGGCCCGCAGCGGCCATGCAGTACGGCGCCGCCATGCACCGCGTGCTGAAGACCTACTTCGACTCGGTGCGAGCCGGACGCCCGAAGACCGACGAAGAATTACTCGATCAGTTTCGTGCGGATCTTGCCGCCGCTGGGATCCATGAAAAATATCAGCACGAACTGTATGAGGAGCAGGGGTTCGCCCAACTCCGGGACTTCCTTGTCAGGGCGCGATCCGGGCCCGCTCCGCATGTCCTTCACTCTGAGCAGGGCTTCCAGATTTGCATCGGAGCAACGACTGTTGTGGGGCGCATGGACCGCATTGACGATCGTTCCGACGGCACAGTGTCCATCGTTGACTACAAGACTGGAAGGGCCAAGGACCAGGAAGATGCCAACAAAAGCCTGCAGCTGTCGCTCTACGCGATAGCCGCTCGCGAAATGTGGGGATACGCAGTCGGCTCGCTGATCCTGTACAACCTTGAGGACAATATTCCCGTCATTACGACGCGGAGCGAAGCGGACTTGGTCAAGGCTCGCGAACGTGTGGAAGCGGCCGCCAAGGGAATTGCTTCTGGGAAATTCGACGCGAAACCCGGCATGCACTGCGCATTCTGCGCCTACCGGAGTGTCTGTTCAGCGAAGGAGAAGCGCATCGCTGTCGCCGGTGAGCTTTTGAAGAACACGAACTGAATCGCGGTGGCGCCAGAATTTTCTGGAACAAAAACTTAGGGGACGCATTTTGCGTCCCCTCTTTGACTTAGCACTGAGTGCTTAGTGTTTCTTTTTCTTCTTCGCCTTCTTCTTGGTTGCCATTGTTCCTATTCTCCCTTCCATTCTTCATGGAAAATGTGCAGTGGTCTTCTACTGCAACTAGTTGATGTATAGAGTTAATGAAAAATGAAGTCAAGAAAAAAATGATGCTCAACTTGCGCGAAGTCGTTGTACCAAAGTCACGGCGAGAGAAATTTCCGTCCGAATGTCAACTGATTTTTCTTCGAACATCCAGTGGATCGCCAGTCGTGATTGCAATATTTGCTCGCAGACTGGCATCGCGCGCACAGAAACTCGCCCGCCCGGGCACGGTGCTGTCTTGCGCCCGAATTCGCCGGCTGCGGAACGCGCGGGAAGCAAAGTCGCCGCCGATGCATCTATAATGTAGGCGCGAATTCTTCGCGGGAGCTTGATATATGGCCTCTTTTGATGATGTCGTCATCATTTCGGCATGTCGCACTCCGGTGGGCAAGTTCCAGGGCAGTCTCGCAGATTTCAGCGCCCCTCAACTTGGCGCAATTGTTGTACGCGAAGCCGTCAAGCGCGCAGGCATTGACCCGGCTCAAGTGGATGAGTGCATCATGGGCAATGTGGTCTCCGCGGGCCTCGGTCAGAATCCGGCGCGCCAGGCCGCCATCTTCGGCGGGCTGTCTCCCGCCACAGGTGCCATGACAATCAACAAGGTCTGCGGCTCGGGATTGAAATCCGTCGCTCTCGCGGCGCAAGCCGTGCAGACAGGGAACAGTTCGATCGTGGTCGCTGGCGGAATGGAGTCCATGACGAACACACCGTATCTCCTGCCTCAGGCGCGCAAGGGATATCGTCTCGGCAACGCGCAGATTATCGACTCGATGGTTTACGACGGCCTATGGGATGTTTACAACAACTACCACATGGGCATCACGGGCGAGAACGTCGCCGAGAAGTACGGCATCAAACGCGAGGAACAGGATGAGTTCGCGGTAAACTCCCACCGCAAAGCCATTGCCGCAACTAAGGAATGCCGCTTCAAGTCGCAGATCGTTCCGGTAGAAATTCCTGGCAAGAAGAAGACCGATCCTCCCACACTTTTCGAAAAAGACGAGTGCCCGCGCGAAGACACGACCATCGAAGTTCTCCGCGCGCTGAAGCCCGCTTTTAAGAAAGACGGAACGGTCACTGCCGGCAACGCGCCCGGTGTTAACGACGGCGCGGCGGCCGTAGTCGTTACCAGCGCGACGCGTGCGAAGGAACTCGGGGCGAAGCCGATGGTTCGCATCGTCGCCCAGGCCACCAGTGGCATCGAGCCGGCGATGGTGATGATGGCTCCGGTCGGCGCCGTGCGCAAGATCTGGGAAAAGACCGGCTGGAAAAACGACGACGTCGATCTCTACGAGCTCAACGAAGCGTTCTCCGTGCAGGCGCTGGGCGTGATGCGCGAACTCGGCCTGAGTCCCGACAAGGTCAACGTAAACGGTGGCGCCGTCGCCATTGGCCATCCCATCGGTGCCAGCGGCGCACGCGTGCTGGTGACCTTGATCTACGAGATGACCCGCCGCGATGTGAAGCGTGGCATCGCTGCGCTCTGTCTCGGTGGAGGCAACGCAGTAGCTATGGGTGTCGAACGTTAAGGCCCAAAAGGTCCGGCCGCATGCTGTGACATTGCCTTAACGGCCTACTAACTTTTGCAGTTCCTCCGGGTAGCGCGCGCCCTGCACCGGAATCTTCGACGCTGCCGCTTCCAGCTGCCGAAGATCTTCTGGCGTAAGCTCGATTGCCGCCGCTCCGATGTTCTCTTCTAGCCTGTGCAGTTTGGTCGTGCCCGGGATCGGCACGATCCACGGCTTCTGCGCGAGCAGCCATGCTAGAGCGATCTGTGCCGGCGTGGCTTTCTTCTGTTGGGCGAACTTGCCAATCAGATCCACCAACGCCTGATTCGCTTTCCGATTCTCCGCTGAGAAACGAGGAACGATATTGCGAAAATCATTCTTGTCGAACTGCGTGTCTTTGTCGATTTTCCCGGTCAGGAAGCCTCTGCCGAGCGGACTAAATGGAACGAATCCAATTCCGAGTTCCTCAAGCGTCGGCAGCACTTCCGCTTCCGGCTCTCTCCACCATAGCGAGTACTCGTTTTGAAGTGCGGCGACGGGCTGGACTGCATGCGCGCGACGGATCGTTCTCACGCCAGCCTCGGATAGGCCAAAGTGCTTCACCTTGCCCTGTTGAATCAGTTCTTTTACCGCGCCCGCCACATCCTCGATGGGCACATCGGGATCGACGCGGTGCTGATAGAACAAATCAATTCGATCGGTCCTGAGGCGCTTGAGCGAGGCCTCGGCGACCTGTTTGATGTGCTCCGGCCGACTGTCCTGGGCGCTCCAACGCCCTCCGCCAGTGGGGTCCGGCTTGAACCCGAACTTGGTGGCGATCACAACCCGGTCACGAAGCGGAGCCAACGCTTCGCCCACGAGTTCCTCGTTCACAAAAGGCCCATAGACTTCGGCGGTGTCGAAGAACGTTACGCCGTGTTCCACGGCCGCCCGAATCAGTGCGATCGCATCTTTTTTGTCTGCAGCCGGACCGTAGCTGGTACTCATCCCCATGCAGCCCAGTCCGATCGCTGATACTTCAAGATTGCTTTTGCCAAGTTTGCGCTTTTGCATTGTTTCTCCTTAGGAATCGAATCAGGGCCCGACTACGACGCTACCTGCGCACGCTGCATCTCGCGCCAGCGAGCCGGTGGAACTCCCTCCCACGTGCGAAAAGCGCGAACGAAGGAGTTCCCGTCCTCGTATCCGAGGAGGTAAGCCGCCTCATTCAACTCAAGAACGGAGTTGTTGAGGTAGTGGCGGGCCAACTGGTGACGAGCCTCTTCCAAGGCGCGCTGAAAACTGGATCCTTGGTCCTGCAGACGCCGCTGCAACGTCCGCGTGCTCACATGCAACGCGTCGGCGATATCCTCGATCGTGGGGCGGCGGCCAGTCAGCTTTTGCTGGATGGCTCCCCGCACGCGCTCGCCGAAATCCTGCTCCGTACTCTGCTGTTTCAGTTCTTCCTCGAACTGTGGGGCCAGCATCGCGAGAAGCTCGGCGTTACGGGTAACGAACGGCCGCTGTGCGTCCGTGGCGCGAAACACGATCGCGTTTTTCGCGGCCCCGCAAGCGACGGGGCAGCCGAAATGGCGCTCGATGGTTTTCACATGCTGGCGAGGTTGCAAAAACTCCACGCGGAGAGGCGAGAGGCGCGTTCCCGTGCCGTGGCGCGCGATCGAGAGCACCCAGGCGAAGCAGCAATCGTTCAGCACCGGAGGCTCGACTTCTTCCGCCAGCAACCAGCGGAACTGGATGCTCCATTCCTTGTCATCCTTTTCCTGCCAGATTTCTTCCGGGCAAGTGAGTTGCTTGTAGCGAGCCATTTGATCGATGGCTGAGCCGAAGTTCTCTGACGAGAGAGCCGCCAGACCAACAGGATGAAACCGCTCGGTCTTATTTTCTGTGCCGAGCAAAAGACCGATCGCTGGATTGTCGCTGACAATGCTGACGGCACGCCAGAGTGCAAAGAATTCCTCGGTGTTGAGGAGCACACGGGGTTGATCGACGAAGGCTTGTGGAAGCCCCGCTCTGCGCAGAACCGCAGAAGTACGGACGCCGAGTTCTTCCAGCCTTGCAAACGTGCTGCCGGAAAAGCGAAAGTGTTTGTTCATCGATTCACTCTGACTTGCGTTTATTGAGACTTGGATAAATCGACAACGACAGCGGCATCGAACTTGGAATAATACTTTTTCACGTCGCCGGCTCCATACATCTCGCGGAACCTCTCGACCACGGACGCCACCTGCCTGGCCTCGGTGACAGGAACAGCATCGAATTCAGCTCCCGCGCCCCGGGCATCGACCCGAATCCGCGGGTTATTCAGCACGTTCTTGTACCACTGCGTATCCGATCCTTGCACCGGCAGGAGGTAAAGCTTGTCGCCATCCAATACGAACCAGACTGGATTTGAGATGGTACGCCCTGACTTCCTGCCGGTCACGCTGATCTTGATTTCGCGATAGCGGGAAAGCCGGTCTCTGAGAGCATCGATCTGCGTGGCCATGTGTACTCCTTTGCCTAATCGGGCTATGCCGATTTGAGCGACGCCATGTCGATCGAAAATCGGTACTTCACATCCGACTTGAGTAGTCTTTCGTAAGCTTCGTTGACCTTCTGGATCGGGATGACCTCGACATCGGCGGTGATGTTGTGCTTCCCGCAGAAATCCAGCATCTCCTGCGTTTCGGGGATGCCGCCGATGGGTGAACCGGACAAGCTGCAACGGCGAGGAAGCAGGGCGAATGCCGGAACGGAGAGCGGTTTCTCCGGCGCGCCTACGAGTGTGATGTTGCCGTCGCGGCGCAGCAGATTGATGTAAGCCCCTATATCGTGCTCGGCGGAGACCGCATCGAGGATAAAGTCGAAACTGCCGGCGTGCTTCTGCATCTCGTCCACATTCCGCGAGATGACGACCTCATCTGCTCCAAGCCGTAGGGCGTCTTCCTTCTTTTTGGGGGAAGTCGAGAAGACCACGACGTGCGCTCCAAGCGCATGGGCAAACTTCACCGCCATGTGGCCCAGCCCGCCGAGACCAACGACGCCGACTTTCTGGCCGCTGGTGACGCGCCAGTGACGCATGGGCGAGTAAGTCGTGATTCCGGCGCAAAGCAAGGGAGCGGCGGCCGCAAGGTTCAGATTCGCGGGAACGCGCAGGACGAACCTTTGGTCGACCACAAGGCTCTCGGAGTACCCGCCGTAAGTAACACCGCCCAGATGCTTGTCCGGGAGGTTGTACGTGTAGGTCACATTTGGGCAGAACTGCTCAAGGCCGGCCTTGCATTCGGGGCAAGTGCCGTCCGAGTCGACCATGCAGCCGACCGCGGCAATGTCGCCAGGCGCGAACTTCGTGACTGCCGAGCCGACTTTGGTGACGCGGCCGACGATTTCGTGGCCGGGAATGCAGGGGTAAACGGTGGGCAGAAATCCGCTCCACTCGTTGCGGACCTGGTGCAGATCGGAATGACAAATGCCACAATACAGAATTTCGATTTGTACGTCGTGTGGGGTTGGATCACGCCGCGTGATCGTAGTGGAGGCAAGCGGCGATGTTGCACTGGCAGCGGAATAAGCTTTTGCTTTGTACATAGCCCTAATTTAGATGCTCGCCCGAGGTTGCGCTATGCAAAATACGCCATTGTGCATGCAAGATACGCCACCGTCCAGATGGCGGGCCAGGGCCCACAACCCCGTTATGGGGCAAGCGCTCGGCAGCACATGGGGCACCAGAATCACAGGCCAGTGTGATCCTAATCGTCGTTTTGACCTCTATGACCACGCTAGCCTGAAGCGTTCCCTTGGGGTGCCTGGCGATGCGAGATGCTATCCAGAAGCTTTGGCCGGAGATCGCGTGGATCAGCAATCCTCAATTGCGAGAACAAGTTACCCGGACCTGGATCAAGGCTTTCGAGCGCAGTCCGCTGAAGCCTGAGGATCTGAACCAGATTCCGTTCACGCTGCTTGTGCCGAACTGTCCTATTACATTCATGGAACACAAGCGCTGCGTGGTGCATATCGCCCGGGAAAGCGCCAAGGCGATGCAGTCGTTCATGGGACGCGCGCTGCCGATTGATATGGATACGGTCATCGCGGGTGCCATTCTGGCCGATGTAGGCAAGTTGCTGGAATACGAACTTGGTCCCGACGGAAAAAGCCGCCAGAGTGAGCGTGGCGAGGCTTTGCGCCACCCCTTCACCGGCGTGGCTCTGGCAATGGAGTGCGGAGTCCCCGACGCGGTTTGCCACATCATCGCCGCGCATGCAGCCGAGGGTGACTTGGTCAAGCGGACCACCGAGGCCTTCATCGTGCATCACGCCGACTTTATGGCATTCTTGCCCTTCAAGAATCCGAAGAACATCAAGCTGAGTTGAACTCGAGGAGATTTTCGTGACCAACACAAAACCGGCGGCTCCTGCAAAGGAAACGGTGAGCGCTGCGATGGCGCGCTGGGCAGCGGATTTGCGGTTTGAGCATCTCTCAAAAGAGGCTGTCTATCAGGCGAAACGATTTCTGCTGGACTCACTCGGTTGCGCTCTGGGCGGCTACCAGCAGCACGATGTGAGGATCGCGTTGGAGGTGCTGGACGAAATTGCCGCGCCGGGGCCTGCGACCGTCATCGGCACCGGTGAACGGATCGACCCGGTTTCTGCGTCGCTGGCCAACGCGCTGATGATCCGCTGCATGGACTACAACGACATCTACTGGAAACAGGATCCCAGTCATCCGTCGGACATTTTTCCGGCAGCTCTGGCGTGCTGCGAACGTGCGGCGACCGATGGCAGGGAATTGATCGTCGGTCTCGTGCTCGGCCACGAGTTCGAGATGCGATTCTGCGAGGCCGCATTTCCGGGAATTCGCGAGCGCGGGTGGCATCACGCCACGCTGACTGCGTTCGTCTCACCCATAGTTGCCGGGAGGGCGCTGCATCTCTCATGGGAGCAGATTCAGCACGCCATCGGAATTTCGGCGAGCCGCCATTGCACCTTGGGCGCGGTCACCGCGGGCAAACTCACCATGATGAAGAACACCGTCGATCCGATGGCGACGCAGAGCGGCGTGCTCGCCGCGCTGCTGGCGCAGAAAGGCTACACTGGGCCGGAGCACGTCATCGACGGAAAAGAAGGATTAACGCATGTCTTCGGACCGGATTGGAAACTCGACCTGCTTACAGCAGGCCTCGGCGAATCGTGGCGCATCACGCAATGCGGAATGAAGGCGTTTCCGACCGAGGCGCTCACGCACACGCCCATCTCCGCGGTCCTCGACCTGGTCAAGACCAACGACCTGCATCCCGACGACGTAGAAAAAGTGCAAATTCGTTCCCTAGCACGCGCGGCCGATATTCTCTCGGACCCGAGCAAGTACGATCCGCATACCAAGGAGACCGCCGACCACTCTCTGCCCTACGTTATTGCCGCCGCGCTCGTGAATCGCAAAGTCACGCCGGCGCAATTCACCATAGAGGCGATCATGAATCCAAAGGTGAGAGAACAACTGCGGAAGGTCGAGGTAGTTGCAGATCCAGAGATTGAAAAAGTATTTCCTGCATTACAGAGGGTGATCGTGAATATCAAGACCAAAGATGGCCGCTGCTTTGACAAACAACTGGATTTTCCCAAGGGAGATCCGCGCAATCCGCTCACTGATCAGGAGATTGAAGAAAAGTTTTCTGCCCTCGCTGAGAGAGTGCTGACCTCGGCTGCCCAAAAGCGAGTCAAAGAAGCAGTGTGGAATCTGGAGCGCATCGGATCGGTAACGGAGCTGATGGCGCTGATGGAGGCCGATGTTCAAGCTGCCCGGCGCCCCAAGAGCAAAGCCAGAGAGAAGGTGGGCCCGCGCGCGAGGAATCAGAAACGCCCGAAACCTGCACTTGCCTGATGTCTTCGCCGCAGGCGCCCACTACGGAGAGCCGTTATGCCGCAGACAATCGTTGAAAAGATCGCGCAAGCTCACATGACCGAAGGCCCGGATCGGCCGTTGCGGCCGGGCGACTTTCTTTCCATCCGGCCGTTTCATGTCATGACGCACGACAACACCTCGGCCGTGATGAGCAAATTCAAGGCCATCGGCGCGCGAAAGATTCACGATCCCAAGCAGCTGGTTTTCGCGCTGGATCACGACATTCAGAACCAGGACGAAGCCAACGTAAAGAAGTACCGCTCGATTGAGGCATTTGCCCGCGAGCATGGAGTAGATTTCCACCCTGCTGGTTCGGGCATCGGCCACCAGCTTATGGTCGAGCGCGGCTACGTGTTGCCGGGCTCGTTCGTGGTCGCGTCCGACTCGCACTCGAATATGTATGGAGCGCTGGGCGCGATCGGGACTCCCATTGTGCGGACCGATGCGGCGGCCGTTTGGGCCACGGGCGAGTTCTGGTGGCAGATTCCGCGGACGGTGCAGGTAGTGTTGGAAGGCAAGCTGCCTTCGGGCGTGACCGGCAAGGATGTGATCATCACGCTTTGCGGGCTGTACAACCACGACGAGGTCCTGAATGCGGCGATTGAGTTTTGGGGGCCGGGTGTCGCCAGCCTTTCGATGGATGCCCGCTTCTCGATCTCCAACATGAGCACCGAGTGGGGGCCGATCGTCGGCTGGTTCCCGGTGGACGACGCAGCGATCGCCTATTTGCGCGGAATGCATGAGCGATTGCTGGCGCTGGGTGTCGAACGATTCACCGAGCGTGACTTCTACCGATGGGCAACCGATCCGCCGCGTCCCGATGAGGGTGCGAACTATGCCGCCCGCATCGAGCTCGATCTCAGTCAGGTCACGCCGCATGTATCCGGGCCTGACACGGTGCAGACCATGCACTCGCTGGCAGAGATCGAGCAGCAGAAAATCGCCATCCAGAAAGCCTATCTGCTCTCGTGCGTGAACTCGCGTGCGGACGACCTCCAAGCCGCGGCTGACGTGCTACGCGGGCGTAAGGTCGCCCTCGGAGTGAAGTTTTATGTAGGCGCAGCCAGCGCATGGGTGCAACAGGAAGCGGAAGCCAGAGGCGCGTGGCGGCAACTGCTGGAGGCCGGCGCAATCCCGCTGCCGCCCAGTTGCGGGCCCTGCATCGGCCTTGGAACAGGGCTGCTGGAGAAAGGGGAAGTCGGCATTTCGGCGACGAACCGCAATTTCAAAGGCCGGATGGGATCACGCGAAGCGCAGTGTTATCTCGCGAGCCCCGAAGTCGTCGCGGCCTCGGCAGCCGCCGGATACATCGCCGGACCGCGCGAGTGGGCTCCGCGGACGGTCGAGCGCAAATATACCGAGCTTTCTTCGAACGCACGCCCGCACGAGCGCGTCGAAATTCTGCCTGGATTTCCGGAGCGCGTCGAGGGGCGGCTCGTCTTCATGACGCAGGACAACGTGAACACCGATGCCATTTATGGCAAAGACTACACTTATCGCGACGACATGACGCCGGCCACGATGGCGCAGGTCGTCATGCAAAACTACGACCCTGATTTCTCCGTTCGTACACGCACCGGCGATGTCATCGTTGGTGGATTCAATTTCGGCACAGGGTCGAGCCGCGAGCAAGCCGTGACCTGCCTTAAGGCGAAAGGCTTTCCTCTCGTGATCGCCGGCAGCTTTTCCCAGACCTATCTGCGCAACGCCTACAACAACGGATTTCTCTGCATTGAAGTCCCGGCGCTGGTGGAACGGTTACGGCGGCAGTTTGCGGCGGAAATGACAGCCAAAGACAAGACCGTGATTCCCGGTGAACAGATCGCAATCGATTTCACTTCCGGCACACTCGTCTGGCACGGGGAAAGCTTTGCATTTCCCGCGCTGGGCAGCGTGCCGCAAGCTCTGGTCGCTGCCGGGGGCGCAGAAAACGTAGTTGCGCAAAAACTTGGACTGACTTCTCAACCGCACAACCTGCAACCGGTCGTTACTTCTGGAGACTAAATATGGCGAAGCACACAGTCGTCACCATGCCCGGCGACGGAATTGGCAATCAGGTTCTGCCCGAGGCTTTGCGTCTTCTCAAAGCCGTTGGCTTCGACGCAGAATTCGTTCACGCCGACATCGGATGGGATTGCTGGTGCCGCCAAGGGAATGCGTTGCCACAAGCAACGGTTGATCTCTTGGCGAAGCACAAGCTGGGGTTGTTCGGCGCGATCACGTCCAAGCCAAAGAAGGAAGCCGAAGCGGAGTTGAGCCCGGAACTGCGAGGCAAGGGATATTCCTACTTCAGCCCGATCGTGACCATGCGGCAGCGATTCAACCTGGATACCTGCATTCGGCCGTGCATTTCTTTTCCGGGCAATCCGTTGAATTTCATCCGCAAGAAACCCGATGGCGGGTACGAGGAGCCGTTCGTCAATGTGGTGGTATTCCGCCAGAACACCGAAGGCCTCTACGCCGGAGTGGAGTGGACGAATCCGCCCGAGCAGGTTCGCGCGGCGCTGGCGACGCACTCCAAGTTCAAGCCGTTCACATCTGTGGCCGGGCCTGATCTTGCAATTTCAGTGCGCATCATCACCCGGGCTGCGGCGCGAAAGATCTGCAAGGCGGCATTTGACTGGGCGAAAAAATATGGGTACAAGTCCGTAACGATTTGCGAGAAGCCCAATGTGCTGCGTGAGACCTCCGGTCTGATGGAGGACGAAGCCAAAGCCGTGGCCAAGGAATATCCTGGAATTGCGCTCTGGTCGACCAATATTGACGCGCAAACCATGTGGCTGACCAAGAATCCAGAGGATTACGGGGTGGTCGTGGCATCGAATCTGTTTGGCGACGTAATTTCCGATGCTTTTGCGGGCCTGGTTGGCGGTCTGGGCTTTGCCGCATCGGGCAACATCGGCGATGAGGTTGCAGTTTTCGAGCCCACCCACGGATCGGCGCCCAAGTATGCGGAACTCGCGCCGCCGATCGTGAATCCCATTGCCATGTTCCTGTCCGCGGCCATGCTGCTCGACCACGTTGGCGAAACGGAGAAAGCCGGCCGCATTCGCAATGCCATCGCGGCTGTAGTGAAAGAAGGGAAGGTCCGAACCTACGACATGATGCGAATTCCGGGCGGCGCGAAAGCCATCAGCCAGGGCGCGGCCAGCACGATTCAAATGACGGACACTATCCTCGACAAGCTGCAAACGGAGAGCGAGATCGACTACACAGGCTCGATGGTGACGTCGGTGTGAAGACTAACCAGCAAATGGACGTTCTTTACGACGAGATTCGCGAAGACAACCTTGACGATCCGCAGGCCCTGCCGCAAAAACTGCTGGCGCTCGTGGACGCGGGCTTCGTGGAAGAGGAACAGTGCGTTTTCTTGTCGGCACTCAAGCAAGCGGCGCCTGTGCAGCGGGTGGACTTTCCCGATCGCACCGCCTTCGAGTGTTTCGTAAATCTGATTCACGTCGAAGATTACCTGGAGAACGGCGGCCTTCCTCCGCTCGAGATGCTCGGCCGCGGCCTTGCGCTGTCACAGGTACTCAAAGCCAAGCTTTCCCACCTCCATGGCACGAAGCATTTTCGCATTATTGTCGCGTTTGACGGTAGCTCGTGCACGGTTCGTTTCCACACTGTCAGGCCCGACGAGGAATGGGTGGCCAAGGATCTGCGATTGGAAGAAGCGATCGCTATTTTCGACACCCAAGAATTGGAACCATGAACAGCACAGTCGAAGTTGAGACAAGACGCGCGGGTGAAGCAGGCCATTGCGGTGCAGAAATCCGTTCTGATCTGCACGTGCGAGTTGAACCCCGCGATCGCGGTGGAATTGAAATCGAACTCGAATCGCGGGTGAAGCCCTACTACGGAGAATCGATTCAACGGCAAACTGGAGATGTGCTCGAAGCACTGGGAGTGCAGCACGCTCGGGTCGAGATTCACGACGAGGGTGCACTGCCGTTTGTAATTGCCGCCCGCATTGAAGCTGCTGTGCGGCAGGCTGGCTTGGGGCAGGGCACGCGCGTTCTGCCAGATCAGGTCGCGCTGCGCCGCGTCTCTGCTCGCGATCGCCTGCGGCGCTCCCGCTTGTACGTTCCGGGCAGCGAGCCCAAATACTTCATCAACGCGGCCCTGCACGGATCCGATGCCATCATTCTCGACCTGGAAGACTCCGTGCATCCCTCTGAAAAAGACTCTGCGCGGTTGCTGGTGCGCAACGCCCTGCGAGCCGTGGACTTCCTCGACTGCGAGCGCATGGTGCGCATCAATCAACTTCCCCTGGGTTTGGAGGATCTCAACGAAATCGTTCCCGAATTGCCCGATCTGATTCTCATTCCTAAAGTCGAAACCCCGGAGCAGATCGTTGAGACCGGTGTTCGCATCGGCGCTATCAAAGAGAGTTACGGAATCGATCGTCCGATCTGGCTCATGCCGATTCTCGAGTCGGCGCTGGGTATCGAGAACGCACTTTCCATTGCCCGGGCAAGCGCCAATATCGTGGCCCTCACAATCGGATTGGAAGACTACACGGCCGATCTCGGCGTGGCGAAGACCTCAACCGGGGCGGAATCGCTCTATGCCCGGCAGCGCGTGGTCAATGCGGCTCACGCCGCCGGCGTGCAGGCGATCGACTCCGTGTTCGGCGATGTCGGCGACATGGAGGGCCTGCGCGCGTGGGGACAGAACTCCCGAGCGATGGGATTTGAAGGCATGGGCTGTGTTCATCCGCTGCAGATTCGGGTGATTCATGAGGCTTTTGCGCCGACTGCCGCGGAGCTTGAGAAAGCCAGAAAGATTGTTGCTGCCTACGACGAGGCGCAGAAGAAAGGTCTGGGCGTGGTGAGCCTGGGCTCGAAGATGATTGATCCTCCTGTCGTACAGCGCGCGCTGAAGTTGATGGTGCGAGCACAGGAAATGGGATTACTGGGGTGAACTGACAAGAAAAGAAAAAGGATGAGAAATCTCGATGCCGACCGTGACCAAGACCGAGATGCTTCAGAACGCCGCCGGGCGGACGGTGCCGGAACGGGTGAACGGGCGCTCGCAGACGCCCTACCTCGGCGTTGGCAAATATCGCCCGAGCGGACGCAAGGCTGCCCCGCCAATCCGCACGGTCGCCGACTATCCCGCCAACGGCGACAAGAGAGTGGCCGATATTGAAACCGCTCTGCGGAAATGCGGCCTCCGCGATGGCATGGTCCTGTCGTCACATCATCACCTGCGCGATGGCGACCGCGTTGCACTCATGGCTCTGGAAGCCGCATCCCGTATCGGCGTGAAGGGCCTGATGTGGTTCCCCAGCGCGTCCTTTCCCTCGCAGCAGGGCGCGATCGAACTGCTGGAAGCCGGCGTCATCGATCATATCGAAGGCAGCATGAACGGACCCCTCGGCGACTACTGTACGCAGGGCAAAATGCGAGGCATGGGAGTTTTGCGCTCTCACGGCGGCCGCTGGCAGGCGATCCAGGACGGCGAGGTTCATATTGGCATCGCCGTCATTGCGGCGCCGAGCGCCGATCCCTTCGGCAACTGCGACGGATCTCATGGAAAATCCGCCTGCGGTTCGCTTGGCTTTGCCCTGGCGGATTCGATCTACGCGGACCACGTCATCGCCGTTACCGACAACCTTGTGCCGTTTCCGTGCATTCCCTGGCAGATTCAGGGCAACAACGTAGACTACGTTGTGGAAGTCGATGCCATCGGAGACCCCACGAAAATCGTTTCCGGCACAACGCAAATCACCCGTTCGCCCGATCGTCTGCGCATCGCAGAGTTTGTCGCCCGTTTCCTCAAAGATGCTGGCATCATGCGCAACGGCTTTTCCTTCCAGGCCGGAGCCGGGGGAATTGCGCTGGCCTTTGTCAGCTATCTCAAGCAGATGATGCGGGAGGCTGGCGTAAAAGCTCGCTTCGTGCGTGGCGGTTCAACCAAATATCTGGTCGAAATGCTGGAAGAAGGTCTGACGGATTACATTCTCGACGGGCAAACGTTCGACCTCGACGGCGTGCGTTCCATAGCAAGCAATCCACGCCAGGTGGCGACCTCTCCCTTCACCTCCTACAACTACCACGGCAAGGGAAATTTCGCGTCCATTGTGGATGCTGTCGTTCTCGGAGCGACAGAGGTCGACGTGAACTTCAACGCCAACGTGGTTACGCACTCCGACGGGCGCCTTCTGCACGGGATTGGAGGATGGCAGAACTGCCTGGCTGCCGGCTGCACAATTCTCGCGGTACCTTCGTTCCGCGACCGCATCCCGGTGATCGTGGACGAGGTAACGACGCTTTGCGGGCCGGGTGAGTTGATTGACGTCGTGGCCACCGAGCGCGGCATTGCCATCAACCCGCGCCGGCAGGATCTCATCGATGCCGTCCGGGGTTCAAAACTTCCGATCCGTCCACTGCAGGACATCAAAAACGAAGTCGAGCGTATTTGTGGCGGCAAGCCAGCGAGACCCATTCACACGGATCGCCCGGTCGCTGTCGTCAAATGGGTTGACGGCACAGTGCTCGACACGGTCTGGCAGATCGGATGACTCGAAAGCCGCGGGCGTGACATGGCCGCTCCTGTGCCCCAGACACGGCGACGTGCGCCAAGACTCCTGCCTGCATTTCCCTCTCAACTGACCTTCAGACCGGAATAGTCAGCTGTGCGCATGCGGCTTCGGCCGTCTCACAATCCACCAATCCGGCAGCGCCATAGAGTACCGGCAGCACCTCGCCAGGCCGATACTTGCGGCGCAGTTCTGCGACTTTCTCCGTGCCGCAGCGGTAAGCCGGTAGATACATCCGCCCCAGCAGCGGATGACGTCCCCAGGCGCCAGAAAGTTTGTCGGCACGCTCCTCGGTGACCAGGTAATCCCGCCGCAGAATGGCGGCCACTTCTTCTTTCTGCATTTTTTCGCCCCACGTCAGATAAGAGGCTTCGTTCTTGGCGTCATCTTGCAGGAGCGCGAGCAGCACGCCGATCTGCAAATCCTCATCTGGAAGCTGGTCTACTTCGGTGACCCCATGGGCGATCAGGATTGCGTTGTTGGCGATTCCTTCAAAAAGAGTAGCGGCGCGCGTGTTCATGGTCAGGACAGTGGCCTCGAATCCGACCATGCTGCGTACGTACAGGTCCTGAAGATAGGCGAACGTAGTCACATGACCCGGGACGACCTCGTGGCTGACAAGGTGCTCGAACTCCGGGAACGACATTTGCAGAGAAGCGTTGATTTCGTAAGTGGCCTCGTATTTCGGTGTGCGGTCCGCATTCCTGGCCCGCCCGATGTAGTTCATTGAGCCGGAGAACCAGGCATCTTTGATCGGCAGAAAATCGATGTTGGCGCGCGGCACGCGAGCCAGCTCTGTCGGAAGATATGGCACAAGGTTTTTTCCCGAGAGCTCATTCATGCGGGCAATGACAGCCGCTCCCAGAGCCCGAACAGAGGCCATAGGGACAATCCGATCGCGGCGCCACGAATCGACGGCATTCAGAACGCCGCCAGTACCTGAGACGTGATATCCGGCGCGGCCGAGCAACTCGGCAACGCGTTCGCGCTTCGCCTCGGGTCGCGATGGCTCCGGCGGACGGCCCGTCGATGCCTTGACGCTCCGCTCATAAGGCACGCGGTTGCCCTTGCCAGCGGTCTCCATGGCAAGTTCCCACATCGTTGTCAGGCAGATGTTCAGGCCTTCAAGAAAGGCCCCGCCTTGGCCTCCTACGCGGCGGGCCTCGACGTTGATGGCATCCATCGAGCGGACGATCTCTGTGCCCATTTCGCGCAGGTAGTCCGCGACGGCAGCGCTGTCCTTGCCGGTAACACCGCCAGCGGCCCGCAGGCGCGCAGCCGTGGGATGGGTGTAAGCGGCCGGCAACGGCTCGTCGGAAAACCAGGAATCCGCGATGAAGCGGCCCGTGCCTGAGGGGCACATGACGTCGCCTCCCCAGAGTGTGTCGATACCGAGAATGGCATTTGCAATTGAAAGATCGGCTTGGTTCATTTGAATGTCTCCGTTGAAATCGTTCTTCAGGGTATACGTTGCGGCGCTCCATTCATCCGGGTCGCGCTCCTGATCTATTCGTTTTCGGACTTCGGTCTCTTCATCGAGTTCAGATAGGTGTACACGCAAAGTCCCGCGAACCCGAGCGCGGAGAGCATCTGCGAAATCGGCATGTTGTCGTAGAACGGCGTTTGAATCCACTCTTCTTTGAAGTGCGGCAGCACGCGCAGGCCCGCCCCAATCACGCCGCCGAGCGCGCCACCAGCCATCAGGCCGCCGGCAATGATGATACCTCGCTCGCGGATTGTTCTACCGTGCTCGCCACCGGTCTTTTCGGCGCGCTTGTTCACAAGGTGCGAGAGGAATCCGCCGGCGAGGATGGGCGTGGTCAACTGCAGCGGCAAATAGATTCCGAGGGCGAAGACCATCGAAGAAAGGCCGAGCATTTCCAGCACCACCGTGACCATGGCGCCGAGACCGAACAATATGTAGGGGGCCGGCTGGCCACTCATGAATCCCGAGACCACGGCTTTCAGCGCTGAAGCCTGGGGTGCGACCAGGACCTGCCGCGGGTCGCCGGGCACGGCCTCTCCGAACTGGAATGCCTTAGCCAGCAAGATGATGGTGAACCCCGCAGTCAAGGCCGACGCGACGACCGCGATGAACTTCACCTTCTGCTGTGCCGCAGGCGTGGAACCGACCCAATAGCCGGCCTTCAGGTCGGTGATGAATTGTCCCGACGAGCACAAAGCAACGCAAACCATACCCGCCAGGGCCATCACGAAGAACATGCCGGTGGCCCCGGAGAGCCCGAACCTCAGCAGCACGACCGCAGAGACGATCACAGTGAGCAACGTCATGCCGCTGGCCGGATTGTTGGCGGTCGTGGCAATGGCATTGGCAGCTACTGTCGTAAAGAAGAAGGAGAACAGCAGCGTTAGTAGCAGGCCTAATCCAACCACGGTCCATGAAACGTGAAGCTGTCCAAAGAAAGCGGCCACTGCGATCGCACCCAGCACAACTCCCAGCAGGATGGTGATAACGGGAATGTCACGGTCCGTGCGCTCCACGCGCGGCGCTTCGCCGTGGCGGAAGGCCTGCAGAGCAATGCCAAATGATCCTGCAACCACGTGCAGGGACTTGAGGATTCCGACCAGCCCCGCGCTCGCAATGGCACCTACGCCGATGAAGCGCACGTAGTTGCGGTAAATATCCGCCGCCTCCATGTGCGAAATCGGGATCTTGCCGGGATACACGATGGCGTCGCCGATATGGCTGCCGAAAAACCAGATGAGCGGCACCAGTATGAAGTTCACCAGCACGCCGCCGGCGCAGAAGATCATAGCGATGCGCAGGCCCATCACATATCCCAGGCCGAGGATGAAGCCGACCGCATCGAAATTGAAGACCATGCGGCTGCGCTCCGCCAGCGACTTCATGACCGGCAGAAACTGGAAGTCCAGATATTCCTTCCATACGTGAAACGTGGTCACGAAGAAATCGTAGATCGCGGCGATGACCGTGGCCTGCAGCAGAAGCTTGGCCTGCGAGCCGCCTTTTTCCCCGGTCACGAGGACTTCGGTGATCGCCGTGCCCTCCGGGAAGGGAAACTTGCCGTGCATTTCGCGCACAAAATAGCGCCGCAGCGGAATGATGAACAGGATGCCCAGGCAACCGCCAGCCAGGCAGACAAAGATGATCTGCACCGGATGCGGGTCGAGGTGCAGCGCGTAAAGCGCCGGCACGGTGAAGACCGCGCCCGACACCACCGCGGCGGAGGCGCCGCCCATGCCGGTGATGATGACGTTCTCCAGCAGCGTGGATCGCCGC
>CAYOUY010000335.1:0-14726 GCA_964407245.1 uncultured Acidobacteriaceae bacterium
TTCGCCTGCGGGCTCCCGGCTTCCGCAGCATGGCTCGCCTCTCCACGGACTTGGTGGCGCGGTTTTAAGTCACGCCGCATGGACTCCGGTTTCGCGGTTCCAGGGTACGCGACGTGCGGATTACTACTGTGTTACTGCGCTGGCTCCCGTGCGTTGACACTGCCCCACGCCGGAAGTAAGGTGGCCTCAAGGTCTTCAGCGGAACCGGGGAAAATCAGGAGGCAGGAATGCAGTCGAAATTGGTTTCGGCTACCGCGTTTGTGTGCATGGCCGTCGCTTTTGCTGTAGCACAGGATCCCACCAAGGTTGAGCCCAAGCATTACAAGCTGGATTTTGAGAACGACAAGGTGCAGGTGGTTTCGGTGCACTACGGGCCGCACGAGAAATCAGTGCTGCACGAGCATCCGGGAGGCGTGGTGGTGGCGCTGACGGAGGCGCACCTGCGCTTTACCGACGAGAACGGCAAAACGCGCGAGGTGTTCTCCAAACCCGGCGAAGTGCGCTGGTATCCGCCGTTCAAGCACCGGGTGGAGAATCTGGGCGATACGACCTACGACGCGGTTTACGTCGGCGTGAAGGGCAAGGTCGCGGCGGCGAACGGGGCCGGCAGCGACACCGTCGCCATAGATGAAGAAACGAAGAAAGTGATCGCGGAATATCTGCGGACGAAGTAGCGAGCACCTCAGCGGCTAAAGCCGTGATCCATTTGGCAACTTACGGCGCGGCTGGAAGCCGCGCCCTTCCCGTTCGTTGTCTCTGTCATTACGTGTGCCTCTTTCGATCCGTGTAAGATAATCCTTACATCACTACTCATTGAGGGAGTTATGGCGCACACCGTTTTCTGCGTGAAATTCAAGCGAGAAATGCCGGGGCTGGACGAGCCCCCTTTCGACAACGAACTGGGCAAGAAAGTGTATGACAATGTGTCCCAGGAAGCGTGGAGGATGTGGATGGAGCATTGCAAGATGCTGCTGAACGAATACCGGCTGAATCCGGCGCGGCGCGAGGATCAGGAAGTGATTGTGAAGCAGCTGGAGGCATTTTTCTTCGGCGAAGGATCGGCCAAGCCGAAGGAGTACGTGCCTCCGGCGCATTGAGGACGCCTCGGGGGCTAAAGCCCTGATCTCTTTGCGAGCCTAACACGGCCCCCTCGACACGCTGCGCTTGCTCGGGGCAGGCTCTGAAGGGCCGCTCTTCCACGGTGGTTTTGGGCGTCCTGCTTTTCCGCCACGAGCCTTCCGGCCACGGCGTTTTCGGTCATGCCTCTCCGCGCCCTGAGCACCCGCCTAAGAAACTGTCGCTTCCTTGAGGAATGGTGCTGCTCCGAGCAGCATGGCGAGCGCAGGGACTGCGGCCCAGATCAAAACTCCCATCCACAAACGGCCCGGATTATGGAAGATGAAATGGTTGTGCTCGAACATAGCGCTGGCCGGGATCACGATTGTGCACACGGCAAACATGACAAGGGCCGGGAACGACCCTGACGCTAAGCGCGCGAAGCAATTTCCGCCGCCGCGGCGGGAGAGAGATGCGCCGAGCGCTCCGCACAGGACCTGAGCGACGAGCCAGGCGATGTAAAACCAGCGCGGCATTCCGAAGATGAGATGAGCGGGGCGCAGGCTGATGTCGGTGAAGTAAAAAGAAGAATCGTGCACGAGGACGAGTTCTTCGGCGAACAGGAACAGGCTGGCCGCGACCAGGCTGACGAATCCGGGAAGCCAGACAGACCTGGTGCGCAGGTTCAGACGACTCGCCTCTGACGCGGCGGCGAAGAGGAGCAATCCCATGCAGGCGATCCAGATGAACATCTGGAGGGCGGCGGCGCGGTCCAGGAAGAGCAGGACGAGACCGATGGCGAAGAGAATGGCGATCGCGGGGAGCAGGATATTTTTCGTGCGCTGACTCATCGCGTTGTTGTTCATGGAATCCTCCTGAGACTTGGAGCGGGCGATCTCGGTTGCTAGAACGTCCCAATCTTCGACTTCTTGCAGAGTCCGCCGCAGGGCGGCCGTGTCGCTGGATCCAGTGGCGCGCGCCTGGTCGTAGACCTCTTCAAAATGCGTGGCCAGTTCGACGATGACATCGTGGCTGCAAGGACTGGGAGAGTTTTTGAGATGCTCGCGGACGAGCCGGGTCCAGTCAGGCTTCATTCGTTCAGGCATGGCTCACCCCCGCGAGACAGTCGAGCGCGTGGAAGAAGGAACGCCACTCTTCGCGCAGCGGGGCGAGTTGCTTGCGGCCTGCGGCGGTGAGACGGTAGTAGCGACGATCGCGGCCAGCCTGGTTCGATTGCCAGTGGCCTTCGACCCATCCACGCTTCTCCATTTCATAGAGCAGCGGATAGAGCGAGGCGAGCGTGAATTGGAGCGCTCCGCCAGTGCGCTCGCCGATCTGGCGGGCGATTTCAAAACCGTACAGCGGTTGCTCGGCGAGCAGAGCGAGAATCGCGAGCTCGCCACTTCCCCGCGCGATTTTCGGGCTGATACGTTTGGTCATCGTTTTTCTTCCGGGGCTAAAACCCCGTGCTTCCTGTGCTGACTTTACGCGGCGCTAGAGCGCCGCTCTTCCGCGGTGGCGCCCGCGATGTCGAAACCTTTCGCGGCAATATAGGAATCCGATGTTCGGAGTATAGGATTCCTATATTCGGAGGCAACGTTACGAAGGTATTAAGCGGTAATTGCGCGGAGATTTCGGCGCGGAACGTTTAGCCCAGCAGGAAGGAAAAAATCCCCACCCTACGAAAACCACGTAGGGTGGGGCACCCTCACGCGAGATTCCCACGTTATTACGGTAGTTACCCTATGCACCAATTTTGATGCAATGTTAATCATCCAGTAACAATCCGCTGCCAGACTAACAATATGGATCCGCATGCCTACAACACGCTGATCCTCTCGGACCTGCACCTGGGTGCGGAGACCAGCCATGCGCGCGAAGCCACGCGCGTGCTGAAGGAAAACCGCTTCGAGCGGCTGATTTTGCTGGGCGATATTTTCGCTGACCTCAACTTCGCCCGCCTGACCAAGGAACACTGGAAGTTTCTGGGGTATATCCGGAAGCTGTCGAATCCGAAGCGCAAGATCGAGGTCGTGTGGGTCGAGGGAAATCACGACCACGGCCTGGCGAACATCATGTCGCACCTGGTGGGGGTGCGGGTTTACCAGCGGTATGAGTGGGCTTACCGTGGGTTGCGCCATATTGCTGTGCACGGACACCAGTTCGACGGATTTCAGGTGAGCCGGGTAACGCTGAGCCGGGTGGGGACGTCGCTGTACCTGTTGCTGCAAAAGCTGGATTTCAGGAGCAAGCCGATCGCTCGGATGATTGACCGGCTGAACACACGCTGGCTGCGCATGTCGCCGAAGGTGGCAGAGGGCGCCCTGTCGTATGCCAGGCATCACGGGGGCGACCGCATTTTCTGCGGGCACACGCACGAAGCGCTGCGCGTGGAGAAAGACGGCATTGAGTATTACAACGCGGGAGGCTGGGTGGATTCCCGGCTCACCTATCTGACGATTGACGAACAGGGGGTTCGAATCCATGACTACGTCGAGAACGGAGAACGGGAACGAACTGACGATCGTGATTCCGGCGAAGAACGAGGCGAAGCTGATTCCGCGCTTGCTGACCTCGCTGACGACTCAGGACTACTCGAAGATGTCGAGTACGAGGGTGTTGGTCGCTGACGCGCATTCGACCGACGGAACGCCTGAAGTTGTTCTCAGCTTCCGCGACCGGTTGAACGTGAGCGTGATTCCCGGCGGGATGCCGTCGGTGGGGCGCAATCAGGGCGCTGAGCAGGCGGATACGCCGTACGTTTTGTTTCTGGACGCCGACATCGAACTGGCCGATCGCGGCCTGATTCGCCGCTGCCTGGAAAAGGCGCAGGCCCGGCAATCGCACCTGATTACGACGAACATTTTGTGTCGTGATGGGAACTGGGTGGACAAGCTGTTTTATCGCGGGAACGATTTTTTTCAGTATCTGTCGTGCGTGCACCGTCCGTTTGCCACCGGCATGTTCATGATGTTCGATCTGAAGAAATTTCGCGAACTGGGCGGCTTCAACGAGCAGATTCACTATGCGGAAGATTACCGGCTGAGCCAGCAGATCGAGCGCGAACGGTTTGCGATCGTGCGCGGCGGCGTTTACACGACGAACCGGCGTTTCCAGAGGATGGGACACCTGCGCGTGGGCTGGCTGTTCCTGTGGACTGCGATCAATTTCTGGAACGAGAAACATTTCCTGCGTGATCACGATTATTGGGCGGAGCCGGGCGGGAGCCGAGGGCGGGCCTAGGAGTTCTCTTTCCCTCAGGGGCTAAAGCCCGCGAGTTTTTCGAGGGCGTTCGGCACGGCTAAAGCCGTGCCCTTCCCGAATCACTCGACGCAGGCATTTGTCGTGCGGTTCAGGTTCCGAAAGTTTTGTACGTGGCCACAGAAGACAGGATTCAGCCAACCAGCTGAATCCTGCTTTTTGCTTGCGTTCCCGTGGGGGCTAAAGCCCATATCTTTCGGATGATCGGAGCGGCACGCCTGAAGGCGTGCCCTGATACGAATCTCTTCATGGAAAGATCACGGTTCACGCTCGCTTCGCGAGCGGGGCGGAGGAATGCCTCCGCCCCTACGCCTCGTTCCTCGCTCGCTCAGAGCAGGCTAGAGAACGGCGGCGGTCGATACATGAATTCTCAGAAACGCAGAACCAGGCCGGTGGAGAGGCGGAAGTTATTCTGCGTAGTGCCGAAGAAGCGGGTTGAAACGTAGTCTCCCTGGAGGCGCAAGGCGGCGATGCGGACGATTTTGTAATCCAGTCCTCCGCCGACGGCAGTAGCAAAGGAAGTCTTCGAGCCGAAATCGGTTGTGTTCATGTGCCCCACGCCGATCTCAAATTCTCCGAACGGGCGAAACTTGCCGACGGAGACGCCGACGCGCGGGCCGAACATAACATCGAATTCGTGGCCGGTCATATTGCCGCTAAAACCGAAGGGAGGTGTGGACACGACGATCTGGGAGCCGTAGTGGCCGCTGAAATCGGCAACGATCCCGAGCGCGGGAAAGAGCTTGCCTTCCAGCGAGGCTTGCCATCCGTTCATGTTGACGCGATTGCCGCCGCTGATGCCGAGGGCCGTGGAGTCAGCCGTCTGGTAGGAGTATCCGACGAAGACGTTGCCCGAGGTGGGCACCTGTGCGGCCGCAAAGCCGGCAAGAGAGAACAACATGAATGCGATGACGATTGCTTTACGCATGAGTTTCCTCCTGTCTGCGCCGGTAAACACAGCCTGGCGCAGAAAGTTGTTAGATGATTCGGTTCGAGGATTCGACTACCGGTCTCTCGATATCTCCAAAGCCCTTAGAACCAAGTGGAATCCCACCCTACCCGCAAAGAACGCGGCCAGGATGGGGCACCCATCATGCGATAGCTCAAAACCGCCAGACAAGTCCTGTGGAGGCGCGGTAGTCACTTTGATTCGCGCTCAGGTAGTGAGTGTGAATGAAGTCGCCTTGTACTCGCCAAGCGAAGCTCTTAAAAGGAAGTTTGTAGTCGACGCCGCCGCCGAAATCGATGGCGTAATGAGAGTAGAGGTTTTTGTTGGAATTGAGCCGCTGAATTCCGCCCATGGCGTCAACAAATGGGTGCCACTTTCCCCATGTTCCCGAGAGTCGCGGCCCAAAGAGCCCGTTGTATTGTGTGATCCCGGTGCGGTAGTAGCCGCTGGCGTCGAGCACGAAGCCGAGGTGCGGCAGGCGAGCGAACGGAAGGTCTTCGGCCGAACCGTTCCAGCCCTTGACGGACTGCGTAGTCGTCACATCGTAGAACTGGCCGTAGGAGACGCCGGCGAAGACATTGCCGCGGGCGAGTATCTGCGCCGACATCGGAATTGAGAAAAAGAGCAGCCCAACCAACGCCAGCACTACCACGGCAGCGGTCTTAAACAAGAATAATTCCTCCTCGGCAACGTAGCCGGCAAAATGTCACTCGAGCCAATGAAATCCGTTAGATGCAGTGTACCGGATGGCTAAGATGTCCCGCTTAACAAAATTTGTTCCCACGTGCCGAAGCGGGCGAATACAGCGAAAATTTAACGAACTTTTATGATGCCAAAGGGCCTGCGCAAGCGTCTATCTATTAGGATGCAACTGACACAGACGAATTGGCAAACGTGGGAACAGTGGCCGGGCCTGGCCGCACTGGAATTGGGGAACGGACCGATGTTGAAACTGAATCTGGAAACGCGCAAACAAGGCGACGTGATCATCGTGTGCTGCCAGGGCCGCATCGTGTATCGCGACGAAGCGGCTGCACTGTCGCGGCTGGTTGGCCAAATGCTTGACGACGCGGAGCGGACGAGTGGGATCGTGCTGGACCTGAGTTGCGTCAGCGGTATGGACGGCGCCGGGCTCGGCCAGCTGGCCCTGCTGCAAACCTGGGCCATGCAAAGCCGTGCGATGGGAAAAGGTGTGAGCCTGAAGTTTGCCGGTCCCAATCCGCTGGTGCAGCACCTGCTTGGCCTGGCCAATCTCGACCGCGTGCTGGAAGTGCATCCGTCTGTCGACGCGGCACTGGATTCCTTCCGCGAGCAGCACGCTTGCGCCAGCTGTTAATTCTCACGCTGAAAGCGGTAGCGTCCATCACGCTCTTTGGCTACCGCTTCAACCACCTTCAGAAACGCCCGCGCGGCGTGGGACAGGTTGGCATCCTTGCGGTAGATGATGCGCAACTTGCGCTTCAGTTCCAGTTCGCGCACGGGGATGCCGACCAGCTCTCCGCGCGCGAGTTCGGTCTCGACGCTGATTTCAGGCACCAGCGCTACTCCGCTGCCCATGGCGACAAACTGCTTGATGGCCTGCAGCGTGGGCAGTTCCAGATCCATGTGCAGCGGAGTTTTGTGCGTTTTGAAGAGCTGAATCACTTTGTCGCGATACGGCGACGAGACAATGTGCGCCACAAACGACTCCGCACCCAATTGCCGGATGCTGACCTGTTTTGCCGAGGCCAGAGGGTGTTTGGGCGGAACAACAAGGACGAGCTCGTCGAGGTACACGACCACCGACTGCAGACTGGCCTCCTGCGGCTCGTAGGAAATGACGCCGAATTCGACGCTGTAGCGCAGGACTTCGTCGGGGATGCGGCTGCTCAGGGAGCGCTCGACGGTGATCTTGATCATGGGATGCAAGCGCCGAAATTCCGCCAGAACCGGCAGCACGTAGAGCACAGTAAATTCGTTGGCGGCGATGACCAGCTTGCCTTTTTGCAGCTCGCGCAGTTCGGTCAGGGATTCGGAGGCTTCCGCCCGCAGGTTAATCAGCTTTTCCGCGTACTCGTACAGAACCCTCCCGGCATCGGTGAGAACGCCTTCGCGCGAGGAGCGGTCGAATAGCGCCTCACCGAGCTCGTCTTCCAGTTTGCGGATGGTCTGGCTGACGGCCGACTGGGTGCGAAAAAGCTTCTCGGCGGCGCGCGAAAAACGGCGCTCACGGGCTACGGCCAGGAAGACTTCGAGTTGGGAAAGCTCCATGCCCACACTCCTTAATGGATTCTTACTGATTGATTAGGAATACTGATTATACAATTATAACTAATGCTAACTGAAGAATAATAAGTTTTGCTTCTACGGAATTGACCCGTACGATAGATTATTAGTCTCACAATGAGGAAACTCATGACCGCGGAACGCGCCCGAATAACGGTTTTTGACACCACGCTGCGCGACGGGGAGCAGTCGCCCGGCTGCAGCATGAACCAGCAGGAAAAGCTGCGCCTGGCCCATCAGCTCGATCGCCTGGGCGTGGACGTGATCGAAGCCGGATTTCCAATCGCGTCCGACGGCGACTTCGAATCGGTGAAGGCAATTGCCGCCGTAGTCCGCCGGCCCGTCATCGCCGGCCTGGCGCGCGCCTGCCGCCCTGACATCGAGCGCGCGTGGGAGGCTCTGAAGGACGCGGCGCATCCGCGCATTCACGTGTTCCTGGCGACTTCCGACATTCACCTGCAGTACAAACTTCGTATCACGCGCGATCAGTGTGTGGCACAGGCTCGCGATGCCGTGCGTTTTGCGAAATCTCTTTGCGACGACGTGGAGTTCTCGCCCGAAGACGCCACGCGAACGGATCCGGAGTTTCTGTGCCGCGTGCTCACCGCCGTAGTGGAAGCGGGCGCCACGACGCTCAACATTCCCGACACGGTCGGTTACACCGTACCTTCCGAATTTGCGGATTTGATCACTACCATCCGGCAGCGCGTAAAAGGAATCGAGAAAGTTACGATCTCGGCGCACTGCCACAACGACCTGGGCATGGCCGTGGCCAACGCGCTGGCCGCGGTGAGCGCGGGCGCGCGACAGGTGGAGTGTACCATCAACGGAATCGGGGAACGCGCGGGCAATGCGTCGCTGGAAGAAATTGTGATGGCGATGCGGACGAGGCCGGACCGCTATCCGTACGAGACCGGTGTGGCCAGCGAGCAGATTTTCACCTCCAGCCAAATACTGAGTGAGATCACCGGAGTGCCGGTGCAGCCCAACAAAGCCATCACCGGGCGCAACGCATTTGCGCACGAGGCCGGCATCCACCAAGACGGCGTCCTTAAGAATCCTCTGACGTATGAAATCATGACGCCGCAATCGGTCGGCGTACCTGACTCAAGGCTGGTGTTGGGCAAGCATTCGGGGCGTCACGCGCTGGGCTTACGCTGCGAGCAGCTGGGTTACCAGTTTGATCGCCGCGCGCTGGATGACATCTACCGTCGGTTCGTTCGTCTGGCCGACAAGATCAAGAACGTGGAAGATCATCACCTGCTGGAACTGATCCGCGAGACGCATAAGCCTGCCACGTCGGCGACGCCGCTGATCGAGCCGCTCCCGAGCGCGAAGGCGGCAGCGGTCGGGGCTCCCGCGGCGAGCGCTCCCACGGCGGGCACTCCTGCGGCGAGTTCGAGCGCCGCCGCTTCGAATCCACCCGCTCCGGAGCCGATAAAACCGTTCCCGATTGCGCCGGTCACGAATGCGTTCGGCGCGCCGCTTCCTGTGCATCCCGATCACCACGAACAGCAGCAACAGGAAGACTATTTGTGGGGAGTGTAGGGGGATTGGCAATCGGGTAATTTTATAATTTGGTAATTGAAAGCCTGAAAAGCCGCCGTGCTGGCGGCTTTCGTTATCTGCGAATAAAATTACCCGACTGCAAAATTACGAAATTTCCAAGTTACTCAATGAATCTCAATCTTACGATTCTCAGCGGCGACGGCATCGGTCCGGAAGTGACCGAGCAGGCGGTGGTGGTTTTGCAGGCTGTCGCCGAAGGCTTCGGACATCAGATTCAACTGCAACGCAAGCCCATTGGCGGAGCAGCACTCACTTTAGCCAACGACCCGCTACCCGCTGACACGCTGCAGGCATGCCTCGCCTCCGGCGCAGTGCTGCTGGGCGCCGTGGGGAATCCGGCGTTTGACCACAATCCCGGCCACCTTCGCCCTGAAGCGGGGTTGCTACGGCTGCGGCGCGAACTGGGAGCGTATGCGAATCTGCGGCCGGCGGTTTTCTTTCCTGCCCTCGAAGACTGCTCTCCGTTGCGGCCGGAAGTCGTGCGCGGAAGCGACATCATGATCGTGCGCGAGCTCCTGGGCGGAGCGTATTTCGGCGAGCCTAGGTCGATCGAAGGCAGCCCCGGTGCGCGGGTGGCGGTGAACACCATGCGCTACGGCGAGGCAGAAATTGAGCGCATCGCGCGCGTAGCGTTTGAGCTGGCAGTGAAGCGGCGGCGCAAGGTTTTGTCGGTGGACAAGGCCAACGTACTGGAGTGCTCGCGGTTGTGGAGGGAAGTCGTGACCCGCATCGGCAAGGATTATCCGGCAGTAAAGCTTGCGCACCAGTACGTGGATTCGGCGGCCATGCTGCTGGTACAGCGGCCCACGGAATTCGACGTGATGCTGACCGAAAATATGTTTGGCGACATTCTTTCCGACCAGGCGGGAGGAGTGGTGGGGTCGCTTGGGCTGCTGGCTTCGGCGAGCATCGGCGGGCCGGTGGGATTGTACGAACCGGTGCACGGTTCGGCGCCGGACATTGCGGGCAAGGGCATTGCCAATCCGCTGGGAGCGATTTTGTCGGCGGCCATGCTGCTGCGGCATTCGTTTCATCTGGAGGCGGAGGCGGCGTGCGTCGAGGGCGCCGTTTCGAGCGTGCTTGCGCAGGGTGCGCGGACGGCAGATCTCGCGGGCAAGACTCACGCGGCAATTTCGACCGAGGAGATGGGACGGCGGGTGGTGGAAGCGGTAAGAGAGGCGGCGGGACATAGGGAAATACGGGGGGAAATACGGGGACAGACGGGACATTCCCCGGTTTTGTGATAAGGAAAAACGGTGAACGTCCCGTCTGTCCCCAGATTAGATTTGTTAGAAGTCGGCAGCGGCGGCGGCGGCGGTGGAATGCAGGGGAACGAGCTTATTCACACCGGACACCAACAGGACTTGTTGGATATGGCCGGTAGCGCCAGCCAGACGCAGTTGGCCTCCCGCCTTTTTCATCTGGCCGGCTGACATCACGAGAATGCCGATGCCGGTGCTGTCGATGCGGGTCACTCCGCTCAAGTCAAAAATGACTTTCTTCTGCTGCTCGCGGATCAGGTTGTCGGTTGCCCACTCCAACTGCTTGCATTCCCGCCCCAGGGTGAGCCTTCCGGCAATTTCCAGAACCACAATGTCCGGCTCCAGCCGCTTGGTTTGAATTTCGAGCATGGTTCGCGCTCTTCGCCGAGAGGTGCGAGACGTTCGGGCGAACTATCGGCCAAAGATACACCAAGAGCGGACAAAGTCAAACCCCGGGGATGCGCTGGGTCTGGCCAGTTGGATAAGGAGGCGAGCCGAACGCGCATTTGTCGCGGCGCACACAGCGCGCCGCCTCGCGCAGCTCGCCCAGATTCCTTCGACTTCGCTCAGGACCGGCTCTTCGCCGCGCAAACAACGCTTGCTCAGGATGACAAGGCCTTTGCGTCAGATCTTCCCGGACTTGAAAGCCGGCACGGTCGAATCCCCGTTGTATTTTCCGGTCACGTCGTACCAGCGGATTCGCAGCATCTCCAGGAACATGCGCGAGCCGTCGATGAGGGGGTGAATGCGTGTGCCGCCGCTGTGTCCCCAGGCGACGGGGACTTCCTCAACGCGGAAGCCGAACTTCTGCGCCAGGAAAAGAATTTCAGGATCGAATCCCCAGCGCTCAATCTTTTGCAAAGGGAAGATCGCCTGCACCGCGGGCTGCTTGAAAGCCTTGAAGCCGCACTGCGTGTCTTTGAACCGGAGCCCCAGCATGATCCGCAGCAGCAGGTTGAAGACGCGTCCGAAGAGCTGGCGGTAGAGCGGCTGGCGCTGGGTTTGCGTTTCGGCGCGCAGCCAGCGGGAACCGATGGCGATGTCGGCGCCGTCATCGAGCGCCCGCAGCAGTCTGGGGGCCTCTTCGATCGGCGACGAAAGGTCGGCATCGCTGAAAAGGACGATGCGCCCGCGGGCGTGAAGCATGCCGTTGCGCACGCTGTATCCCTTGCCTCGATTGCCCGGATTCTCCACCAGCCGCAAAGCAGCATCTTTCGCAGCGAAGGTTCGAACAATCTCCGCCGTGTCGTCGCGTGAGCCGTCGTTGACCACGATGACTTCAGCATCCCAGCGCTGGGAGTGAACGAAGGCAAGCACCTTTTCGAGCGTCGCGCCCAGGCGGGCGCTTTCGTTGTACGCCGGGATCACGATGCTGTAGGTAGGGCTAGTGTCCGGGTGGTCATCATAGGTCGCTGGTCGTTCGCCGCCCGTCATCCGCTGCCTACGCTACCTGGCGCTTCTGCTCGAGCATCGAAAAGTATTCGGCTACCAGCTCGGCGTCCCACAAGCCCCGGTGAGCCTCTTCGCGCATGGTCTGCGCCGCCTGTTCGTGGGTCAGGGGAGGTTTGTAGGAACGAGCGGTGCGCAGCGCGTCGTAAACATCTACTACCTGCAACACTCTCGGCAGCACGGGAATCTCCCGCGCCGTGAGGCCGTCAGGATACCCGGATCCATCCGAATGTTCATGATGGTGGCGGATGATCGGCAGCACCAACCGCAGCGAGCGAAGCGGCTTGCAGATATTTTCTCCCGTGATGGGATGGCGCTTCATGATCTCCCATTCGCCGGGCGAGAGGTCAGTGCCTTTTTTCAGAATTTCGTCGGAGACAGCGATCTTGCCCAGATCGTGCAGGTATCCACCCCGCTTGAGCGCAACAAGAGAATCCTCGTCCATGCCGAGGTGCCGGCCGAGTTCCGCTGCCCGCACCGAGAGCCGCTCGCAGTGACCCTCGGTGTAGGGATCGCGGCCCTCCACGATGAGCCCCAACGTACAAAGAACAGAGTCGGCTGTCTCCAGTTCGTCAGTAAATTCCTTCAACCGCAGGAGGGATTTGACTCGGGCGACGAGTTCTTCGGCCAGCACCGGTTTGTTCAAGAAGTCGTCGGCGCCGGCTTCGATACCCCGCACTCGGTCGCTGCTGTCGCTGAGCCCTGTGATGAGGACGAACGGAATCAGGCGCGTCGCCGGGTTTTCCTTCAAAGCACGGCACAATTCATAACCCGTTTTGCCCGGCATGATCACATCGGAAAGGATCAGGTCCGGGGGGTGGCGGTGGATTTCCGCTTCCGCCTGCTCGGCGTTGTCGGCCGTGACGACGTCGTATCCCCGCATGGTGAGCAACTGGCTCATCAGGCCCGCTATGCTGGGCTGGTCGTCCACCACTAGAATGCGCGGAGCACGACGTCTTGGTAACAAGTCACCCATGTCAGAGTTGGAAGCCGTCTTCCCGTGCTGCGTTGTCCGGCATGCCAGCGGTCAGACGAAACGCGAAAGATCCCAACGCGTTCGCCGTACAATCGGTCTCTGTTGTCTACCACCGTTCCCGATATTTGACAACCCAGGGTAGTATTATGGAACACTATCACCCTTTTGTGTAGTTCAGCGATTCCCAGTTCGGGACTTCACATCTGCAGGTGTGATCGGAAGCCTTGCTTCCAACTTCAATTCCTGCCTACCCTCGCTTTATGCGATCGATCCAGCCTCGGTGGATCATTGTTTTGTTATTCGCTGTAATTCTGTTTTCCAAAGTCGCGCAAGCCGCCACAAAGGTTCACGTGATCACGTTGGGGAAGCAGATGTCTGTGCCGTGGTCACCACAAGGCAAAACAGATGACAAGCCCTTGACGCTCAAAATCCGCCCGCTGATCGTTGATGGGCGGATCAAGGAGTACGTGCTCGGCTCGCCGCACGATGTCACCGAGCGGCTCTTCGTGGTGCGGCGCGCATTTCGCGTAAACGACAGTCTTCCAGAAGAATCGGCTCCAAGCTGGCAATGGCAACGCGGCGGCTGGCTGCTGGTTGACCGCACGACTGGCCGCGTCTCTCCCATAAACCTGCCTGAGTTCGATACACTCTACTCGGCCGCCAGCTGGTATCGGGATTACGTCGCGTATTGCGGGGTCTCTGACGATGACAAGAAAATCTACGCTGTCGTCGCGCAGTTCGGCCGGCGCAAGCCGGTGCTGAAAAAACCGCTGTCCACTGATGGACCGCCCGAAGACGCTCCTCCCGACTCAGCCTGCCCCGCCCCATCCTGGCAGCGAGGCCCCACACGCGTCAGCTTTGAACCGCCGGGCGGAACAAGGCAGACGTTCGCCATCCGAGGCCATGCGGTGGATGTGGTCAGCGATGAAGAGGAGGAAGAAGCAGCGAAATGAATTTGCGATAGCCGATTGACGATTTCCGATCGCACAACCCGGATGACCCAAATCGACAATCGGAGATTGACAATCGGAAATCGACTCTAGTCTCCTGCCGCTTCCACCGTGGCTAATTCCTCCGCAACCGTCTTTTCCTTCACCTTGGCGCTGGTCACGAGAATGACGGACAGCACCACAATCGCGCTTCCCGCCAGAATGAAGCCGTCTACGCGCTCGTTAAGAATCAACCAGCCAAGAAATACAGCAACCACAGGATTGACATAGGCATAAGTCGAAACCTTCGACGTAGGCACGTGCTCCAGCAGCCAGATATAAGCCGTGTATCCGATCCAGGAACCGCAAACCACCAGGTATGCTACCGCGCCAATGCTGCGGGCGGTCCAGGTCGCGTGCGAAAGATCGCCGGCGAAAAGTGCGAAAAGAAAGTTCCCTGCTCCCGCCGCCGTGACCTGCCATCCGGTGGCACTGAATACATCCATGCCGGACTGCCAGCGCTTGGACAGAACCGAGCCCAGCGCCCAACTGAATGATCCACCGATGAGGCTGATCGAAGCCCAAAGCTCGCGCCGGCCCAGCGCCGTAGTCGCCCGCAACTGCGGCCAGACCAGGACGAACAATCCAATGATTCCCAATGCCAAGCCCGCCTTGCCGCGCCCGGAAATGTGATGATCGCCCAGCAAAAGGGAATCGAGCACCAGAAACCACAGGGGAGTGATGGCGATGATCAGAGCGGCCAGCCCGGACGACACCGAGAGTTCCGCGTAGGAGAGTGTGAGGTTGCCGCCCATGAGCAGGAGCAGGCCCACAACGGCGGACAGTGCGATTTGCTTCCAAGAATAAAGAATCTTCCGCCCGGTTGCGGCGCATACCGCCAGCATGACCACACCGGCGATGGAAAACCGCGTTGCGCACATTAATGCCGGAGGAACGGTCTGCACGGCGATATCAATGCCCAGGTAGGTCGAGCCCCAGAGCAGATACAC
>CAYOUY010000336.1:0-5779 GCA_964407245.1 uncultured Acidobacteriaceae bacterium
GCTTGATGAGGGCGGGGGCGGCGCGCTCCAGTTTCTGGCGGGCGATGCGCGAGGCCACGGCGTCGAAGCTGGTGTCGGAGGTCCAGCGGCAGGAGAGCTGGATGAGGTCGTCCCAGGTGCCGGCGAAGGGCAGCTCGAAGACCAGGCTGACGACGCCGTAATCGTAGTACTTGATTTCGCCGGTGAGGCGCTCGCCGGATTCGAGGACCAGCGGCTCGAGCGTCTCTTCGACCGGAGGGCGCTGGTAGCGGACGTAGGCCGGAGCCTTTTTGAAGCTGGCCTCGGCGGTGCGGGCGCCGAAGATGTCGCGGAGGACGTCGAGGCGGATTTCTTCGCAGACGTCGAATTGCATGAGGACGAGGACGGATCCGCGCAAGGGCGCTGGCGTCTGGGGACGCATGGCAGATTCGGTAGCCCGGGATTCGGTGGGCGTGGGGAGCGTGGTGGTGAGGTCGGGATTCATGAGTTAAGGTTCGCCGGGGCTATGGCCCCTCTTTCTTTATAAGACCCTATACACGGCGCTAAAGCGCCGCTCTTCCACGGTTGCGCCGGCACGGTTGCGCCAGCGAGTCGTGATGTCGGTAGCGGTCGGGAAGCTAGACTCTATTGTCCCAGATGAGACGGGGATTGGGCTAGGGGCGGCAAGCCCCCCACTTCTGGCAACACCGGCCAGAAGTGGGGCACCCTAGTTCGTAGTGCCGGAAACTTTGTAAATATATGATTTATCAGCGGTTGCGGGAAATCTGCCAAAGGAGGAGGCCGCCTGCGGCGACGACTCCCAGACCGATTCCGGCGCGTTTCATCGAAGACTGGACTTCGGCCTCACGCTGCCCGACCAGCGAGGATTCGGGGTAGGGTTCGGAGGCCGGGTGCAGTTCCGGTTCGAGGGCCATCTGCAGGACCTCGGCCAGGTGGAGTGCGTGGCGGCCGGTGCCCTGGGCGATCTGCTCACGGCAACTGAAGCCGTCGGCGATGATGAGCCAGTTGGGCGGGGCCTTGCGGATGGCGGGCAGGAGTTCGAGTTCGCCGATGGCGGCGGAGACGTCGTACATCTCGCCGGCGTGGAAGCCGAACGAGCCCGCCATGCCGCAGCATCCGGGAGCGGGCTGCTGGAAGTCGATGCCGAGGCGGCGCAGCAGCGACTCTTCGGCAGTCATCTTCATGATGGCTTTGTGATGGCAGTGGCCGTGGAGGAGAGCTTTGCGCGGGAACTGCGGGAGCGGGGCGTTGGGCGAATTCTGCTCGAGAAATTCGCTGAGCAGGAAGGTTTGGCGCGAGAGCTTCTTGGCGCGCTCGTCACGGGGGAAGAAGTTGATGAGTTCGTCGCGGAAGACAGCGACGCAGCTGGGCTCGAGTCCGATGATGGGGATGCCGGCGTCGATTTCGGGTTCGAGTTCGTCGAGGATCTGCAGCAGCAGGGTTTGGGCGCGATCGAGCATGCCGAAGTCGTAGAGAGGGCGTCCGCAGCACAGGTTGGCGTGCGGCACGACGACGCGGTAGCCGGCGGTTTCGAGGACTTCGACGGCGGCCTTGGCGGTGGATGGAAGGAAATAGTTGTTGAAGGTGTCGGGCCAGAGCATGACCGGCGGGGCTTTGGAAAAATCCCCACTTCTGGCAAAACTGGCCAGAAGTGGGGCACCCGATTGTGTGTAAGATCGCCGGCGACGAAACCATGACTTAAATGTTTCCGGCGCGAAGGCGGGAATACTGCGCTGCGGGGGAATTCCAGCGATGATCTTTGCGACATCGCGCAGGAAGGGCAGCCGTGTGGCCAGGTTCACGAAGCCCGGGACATTCGAGGCGAGGCGCGCCCAGAAATCGATGTTGCCGAAAGCATAGGCGCTGAACGGGCGCAGGCGGCCTTCGTAGTAGTGCGAGAGGAACTCGGCCTTGTAGGTGGCGACGTCGACGCCGACGGGGCAGTCACTCTTGCATCCCTTGCAGGCGAGGCAGAGATCGAGCGACTGCTTGACTTCCTCGCTGCGCCAGCCGTCGCGGATGATGCCGTCGCTTCGTTCGGCCTGTGTCATCTCCCAGAGCAGGTGAGCGCGGCCGCGCGTGGAGTGCTCTTCTTCGTGCGTGGCGCGGAAGCTGGGGCACATCGCGCCGCCTTCGTCGTGGCGGCACTTGCCCACTCCGACGCAGCGCAGCGCGGCGTACGACAGGCTGCCGTGATCGGCGGGAAACTGGAAGTAGGTTCGCGGCTCCCACGGAGAGTAGTTTGCGCCGAGGCGAAGATTCGCGTCGAGCTTGTTGGGCGGCATCCCAGGCAAACCGATCAGTTTGCCCGGGTTCATCTTCCACTCGGGATCCCAGGTCGATTTGAATCTGCGAAAGGCCTCGATCAGTTCGGGGCCGAACATTTTCGGGAGCAGTTCGCCTCGCGACTGTCCGTCGCCGTGTTCGCCGGAAATGGAGCCGCCGTATCCGATGACGAGGTCGGCGGCGTGCTCCATGAATTTGCGAAATTTGGCGATGCCGTCTTTTGATTCGAGATCGAAGTTGATGCGCGTGTGCACGCAGCCGTGGCCGAAGTGGCCGTAGAGCGAGCCTTTGTAGCCGAAGTCGGCAAACATTTTGCGCAGGTCGCGCAGATAGCCGCCCAGCTTTTCGGGAGCGACGGCGGCGTCTTCCCAGCCTTCCCAGTTCAGCGGCTCGCCGGGCACGTGTGAAGTCGCGCCCAGGCTCGACTCGCGCACTTCCCATACGCGCTTCGATTGCTGTCCGGAGTAGAGGCGCACCTTGGGAGGATTCGCACCCTGGCTTAGCGCATTCATCATGGTGAGGGCTTGCGCCTCGGCTTCGGCGAGAGTCTCACCGCCGAACTCGACCATCAGCCATCCCCCGCCGTCGGGCAAGAGAGCGAGACCTTCGGAGTTGATTCCCTTCGTGCGCGTGTAATAGACGAGAAGATCGTCGAAGCCCTCGAGCCCGATGGGCTTGTACTCCATGATTTCGGGCACGTGGTCAGCGCATTGATACACGTCGGGATAAGCCACGACCACCAGAACGCGCGCAGGGGGACTCTCGACCAAGCGGCAGGTTGCTTCGAGAATCGTCGCGCAGGTGCCTTCGGATCCCACAAGGGCGCGGGCGACGTGGAAGCCATTTTCCGGAAGGAGATAGTTCAGGTTGTAGCCGGAGACCCGGCGGGGGATGCGGGGAAATTTGGTGCGGATGAGGTCGCCGTAATCGGAGGCGATTTGCTGGAGCGAGGCGGTGATTTGCGCGACGCGGTCTGGGCTCCGGCGCGATCCATCCGCGCCGCCGGACAGCCGGGGGCGGCTGTCCCCAAATGATTCGATCAGATTTTGGCCGACGCGCAGGCGCACGCCGTCGTAGGTGACGATGTCGAGTGCTTCGATGTTGTCGTCGGTCTTGCCGGCCATGACCGAGTGCACGCCGCAGGAATTGTTGCCGATCATGCCGCCGATGGTGCAGCGGTCGTGGGTGGCGGGATCAGGCGCAAATGTGAGGTGATGTTTCTCGGCGGCGTTGCGCAGATGATCGAGCACGACTCCGGGCTGCACGCGGGCGATGCGGCGTGCGGGATCGATCTCGAGAATCTTCGCCATGTACTTGGAGAAATCGAGGACGACGGCGACGTTGCAGCATTGGCCGGCGAGAGATGTCCCGCCGCCGCGGCACAGGAGCGGAGCGCCGTAGGTTCGGCAAAGAGAAATCGTGGCGACGACATCATCAGAGTCGTGGGGAATCACCACGCCGATGGGAACCTGGCGGTAGTTGGAACCGTCGGTCGAGTAGAGGGCGCGGGCGCTGGAGTCGAAGCGGACCTCGCCCCGAATCTCGTTGCGTAGCTCCTCGGCGAGGCCGGAGAAATCGCTCACTCGCGCGATGGGAACGAAATCCGCGACCTTGGAGGACATGGTTCCTGCCGGCGAACTGGAGTCGAGTGAGGTCCGACGCGCGAGTATACCGCAGATGATTGGGGAAAGCAGTGTTTACGGGCAGGGTTTGGGGAATCTATGTCGCCCTCTTCGACGCGCTGCGCTTGCTCAGGGCAGGCCCTACCAGGCGCGTGGGTTCTTTCTTGAAGCTTACCCGGCACTGCCGTAGCGGGCTTTCACATCCCGCCGCTGTGCGGCTGTGCCTCGGAGCGTTTGGGATCAGAATATTCGGCCGACACCGAAATGGCGGCGGGAAAGGAGGTTCCTCGCCGCAGAGCGGCTGCGTCGTGAAGCCCGGTTGGCGATCGCTCAGCAGAGACCACATATCGCACAACATCCCGTCGAGCTTCGCTCGACCGGACAGCCGGGGCGGCTGTCCCTGCACGAATCTCCTAGCTCCAGACCCGGGTGCCGTAGTCGGCCATGGAGAGCGCCAGCAGGATGAACAGGAAAAAGACGGTCGAGATCACGACGAGCTTCAGCAGCTTCTCGGAAGCGCCCCTGAGGTGCATAAAGAAGAGCGCCACGAGAAGGGCCTTCACCGTGGCGATGGTGAGGGCGACCGCGGCGTTGAACGGTCCCAGGTTGATGTGCGCGGCGATGACCGTCAGGATTGTGCCGGCGAGCAGCGCCAGCCAGACAGCGATGTAGGTGCCGAGGGATGATGAGTGTTCGGAGGATGAATCGTGGGATGGGGAATGTTCAGACATAGTGCCTCGTGCCTGCGCTTTGGCGTTCGTGGTACGGGAGATCCCTCGCCCCGCTGGTAAAAGCTCGGGGCGTCGGGATGACGCCCGTCATCTTATCTTGGGCGCTGCTCAAGAAATATTCCTCACTTCCGCAAGTCGATCAGGTACAGCAGCGGAAACAGATAAATCCACACAATGTCGACGAAGTGCCAGTACAGGCCGCCGATCTCGAGCGGCGTGTTGTACTCGGCCGTAAACCGGCCGCGCCACGATCCGTACAAAAGCCATACGAAAATGCCGATGCCGATGATCATGTGCAGCGCGTGCAGCCCGGTCATAATGAAATACAACGAAAAGTAAAGCTGGGCGTGCGCCGGATTCGCCATCTCACCGGGATGGCCGGGCATTGGCACGTCGGCGAACTGGAAGCTGGGGCCGGGCACGTGATGCTTCTCAAACTTCTCCGCGTACTCCACCGACTTGATGCCGAGAAAGGCAAAGCCGAAGATAAGCGTCAGCACCAGACTGCCCAGCAGCAGCGCGCGTTTTCCGCGCTGCACAGCCCAGATGGCCAGAACCACGGTCAAGCTCGAGCAGATCAGCACGATCGTGTTGGTCATGCCTAGCTGCCAGTTCAGCGTCTGGCTGGCGGCGGCGAATTCGCCGAAATACTTGAGGCGATAGATCAGGTAGGCGCAGAACAATCCGCCGAAGAACATGACCTCGGTGGCCAGGAAAATCCACATGCCCAGGCTGGCAGAGTCGCGCTGCTGCTGCTCGGTGGCGAAGTGATGCAGCAGGGCGGGGTTATGAGATGTGCCGTGGGTTTCGCCGTGGCTATGACCACCGACGGCGACTGCTGAGCTATCCGGCAACCGGCACCTCCTGCTCGTGTTCGTCGAGTTGCTCGTAGTTGTACGCTTCCCAGGTCACGACGGGCTCCTCATCGAAGTTGAAAGTGGGCGGCGGCGAGGCGGTCTTCCATTCCAGTCCTGCGGCGTTCCACGGATTGTCGGGCGCAGGCTTGCCGTAACGCATCGACCACAGGAAATAAACCATGGGCAGCAGATAGCCGACGCCCAGCACCGTGGCGCCCGCGGTCGAGAGGACATTGAGAATCTGAAATTCCTGCGGGTACGCGTAATAGCGGCGTGGCATCCCGAGATAGCCGAGGATGAACTG
>CAYOUY010000337.1:0-3161 GCA_964407245.1 uncultured Acidobacteriaceae bacterium
TTCTTCACTTTGGGCCCGTCGATCTTCTTGACGTAGTTGTGATCGAAAACTGCTGGCCGTGGAGTCACCTTGGACAGGAACGGCTTCAGCTGATCAAGCAGGCGCTGGTCGAGCACGCCCGCATTCGATGCCGCTTCGTACATGTTGTCTTCGAAAATGTCCCATCCCGTGAAGACGAGATCGTCGAGCCCGGCGAGTGGTACGAATTCCTTAATCTTGGGAGATCTGCCTTCTGTGCGTTTGCCCAACCGCACGGTGCCCATCTGCGTAAGGGAGCCGATGGGCTTCGCCAAGCCCTTGCGGATGGCTTCAACACCGGCGACGAAGGTGGTCGCTACCGCGCCCATGCCCGGGATCATCACGCCCAGCTTGCCCTTCGCCGGAGTGATTTCGCCGTTTGAGACCGCCTTCGCTGCAGCCTTTTTACCGCCACCGGCTCGGCTGGCGAGTTTCATCTCGCGGCTGGCGCGTTCGGCGTGAGCGAGGGCGGTCTCGCGGTGCTCATGTTCCCGCGCTGCCGCAGCATTAGCGAACTGCTTACGATGACGGCGGCCGTCGGCATCCCACCAATCGGCCATAAACACTCCCGGTCGTTTCTGATACATGCCCTCTCCTTTGGTGACGGTGGCTAGCCACCGCCACCGGAAATTGAAATGGTCTCATATTGGACGGAAGGTTGGCAAATCGCAGGGTGCGACCTTTCTGTTACGATCACTGCCTCTTGGATTGGAACAACAAGGAGAACCGTCATGAAGCGGCTGTTTTCGTTCACCCTGGTGCTGGCGACCGTTGTCTCGCCCGCATTTGCGGACGCACACAAAGAGACCTATCCCATGGCTTGCAGCGCCTTATGGCCCGCCGTCAAGTCCACGGTGCGCAACTCCGGCTTTTACGGAATCGTGTTTCTGGACAACACCGAGATGATCGCCTCGTTCTCCATCGGAACCCCCGGGAATGGAGTGCTTCGAGTCGACTCCGCCGTACTGAATGTAATCTCAGACTCCAGTTGCGAATTGCAGCTCGAGCCTCTGGCGAAGCCGATATTCGCAAACGATGCTGCCGATTTCAAGAAGCGCCTGGATGGTACCCTGTCAGGAATGAAGTCGTCACAAGCGTCTCCATCAAAGGGCGACGCGAAGTAGGGCCAGGGGTCTAGGAGGGCTCGCGCGAATTCGCCTTCACCTCGTCGCCCAAAATAATCGCTTCGGCTATCTCCCGCATGGGACGCCGTTTCTGCCGGCTCTGCCTTTGCAGCGTCAGGTAGGCCTGCTCTTCGTCGAGTCCCAGCTCGCGCTGCAGAATGCCCTTGGCGCGCTCGACCAGCTTGCGCGTCTGCAACTGTTCGGCCAGCGTAGAATTCGCCTCTTCCAGCCGGGCCATTTCGATCTCTGCGCCCACCAGAAATCCGATGGTTGAAATCATGCGAATCTCGCGCGGACGATAGACATGCGGCTGGCGATGCTGCAGGTTTATGACGCCCACCACGCGCCCGCGGCACATCAGCGGCACCGACAGAAACGCTTCGTAGCTGTCCTCGGGCAGTTCCTTGAAGGCTCGAAACCGGGGATCGAGCGCCGCGCTCTTCGAAATCGCCACCGGCTCGGCATTTTCCGCCACCCATCCTGTGATGCCCTGCCCCACGCGCAGTTTCAGGCAATCGAGCACGTCCGAGTGCGGGTTCTTCGACGCCCGCAGCACCAGTTCCTCTCCTTCGAGCACGTAAATCAGGCAGGAATCACACTTCACGAGCGCCGCGGCGAATTCCACGACCCGGGCGAGCACCTCGTGGAAACCCTCCGCCATGCCCAGGCGCACGCCGATTTCGTGAAGCACATCGACGTGGGAATCTTCAGTCGCTATCAGAAAAGAGTCCATGCCCCTACCCTAGCTGTTCGCTAGGGATTCTGTCTAATTCCAAATTTCGATGGGTGCGATAGAGAAAATCCGGCTTGATTTTCACCCGTGTGTAACATTGCTGCGCTGCACACAAAGCACAGGCCCCCGCAGCCCAACTGCGCGCTATCGCGCCGGCACGGCCAGAAACCACACCAGCAGGGCAAACAGGATCAGCGAGCCCAGGAGCGCAAAGATCGTGTGGAACGGGTGAAAGTGAAAGTAGGGATTGCGCGTCAGGCGATTTCTTGAGGCAAGCATCGTGGCCTCCTTCGCGCAGGTTTCGTCTGCCAACGCCGTGGCCTGCTTTCGCGTGGGCGGCTTTAGCGTCGAGACGAACCGGCCTTCAGCCTACATTCTCCCACTATTTTAGACCGGTGGAGGCACTTTTTTCTGCGTCCTTTCCGGCGTGCCTATCGAGCCTGTGGTAAACCATTGCCATGACTGAACCTGTGGCTATCATCACCGGTTGCTCCAGCGGCTTCGGATTGCTGACTTCCATCGAACTGGCTCGCGCGGGATTCCGCGTGGTGGCCACCATGCGCGATCTGGGCCGCCGCGACCGGCTCGACCAGTCCGCAGCGACGGCGGGAGTGAGTGCCAAGATTGATGTTCACCCCCTCGATGTCACTAACTTCGTGGCGCTGCCCGCGTTCGTCGAGACCGTCGTGCGCGATTACGGCCGGGTCGACTGTCTGGTCAATAACGCCGGCTTCGCCGTCGGCGGATTTGCCGAAGATGTCAGGCTCGAAGAGCTGCGCCAGCAGTTCGAAACCAACTTCTTCGGCGCGGTGGCCATGACCAAGGCCGTACTGCCAGTCATGCGGCGGCAGCGCTCGGGACACATCATTCAGATTTCCTCGATCTCGGGATTGCACGGGGCAGTCAGCGTTAGCAGCTACTCCGCCTCAAAGCACGCTCTGGAGGGCTGGACGGAATCGCTGCGCATGGAGGTCAGCTCGCTCGGCATCAACGTGGTGCTGGTTGAGCCCGGCTCGTTTCAAACGGATATATGGACGCGGGGCGCGGTCATGGGTAAGGAAGCCACGAAGAACACTTCTCCGAACTTTCAGCGCAGCCTTCGCATGCGCTCCGTGATCCAGAAGATTCCCAAGGCCGATCCGATCGCGGTCGCGCACCTGATCGCAGCGATCGCGCGGGAACCGCATCCCAGGCTGCGCTACCTGGTCGGCCGCGACGCCAAAATTCAGCTCGCCATGAAGCGCCTGCTGCCCTGGAAGTGGCACGAAAAGATCATCGCCAATTTC
>CAYOUY010000338.1:0-1877 GCA_964407245.1 uncultured Acidobacteriaceae bacterium
TTTTTTTGCATAAGGGCCCTCGTGGTGGCCGGGGCGGTGTCAAGGGCGCCGCACCTGGCGTTCATCTCGACCCTTGACACCGCCCCGGCCACTTCGACAATCGAGCGGGGAACGAATCTCAGTTGTTCTTCCTGAGATTCGTTCCATCTTTGAAAAACCGTCTGGCATGGCTAAACGATCCAAGCTCGCGTGTTGAATCTCAATCACTCTCGATGGCCACCGTCAAGGTTCCATCAACCATGTATTCGGCCCGGCACAGCTCCATGATTTCCTGTTCAAACTCTCTCACCTATCGAGAGAGGCGGGGCGTCCAATCAGGTCCTCGGCGTTACGCCGCAACCATCAGGGCACGCGGACTGCCCCGCATGCGAACCGCGCTCCACGATCTGTCTGTACGCCTGCCCGGAGCGCAACATCCAGTACAACCGCACCGCCAGCTTGTGTGCGATGGCCAGTTTGGCCACCCCGTGGTGCTTCTCCATCGACAGCCGCACATACTGCCTGTGCCACCGTGCGTCGTACCGCTGGGCAATGGCCGCCGCCTGCACCAGCAGCCAGCGCAGCATGGGGTTGCCTTGCTTGCTGATGTGCCCCAGCCGCCGCTTGTCGGCGCTGGAGCTCTCGCCGGGAATCAGCCCCAAGTAACTGGCCACCTGCTTGCCGCGCGGAAACCGCTGCCAGTCCCCGATGGTCAGCACGTAGGCCAACGAAACCACCGGCCCCACCCCAGGATGCGTCATCAGCAAACGCGCCTGCGCATCCTCCTCGGCGGCGCCACGCACCGCCAACTCCAACGGCCGGATGCGTTCCTGCAGCCCGTCCAACAGTGCCAGCAGATCCCGCCGCCGCGCCGCGTGCCAGCCTTCCAGCGGCAACTGTTCCACCTCGCGCCGCCGCTTCGCCGTCCACCGCCGGCTGCCCACCAGTCCTTCGTTCTTGGCCACAGAGTCCAACTGGTTCTCCACCCGCGTGCGCATCCGCACCAGGCTCGAGCGATGCAACAGCAGCTGCCGCAGCCGTTCGTTGTCTGCCGTCGGCTGCCACAACGCCGGAAACCGATCTTCCCACAGCAACAGCAAAATGTGCCGCGCATCCCGCTTGTCGGTCTTCTGCTTGCGCGGTTGCGCAGCCCGGATCGCCGCCGCATCGCCCAGCACAAGTTCAAATCCCAGCTCGCTCAGCAGCCGCCGGAACCAACGGAAGTTCCCCGTCGCCTCCACGCCCACCCGCACCCGCCGCCCCGCCAGAGACCGATAAAACATCTCCGCCTCCGCGGTGTGCAGCAAACGCTGCTCTCCATACTCCCCCGTCTCCCGATCCCCATACGCGATCTGCTGAAAACGAGGATGAAAGTCACAACCTATAATCATCATGCTCGGCTCCTTCTCCCGAGCCAAAGGTCGTTTAGCCACAACCCCTGAACTCAGCCTGAAGGAGCCGACGCTGTCATGCAATCAGGTCTCGATTTTGAGACCTCGGAAACTACCAACGCTCGCACCGCGGTGCCCATCATGGCGCGGTTCTCAAAAGGCGCCGCATCAGAGCTGACTGAAAGATCCTCCGTTCCCAGCATTTCCAACAACTTGGCTCGCGTCGTCCAAGTCCGCACCTCGGTCGGGACTTGGCGTTTTCAGTAGCGTTCCGGAACAACGCGAAATGTCGTCGGCTGCGAGTGAACGATCGCGTACGGCTGGAGAGGACGGCCGAACTCCCTCCCCGTGTCGCCGGGGACGAAACCATTCACTTCCCATGTTGCTGTCACCGTATAGGTTCCGGGATGTTCCGGCAGCAGCCGGACGCTGCCAAGGGTAATCCTGGGAACCAGGACGGGCTTGCCCAGGGGATAAACTGTTTGCCAGCCGTGACCGGTACAGAAC
>CAYOUY010000339.1:0-6115 GCA_964407245.1 uncultured Acidobacteriaceae bacterium
CGACGAGCTCGTGGAGCGCAACGGACGCCGCTTCCGCTTCATCGACACTGCCGGCATCCGCCGCAAAGGCAAGACTCATCTGATGGCGGAAAAACTTTCCGTCGTCATGGCGCGCAAGCATCTCGAGTCCGCCGACATCGCCCTGCTCGTCATCGACGCGACCGAAGGCGTCAGCCAACTCGATGCTGCCATTGCCGGATACGCTCACGAGAGCGGCCGGTCGGTCATCATTGTGGTCAACAAGTGGGATCTCGTTCTGAGCGGACAGAATAAAACAGGCCGTCCCACCAAGGCCCAGCGCATGCGCGAGTCAAAACGTCCTGCCGACCGCGATGCGTATGAACAGCGGTTGCGCTCTCGACTCAAGTTCCTGCATTATGCGCCGGTGGTTTTCGTTTCGGCCAAGGCGGGCAAAGGCACCGACAAGATTTTTCCATTGCTCGAGCAGGTCGCCGACGAGCGCCGCAAACGAATTCCGACCTCGGCGATGAATCGCTTTCTCGAGCATGTCGACTTCGACCGCGCTCCGGCGCCCGTCCGCCAGCGCGTGAGGATCTTGTACATGACGCAGGCATCGGTCGCGCCGCCCACGTTCGTTCTCTTCACCGACCGGACAGTGAAGCTGCATTTTTCCTACGAGCGTTTTCTCGAAAACCAGATTCGCCATGCCTTCGGCTTTATCGGCACGCCAATCTGGATTAAGACCAAAGCCAGAGACTCGTAAGACAATTACTCTCCCTCCACCATCCGATCCTGAGTCAGCAGTCCGACCCGCTGCACGCCGGCGTGGTGCGCCAGGTCAATCACATCGGCGACGTATTGAAAATCCACGTCGGAATCGCCGCGCACGAAGGCGACTTTTTCCGCGCGCGTCAGATAAATCTGCGTGAGCCGCGTTTCCAGGTCTTCCCATCGGACATCCTCGCGATTGATCTTGACCAGCGGTTGCTGGTCCTTTGCCGTCCAGACCACCTGAATGACGACGGTGCGTTCCGGTTGCGCCGACTTTCCGTCCGGCTGCGGCTGCGGTATCTGCGCTTTCTCCTGATACTCCTTGTCCATCGAAACCACGAGCATGAACATGACGATCAGCGTGAGCAGCACGTCTATCAGCGGCGTGACGTTGATCTGCGGACGAGACGCACCTCCGCCTCCACTGGAAAAAGCCATGGAAATCGCTCCTCTCGGGACGCGCGTCTGCTGGATCAGACACCTGACTGCCGCTCCATGTTCCACGTCTTGCCGGGGGTGTTTGCGTCTGTTCGGTGGCAGCGTGCATCATGGAAACACGGTCGCGCGATCTGCCGGCCAAGATCAGCAAGAAGCGAGCATGATCGTCCCAAGGCGCATAGCAGCGTTCGTTCTTCGATTCGTTCCTGTGTTGCTCTTCGCCACCATCCTTGCTCCTCTCGGCCGCGCCCAGGACAACTACGAAATTCAGGTTTACGAATACGAGACCGTTGAGCCACGCGCGACCATGGTCGAGATTCACTCCAATTTCACGGTGGAAGGCAGCAAAACTGTTCAGGACGGCATGCTGCCCACCAATCACGCCGAGCACGAAACGCTGGAAATCACGCAGGGCATCAATAACTGGTCGGAGGTGGGCTTTTACCTTTTCTCCAGCATTCAGCCCGGCGATGGCTGGCAATGGGTGGGCGATCACATACGCCCGCGCGTCCGCATTCCGCCGGAATGGCGCTGGCCGGTGGGCGTCAGCCTGTCAACCGAGATCGGCTACCAGCGCGCTGCATTTTCGCCGGACACCTGGACCTGGGAAATTCGCCCTATCATTGATAGGAAGATCGGACGCTGGTATCTCGACCTGAACCCGAGCCTCGATCGCTCGTTTCATGGTCCCAGCGTGAACAAAGGTGTTGAGTTCTCGCCCAATGTGAAGGTGAGTTACGACTTCACCAGAAAAATTGCCGGCGGGCTGGAATACTACGGATCGTACGGCTCAATTACTGGCTTTGATCCCGCTGCGCAGCAGCAACAGCAGTTCTTCCCCACGATCGACGTTGATTTCGGACCGCAGTGGGAGTTCAACTTCGGAGTCGGAGTCGGTACGACCCACTCCACCGATCATCTCATTGTGAAGTGCATCATCGGACGCAGGTTTTCGTGGCCGCACAAGAACTAGCCGGATTCTCTGGCTTTCCAGTTGTCACCGGTGAACGGGAAACGTGCGCCATCCATTTGTCGAATTCTGCCAGGGCGAGTTCGCACTGCCGCTTGTGGCGCTCCTTGCGGTCTCGAATCTTCTGCTCCAGCGGAGGCAGCAAATCGAAGGTGATATTCGCCGGCTGAAAATTCTTCGCGTCGGCGTGCGTCACATAATGCGTGAGCGAGCCGAACGCCGAAGCTCGCGGCGCAGGCACCAACTCATCTCTGTACACCAGCGCGGCAGCATGAATTCCGGCGAGCAGCCCGGTTGCGATCGACTCGACGTAGCCTTCGACGCCGCAAATCTGGCCGGCGAAAAACACCCGTGGGTGCACCTTCATCTGCAGCGTCTCGCGCAGTAGCACGGGAGCGTTGATATACGTGTTACGGTGAATCTGGCCGTAGCGCAGGAAGCGCGCGCTCTCCAGGCCCGGGATCATCCGCAGGACTCGCGCCTGTTCGCCGAACTTCAGATGATTCTGAAAGCCGACCAGGTTGTAGGCGTCGGCGCGCAGATTTTCCTGGCGCAACTGCACCACCGCATACGGCATTTTGCCCGTCCGCGGATCCTTAAGTCCTACCGGCTTCATGGGGCCGAAACGCAACGTATCGCGTCCGCGGCGGGCGATTTCTTCAATCGGAAGGCAGCCCTCGAAGTAATTCAATTTCTCCCAGTCCCGCTCCTCCACCGATTGCGCCGCCAGCAGCGCGTCGTAGAAGCGGTCGTATTCTTCCTGAGTCATCGGGCAGTTGATGTAATCCGCCGATCCCTTGTCATATCGCGCTGCTAAATAGACACGCTCCATATCGATCGAATCCGCTTCCACGATTGGGCTGATCGAATCGTAGAAATACAGGTGCGCGTTCGGTGGAGCGGGCACTCCTGCCCGCTCTTCTGATTTCTCTTCAGTCACGCTCAACCGCGCAATTTCCGCGGTCAGCGCGTCAGAAGTCAGCGGGCCCGTAGCGATCACGGTGACTCCATCGCTTTCGTCGATGCTTGTCACCTCTTCCCGTAGAACCGTGATCTTCGGCTCACGCGAGATCGCTTCGGTCACCCTCGCCGCAAAAGTCACCCGATCCACCGCCAGGGCATGTCCCGCGGGAACCGCGCACTCCCGCGCGATTTCCATCAACAGCGAACCAGCCCGCCTCATTTCTTCTTTCAATAGCCATGGCGCGGTGAATTCGCTGTCCGACTTCAACGAATTCGAGCACACGAGTTCGGCAAAATCGCCGGTCTGGTGCGCCGGCGTCGTCTTCACCGGACGCATCTCACACAATTCGACCTCGACTCCTCGCCGCGCACACTGCCACGCCGCTTCTGAACCAGCGAGCCCAGCACCGATGATTCGCAGGCGCGTCGTCACAGCAGTCGTTTTCTATTCTCTTCGCAACTCACAATTCTCCCTACAAAATCTCGTCTCTCTATAGAATCTCCCGCACGTCGCCCACCCGCCGTGTCACGCGCTCCCGGTCCAGATATTCCAGCAGCGGGATGGCATACTTGCGGCTGACGCCGGTCAACTCCTTGAACCGCGCCACATCCATCCTCGGAGTTGTCGACTTCTGCGTCACAACGAGCTGGCGCAAGTCTTCCAGGGCCCCGCGGTGAAATACCATTTCGTCGGAAATTTTCACCAGCACTCGCTCGCGCAACAGCAGTGTGACAATCTTCTGGGCCCGCGGCTTGTCAATTTTCAGCCCGGCCAACACTTCGTACAGTGCGGGCACTTTCAAACCCGCCGCGGAGAAGGCTTCTTCAATTTTCTTTTTTGACTCCGCTTCCTCGTCTTTCATCACCGCGCCGTATCCGGGAAGCCGAATAAGATCGCCGGAAGCCTCGAGTTTTTTCTCCTTCACCAGGGATGAAACAGCTTCGTCAAACAACTCCTGTGCCATCGCGGAAGCGCGGGTCATGTCCTCCTGCAGTTCGCCTCGGGCCATGCCGGGCCGGAGCGGATCCTTCTTATGAAAAGCCCCAACTGCGTCGAGGACACTGTCTTGTGCGAGTGTTAGTTCGTGCCCTCCGAACAATCGGTCCTGAACGCGAACCAGCACACGTTCGTTCGCCAGAGATGTGGCCAGCGCGGCAACTTCATTTTTCCGCCAACCCGTTTCGGCAACCGCCTCCGCCAGAGACAGGCCTCGCTTCTCGCGCCGTGTGACCCTCGCCGTCAGGATGGCGTCTCGCCGCTCAAAGTGCTCCAAGTCTTCGAGCACCTGGGTGAAGGCTGGGATCGACGCACCCGCCACTCTTTCGATCTTTCTTACGTCCTTAGGCCCCATCATCGGCGCCGCATCCAGTACCACACCGCCGCCAACCGTCACCACGGGCGAGAACTGGCGGAGAATGAAACGATCGCCCGGCAAGAGCAGCATAGAGTTTGCGAAGGACAATTCAGCGAATGCCGTTTCCACCGGCCTTAATTCCTTCTCGCCAAACAGTTCGATCTGGGCGATGGTCTCCGCGCTGTAGCAATGAAAATGCACTCGTGCCCGATTCTTCAGGGGCCGCGGCGCCGAGTGCAGAAGACTCAACCGCACGTCCGCCTGTTTCGTGGTGACGAACGTCTCTGGCGGCGCCAGCATCATGCCTCGAGCGAGTTCCTCGACAGTCGCTCCAGCGAGATTTAGAGCCGTCCGCTGGCCTGCCATGGCTTCCGCAGCGGCCTGTCCATGCACCTGCACGCCGCGGACGCGCACCCTGCGGCTGCCAGGAAAGACTTCCAATTCTTCCTCTTTGCGAATCGAGCCGGAGATCAGCGTTCCCGTGACCACAGTCCCGAAGCCCTTCATGGTGAAGACGCGGTCGATCGGCAGCCGCGCCAGCGCGCCTGAGTCACGCGGCTCGACCTCCGCTGCAACCGCGATGACGGCTCGCTTCAACTCCTCAAGCCCCGCGCCGGTCAGAGAGCTCACGGCGATGACTGGCGACTTCGGCGACTCGAGGAAAGTTCCGCGCAGAAAATCTTCGACCTCGAGCCGGACGACGTCGAGCGTCTCGGCATCCACCGCGTCCGACTTGGTGAGCACGGTGATGCCGCGTTGCACACCCAGCAACTGCAGAATGTCGAAATGCTCGCGCGTCTGTGGCTTGATCGACTCATCGGCGGCAATCACCAGCAGCACCAGGTCAATTCCGCCCACGCCCGCCAGCATGTTGCGCACAAAGCGCTCATGGCCGGGCACGTCGACGAATCCCAGGCGTAGCTGCTCGCCGTTCGTGGCGGTCAAGTCCATGTGGGCGAAACCCAGGTCGATGGTGATGCCGCGGCGCTTCTCCTCCTCCAGTCGGTCGGCGTCAATGCCGGTGAGCGCCTTCACCAGTGCGGTTTTGCCGTGGTCAATGTGACCCGCGGTGCCCACGATGATCGATTTCATGCACAAGAATCGTAGCAGGAGCGGTTCAGAAAATCGCGCGTCGCGAGCTCGAATCACCCTATCTTCGCGGCGCGCGAAATGCGACAATAAAGATTCCTCTCATGGCGACTTCTTTGACATCCTCTTTCCTTCCGGAGACCATCCGGCAGCACGGCCTCACGCCCGACGAGTTCGAGAAGATCAAGCAGCTTCTCGGCGGCCGCGAGCCCACACTCACCGAACTCGGCATTTTCAGCGTCATGTGGAGCGAGCACTGCTCCTACAAATCGTCGCGGGTGCACCTGAAGCGCTTGCCCACGCGCAGCAAGCGAGTTCTGCAGGGGCCGGGAGAAAATGCCGGCATCATCGACATCGGCGACGGCTGGGCGTGCGCGTTCAAGATCGAGTCGCACAACCACCCTTCGTTTATCGAGCCGTTTCAGGGAGCAGCCACGGGCGTCGGCGGAATTCTGCGTGACATCTTCACCATGGGCGCGCGGCCGGTGGCCGTGATGGATTCGCTCAGGTTCGGGCCAATCACAATGTCAAAGGCCACGGGCGGGGGCGCCCGCGCCACGCAAGATAG
>CAYOUY010000340.1:0-6435 GCA_964407245.1 uncultured Acidobacteriaceae bacterium
AAACGACCCACGCTGGCCCAAATCCACCCAATTCGCATAGAACTCGAAAATCTGCTGTTTGGAGAACTTCTGTTCCAGCTCTTCGGCGATCAGCATTTCCGTGAGCTTGCGCTTGATCGTCTTTTCCGGAGTCAGAAAGAATCCGCGGGAAAGCTGCATGGTGATGGTCGATCCGCCCTGCTCGTGCCGCCCGCGGACCAAGTCAATCCACGCGGCTTCCGCCATGCGGAAGAAATTCACGCCGCTGTGCTCGAAGAATCGCCGGTCTTCAATGGCCAGCACGGCCTGCACCATGACCGGCGGGATGTCGTTGTACGTCACCAGCTGCCGCTTCGAGCGCTGCTCGGCGTCAAACAGCGCCGTCACCAGTTGCGGCTCCAATTCGTAGGCGGAAAGATCGTTGCCCTTGCTGGTAATGTGGTTGACGACGCCGTCCTGCACGCTGATGTGCGCCGGTTCAGGGCTGTGGTAGGACTCTGGTCCGGGCGTAACGTCAATGCCGTCGCTGACCAGCCGGAAACTGCCGAACGCGGACTGCGTGTCCTTATCCGTGTGTGCGGCGTCGGAGTAGCCGGCGCGGCGCAGATCAGCGGCAATCTCTCTCGCCTCGATCCTCTCGCCGTCGCGCACCGTGCGCGGCAAGGCGTAGATCTTTGCTGAATTGCTGAACACCGGCGTACGGAACCGGCGCTCGATGATCCGGTCGTACTTGACGTAGTGGTAGGAAAACACCACCGTGAACGACACCGCCAGGATCAGAAACACGACTACTGCCGCGCGCAGCACCGGGTCGCGCGGCAGTCCGCGGACTCCCTTCTGCTGACCGTTAGTCTTCGGAATCCTGATCCTGATGGTCACGGTTCCTGCGCTTCACCCACTTCTGGCGATGTTCAAGCCTTGATGTGCTTAGTGCCCAGCTTCTCAGACGAAGGAACGCGCAAAAAGGTTTGTCGTATGGCGCGGGCTCCCTTCGACAGGCTGAGGGCAAGCTCTCCGCATCCGCTTCTTCGCAGCTCCAGGCAACGCGGACAGGAGTGTCCGCGCCACACCAGGAGTACTTTCATTGTACGCCCCGCCATCCAGACGACGTATAGATGAAAAGAGACCCGCGGTTCACGCGGGTCTCCGTAGAGTCAATAGCTGCGTTGCAGCGGATCGCTATGGGATGTCTGACACCGCCCAGTAGCCGGACGTTACCAGCGATGTGGTGCCTGTGCTTTCAGTGAGGACGCCGCCGCCGGTGACGTTCAACACTCCCATGAAAATATCGGGCGCGGCTCCAATATAGATAAACAGGTACTGTCCGCTGGGGTCGAACTGTCCCCAGGCCGATGCCGTCAGGTTGCCGAACGGCGAACCGGACACGATGCTTAGAGCTCCCGTCGTTGTGTCGAGCTGAAAGGCCTCGATCGGATTTGCCGCCGTGAAATCATCGTTTACGCTGAAGGAGTACACGGTTTCGGGGCTTCCGGAGGTGCCCAGTTCCGGTTGCACCGCAATATTAAACGGCGCATAGGTTGTGCCCCACGGTGACCCCGCGGCTTCGCTCAGCGCGCCGCTGGTCTGGTTAATGCTCAAGACGTGGATATGCGGATCATCCGAGCCGAAGAAAAACGCCGTCTCGCCGGTGATGCCCAGCATGTACTTGCCGGTAGGCTCGCCTTGCATCTGCCAGATCGGAATGTTTCCCCAAGTCGAGTAGTTCGGGATCGGGGTCAGCACGCCCGCCGCCGACACCGAATAGCCGACCACAAACGAACCGGAGTGATCGCTTGAGTCTTCGCTCACGTAGAGGTATTTGCCTAGGCCATCCATGGCTATGTTCTGCGGCTCGAGCCCCTGCGCGACCGTGGAAAACGGCGCTCCCGGCGCCAGCGTCAGCGCGCCCGTGTTCGAGATCTGATAGACAAAAATTCCGTCCGCCGCGAGCGGCTGGTCAATGAACAGAAGCGTGCCCGCCGGATTGGTGATGACGAGCTGCTGGTTGTAGCCAAGGCTTTGAACGCCGGTCAGTCCTGAAATCGTCACCGGAAAACCGGTTAAGGTGGTGAGGGTTCCGCTCGCGCCGATTTGCCAGCCGAAGATCTGCTCAGTGTCCTGGATTACCGCATACAGATATTTGCCCTGCGCCACCACAACGCCTACGCCACCGGAGTTGGTCGGGATTGTCGGCGCGGTGTAGTTGGAAATCTTGCCGATCGTGTTGCCTTTGGCGCTGAATGCGTATCCGTCCATGGTGCCGTTCTGGTCGACCACGTAGGCAAACGCGCTCGGCGTGCTGCTGCCGCCTCCGCCGCCTCCTCCGCCTCCTCCACCACCGCCGCCAAAGCTCCCGCCGCCAGAGCTGGAACCCGAGCAAGTCGAGCTGCTGCCGAACGTGACCTGCGTGCATCCCGGCGCGCCAGTGCAGTTAACCAGGAGCAGAGTGGCCAGCGCCACCAGCAAACTCACGAGCACTCGAACCAGATTCTTCATGAACTGCCTCCACCTGAGCCTTGCCGCGCGGACGCCACCCGGGAAACACACCGAGGGCGGAAGAAAGGTCTCTCCTTTCGCGATGTTAGGAGGCAGGTAACGGGATGGCAACGTTACGAATGTCATTGTCCTGAGCGCGGGTCACCGTGCGGCCGCTTGGACAGGAAGCAGGCGCTTCATTTCATACTCGGCCGGCAGATCACCGGCACAGGCGCAGCGAATACCGTAGGTGAATCTTAGTGGAGCAGAACCATGACCAAGAACGGGGCGATTCGCTAAGTTTCGTTCCGAAGGTAATCAGGCACGAATTCGCTCTGCCACGAGGTGGCCAAATCGAGGAGATTCTCGTCTTGTGCAGCATTCATGCGCCTCCGGGCTATCTCAAAACCGGCGCAACTTTGCCGTCTGGTGACCATCGGACGTGCACGTCCGTTCCTTGCGCCTGATTACCCGACCTGACACCATACAAATTGAAATCTCGCGGAGGGCTTTCCCTGTGAAACGTATATCGTTTGTGACATTGATCGTTGCCGCCATCGCGCTCTTGTCGTCGAGCTGCGGCACTTCAGACTACATGCAATCGATCCAGCTCAGTTCCACGGGCAGCACGGCCGGCGGCTTCTATAACCTGGCCGGTGTGGATGGGACCCTGCAACTTCAGGTCCTCGCTGTCTATCACAGCGGAAAAATGATCAACGTGACCAACAACTCCACCTTTGCGATGGTGCCGACGGGCTGCACATTCAGCGGGAATTACCTGAGTCCCTGCGGTCCCGCACTGCCTGCTCCCGGTCCCACCACCGTCACCATCAACCCGAACGGCTTGATGACGGGCATCGCCCAGATTTGCACCTGGGAAGATGGCTGGACCAGTGCGACCTCGAACGGCGTGACGACAATTACCTTCGACAACCCAGCTGTGTGGATGTACACCGGCTACTATCAGGTCACCGCGACCTACAGAGGCTTCACCTCGCAACCGGTCGGTATCGGTGTTGGCGTCACCGAGAGCGATGCTCCCGGCGGCGGTTGCGGCCCGTCGTAATGCAGCGGGTCTCTCTCTAGTACGCGCAAACCACAATTCTTCTGATCTGAAATGCAGCCTCTCCGCGGGCTGCATTTCTATTTTGGGGCTACCTCACCGGGCGCGGAGTCGCGGAGAACTTGGCCCACGTTGGCGTCATCCCGAGCGATGGCGCATGGGACGATTGGAATCGACGTAAGGACTTGTAGCGGCTTCGGCGGTGAGGTCAGTAACTGAGCGAAGCCAGGCGTGGCCCTAAGGCAAAACAGGTCCGCCCAAAAGAGGGACGTTCGAGAGACGGAGATCAACCGGCGGAGACATTCCCTCCAATGCGAAGCCGCCACCGCGCGACGGCCCGCGTTACAAGCCCTTGTTTCCGCTCGACGGAGTGAAGTGCAGGGTGAAGGAATATCCCGGCAAACTGATCGGGACAGTGTAGTCTGCCGCCACGTAGACAGCCGGCGCTCCCGGCGTTCCGATGTGCTGCACGGTGACCTGCTCAGGAGTCAGCGTAATGCCGTGTTCCCGCGCCTTTCTCAGTGCAGAGTCCAGCAGGTCCTGGTCGGTTTCGTGCGGATTGGCCCCGCCCGTCAGGGCGATGTTGCGCAGGTCGTCCTGGAACGAATAGTTATTCAGCTCCGGCGGAACAACCTGGAACCCGGCATAGACGACGAAAATGATGGCCAGAAACCCGACAATCGCTTTAACTGTTCCCATATCTCGATCCGCTCGGTGTGATCGGGGAAGACCGGGAACAGCATTATCCGGGAAAAACCATCCCGGCTGTCCTGTCCCGGCAACTCATCCCGCCCGGCCGAGCAACTCCTGAAAATATTCGACAACCCTCGTGATCGTAGCATCGCGTACTTCATGGGGCGACCGAATAACGACCTCCACAGTGCCTTCGGTAACCTTCTTTCCCACAGTGATTCTGAAGGGGATACCGACCAAATCGGCGTCTTTGAACTTGACGCCGGGACGCTCGTCGCGGTCGTCGAGGATCACGTCGAACCCGGCTGCTTCGAGCCGTCTGGCGATATCCTCGGCGGCCGTGCGCACTGGATCATCCTTCATGTTGACCGGCGAGACGACGATTTCAAACGGAGCGATCGCCGGCGGCAGCCAGAAGCCGTTCTCGTCGTTCCCCTGCTCCACAGCAGCTGTCAGGATGCGCTCAATTCCAATCCCGTAGCAACCCATGATCGGCATCACTTCCTTGCCGTTCTTGTCGAGCACCCGCGCGCCCATGGATTCCGAGTACTTGTAGCCGAGCTTGAAGATGTGGCCGATCTCGACTGCCGTATCGATGCGCAGCGGCCTGCTGCAGTTCGGACAAGCCTCGCCAGCAGTGACCGAGCGCAGATCAACATAGGCCGTAGGATGAAAGTCTTTCCCCGGCGTGAGATTTTTCAGGTGATAGTCCTTCTTGTTGGCGCCCGCAATCAGATTGGTGCGCCGCTCAAGAGCCGTGTCGACCAGAAGAACAGGTTTGTCGCCGTCTTTCTCTAGCTTTGCCGCCCACTCGATTCCGATCGGACCTAGATAGCCCGCCGGAGAATTGAACAGCGCCTCAATTTCCGTCTCCTGCATCGGCCGCGACGGCGTAGCGACGGTGGCGTTGAACTTGGCTTCGTTCAGCTGATGATCGCCGCGCATCAGCACGACAATCGGACGCGGCTTCTTCTTGCCCGCCTTATCCGTCGACTCGGCCATGTAGGCCAGCGTCTTGATCTTGTTCTTCGGCGAAACACCGAGAAATTTCGCGACATCTTCGATCGTCTTCTGGCCAGCAGTGTGCACCTCGAGCGGCTTGCCGTCGCCTTCGGGTTTCAGATCTTCGACAGGCCAGAGTTCCGAGGTAGCCTTCTCCAAGTTCGCGGCATAGTTGCAACCGTCGCAGCTCACAATCTGATCTTCCCCCGCTGCCGTGCGCACCATGAACTCATGCGATTCCTTGCCGCCCATCGCGCCGGAGTCCGCCTCAACCACCATGTACTTCAGGCCGCAGCGGTCAAAGATGCGGCAATATGCGTCGTAGTGCTTCTTGTAGGAAACGTCGAGCCCAGCCGCATCCATATCGAATGAGTACGAATCCTTCATCATGAACTGCCGCACGCGCAGCAGCCCCGATTTCGGCCGTGGCTCATCGCGGAACTTGGGCGCAATCTGATACCAGATCTGCGGCAACTGCTTGTAACTGCGCAGCTCTTTGAGGGCGATCGAGGTCATGACCTCCTCTTCGGTCATGCCGAGCGCCATGTCGGCGCCTTTTCGGTCTTTCAGGCGAAACAGGTTGTCGCCAACAACATGCGGCCAGCGCCCGCTGGCTTCCCATAGCGAGAGCGGGTGCAGCGCCGGCAGGTAGAACTCCTGCCCGATCTTGTCCATTTCCTCGCGGACAATGGCCATGATTTTGTTGAACGACCGGTTGCCGAGAAAGAGATACGAGTAAATCCCCGCCGCGAGCTGGCGAATGTAGCCCGCCCGCACCAGAAACTTGTGGCTGGCGACTTCGGCATCGGCCGGCGCCTCGCGCAGGGTAGGAATAAACAGTTCTGACCAACGATGCATAGTGGTGAGTCCCGAGCACAAAACAACGCTCGCCGATCCCGCAGGGGAATTGGTTATTGTAAATGATTCCGAAGGTCGACTCGCCGCACGGAACCAGCGAGAATCGTGGAGGGACAGCCGCCTCGGCTGTCCAGCCGGGCAAAGCCCGGCAGGTTCTTTTCAAAAGAACCGCTGCTGGGCTACGCCGCCAGCTGCTTCAGAATCTCTTTCCCCAGCCTCTGTGCTTCGCCGAACAGCTTCTGATACTCCACAAACTTCCGGTTCAGTTCGAGCGCCCGGTCGGCCGAGGGATGCTTGCGCAGAATCATGTCGCGCACATGCACGGGATTCGGCAGGGTTGCGTCTTCGGTCAGTTCTTCCAGCGC
>CAYOUY010000341.1:0-10837 GCA_964407245.1 uncultured Acidobacteriaceae bacterium
AAACGTCGTGCACCGGAATGCCGTTTGCCCGCGCCATTCTCAGGATCGGCTGCGTGATCTTCGGATCCTCGAGAGGCTTCGGTGTGTTAAACACCGGAACGATGAACACCGGCGCAATCAGCACCGCAACGATCATCAGCAGCCAACTGACCACCCCTCCCCAGATCCACCACGTTTCGGTCAGCCTGCGCACGATTCCAAACAGCAGCATCACCGCGATTCCGCCAAGTATCAGTCCGAGCCCCAATCCCTTGAGCTGATCTCCAAGCCACGGACCGAACGTTTGCGTCGCCAGCCCGTATTTGTGCTCGCGGAAGTAGTCTTCGTAAACCGTAAGGGGAAATGTCAGAAGCGTGGTGAGCACCAGATATTCGATCCAGTAAATCAGCGTTTGCAGCGGTTTGAATCGCGTGATGCGCTCCGCCAGATTGCGCATGCCCGCCGACCAGCGCAGATTCAGCAGAATCAGCATCGCCAGGGCAAGCCACACAAATTCCCACAGAATCAGCCAGTACCCGCCTTCGAAGTAAGAGTCCGACCGCGCCTTGGCTTCAGGTGGAATCAGAGCGAGGTAAGCGTCGGTCGCGGCATCAGCGTTGAAATTCGGCGAGGCCTGCGCCCCGGCAGGCACGCTGCTGATGGTCGGCATGGCCGTCTCGGGCAGCTGGCCCGGAGTCGATTGCGCCTGCGCGATGCCGGCGCAGCATGAAAGCAAAACCAGAAGCGACACGAGCGTTCGACGATTGCGCATGGTTCTCCCTCGTCAACGCCGTAGTATACGCAGCCGCTGCTGTTCCGGTTCCACCTCACGCCTGAAAGCTTGGCCGGAAGCGGCCAAGGAGGAATTGACATAGTGTACTTTGTAATATAAAGTATACTGCGTGGTCGTCCCTGACGAGCCTTTCCTCCGTCCCATCCCAGCTCGCTGGATCCCGCACGAAATGACCACGGCGCCCGGGCTCGATCCATACGCACCAGCCCCGGCCATCGAGAAGCGCTACGCCCTCCTCATCAATCCCTTCTATCGCAAAGACCCTAACGCCAGCTTCGGCAAGCATGTCCTCACACCGACACTCGCGCTCACCAGCTTCGCCGCGACCACTCCCGGCCACTGGCAGGTCAAATATTGGGACGAGAATCTGCTCGACGGCCGTCCTCCGTTCCGTCCTATGCCGCAGGTCGTCGGCATTACGGTGCACCTCACGTTCGCTCAGCGCGCGTACGAATTGGCCGGCTGGTATCGCGCCCGCGGCGCGAAAGTCGTCCTTGGTGGCCTACATGTTCTCTCCTGTCCCGACGAATGCCTCCCCCATGCCGACGCACTTGCGCTCGGCGACGGCGTCCAGCTTTGGCCGCGCATCCTGCGCGATGTGGAAGCGAACGCGCTGCAGCCGCGCTACCTCGCCACCTACGAAAACGACTATTGCGACGATCCTCCGCCCCGCCGCTCCCTGCTCCCGCGGCACAGCTTCCTCACCACCACCAGCCTCATCGCCACCCGCGGATGCCACAACCGCTGCGGCTTCTGCTATCTCGCCACCGATGGCCTGCGCATGCTCTACCGCATGAAGCGCCCGCAACAAATCGTTGACGAGTTTCAAGACGACGACCAGCCTTACGCCGTCTTCATCGACAACAACCTTGGATCGCGACGCGATTACCTGCACGCCCTCTGCGCCGCCTTGCGCCCACTGAACAAAATCTGGAGCGCCGCCGTCACCATCGACGTCACCGACGACCCGTCCCTCATCCGCAACATGGCGCTCGCCGGATGCACCGGCGTCTTCATCGGTTTCGAGTCGCTCTCCGACGACAACATCACCGACTCCCACAAAAAGAGTCCGAAGACCTCCGACTACGCGCGCCGGGTGCGCATTCTCCATGAGTACGGCATCCAGGTGAACGGATCGTTCGTCCTCGGCTTCGATCACGACCGCAAAGACGTCTTCGTCCGCACCGCCGAGTGGATCGAACGGAACCGCCTCGAGTGCGCTACGTTTCACATCCTGACGCCCTATCCCGCCACGCCGCTCTTTCGCCAGATGGAAGCGGAAGGCCGAATCCTCCATAAAGACTGGACTCTCTACGACACCGGCCACTCCGTCTTCCGCCCCAAACACATGACTGCCGAGGAACTCGAACAGGGCTATGCCTGGATCTACCAGCGCCTGTTCTCCCACGCCTCGATCTGGCGCCGCCGGCCTGAGCCGTGGCAGGCCGTTCCGCTCTATCTCGCCATGTCATATCTCTACAAGCGCTCGAACCGCTTCTGGCACCTGCTCATCAAGCATGACTTGGTGAACCCAGTCTGGAAGCCGCTGGTAGGGCTGACGCGCTGGCGGCATGTCCGCTATCGCCGTAGACTGACGCTACAGGAGACGTCAGTAAGGTCGTCCGGACAGGTCGTGTCGGCGGGCGTTTGATCGATTGTCCCGCCTGGGTTTGAAAGAGAGCCAAGATGCCCTCGTGTGAGCATGCGCCTTCCGAAGTCTTAATTGCTGGAATTCAAAATTGTCATGCTGAGCGGAGAAGGACATTCGCGAGCGAATGTCCTTCGGAGTCGAAGCATCCCTACCGGACACCGGCGTCAGGGTGAGAAAAGGCGTGAGTCAGCGGTGTTTTCCGCCCGCGTGCCCGCCTCCGTGTGAGTGACCGCCGCCGAAACTCTTTCCGCCGCCGAAGCTTTTGCCGCCGTTGAGACCCTTGGGCGCTTTCCCTCCGCCAAAGCCTTTCGGAGCCTTGGGTGCTTTTCCGCCGCCTCCGAAAAAGCCGTGCCCGCCGCCGAAATCGTTGCGCGCGCGCAAACCGCTGTCGAAGCTCTTCTGCGAATGCCCGCCGCCGAACAAGTGCAATCCGCCCCTGCTCAATTTCCGTTCCGCCCGCGACGACCCTCCGAGCGATCGTCCGCTGAAGCCGCTGCGGGCAAAGTTGCCAACCGGCGCGCGCTCATTTCTGCCGCCCGCGAACGCAGACTGATACGGCTCGCGCACTTCCGGCATCCGGCTGGGCATTCTGCTGTTCATGCTGCCGAGGGTCCCGCTGCTGCGCATTCCAGTGAATGAGCTGGCGCCAAATCCCGCCGTCGGCGCCCGTTCGTTTCGAAACGACTCAAAGCCCCGACTCGAAGCCCGGTTCCAGTTCTCCGCGTGCAGCTCCGCGTCGCGGCCGAACGAATGCCATCCACCAGAATTTTCTCCGCCACGCCTCCACGCCTCGCCACCCCACGCTTCACGCCTCGCGCCTTCACCTCGCCACCCTTCTCCGCCGCCGGCGCGAATCGAGTCGCGTGCCCACCCCCAACCTCCGTGCCCGGAGTAAGCGTAGAAACGCCGATGCGGAAATCCCCAGTCGGCGACTGTCGTGCTGTTCGAATAGTAGGCCGAATCATGAAACAACAGCGCGTGCGCCAGCCAGTCCAGCCCCCAGGCCAAAAAACTCCAGGGCCGCGTGAACGACGACACCGCGATTCCCAATCCATAACGCAGCACCGTCGAACTCAGAAATTGTCCAATCTCGCCCAGCAGCGAAAATCCCGGATACGGCGAAACCGGCTCTCCATAAACCGCCCACGGGTTATACTCCGGCACGTACACCACCTGCGGATCCGCCGGCACCAACTGGATCATGCCCGCATCGTAGCGGACGAGCTCCTGCGGACCGCTGCGCAGCGTCCCCGCGGCCGCGGCTCGCCCACGCATCACCTGCACCGCTTCGAGCACATCCAGCGGCTGGTTGTAGTAGGCGTTGCCCAGGTCGGTCGTCCATTGCAGATTGCGCGCCATCTCGTCGAGCACTCGCGGGAATTCCGTCAGCGCCTTCACGCTCGGATCCCACGGCTGCACGTCGGCGCCGTACGCAATCTGCTCCCCCGTCGCGTAGCCTTGCGCCTGCCGCCAGCGGTTCGCCTCCACCACTTGCCCGGGATAAGTCGACGCCGCCACTACCTGTGCCACCAGCGCATCCGGATACAGCGCAATCGGCGCCACCAGTTGCTCGAGCTGCCCCGCGCTCAACGGTTGCCGCGCCCATGTGGAATCATAGGGTTGCGACGGATAGGCCGGCCCCTGCTCGGTATATCCCTGACTCGCATAGGCCTGAGGCGTATAGGCGTCCTGCGCCAGCAGACTTCCACAGGCCAGCACCAGCATCGCCACAACAGCCAGGCTGGCTGCGACGGAGCGGATGCAGGACGAGCCAATGGAGCCGCAGGAGAACCGAGGGACGGACGCAGAGTTGGGTCGCATGCTCACAAAGATGCACAAAGCCGCTTCCGCGTTCAATGCAGGGCGCGTCAATTCGAAGTCGTGCGCTAACGGTCTGACAACACACTGGTTACACGCCAGGATAAATCACCCAAATGGTTCCGTAGTCCCGTTTTGCAGAGCCCCTGCGGTCGTGTGGGGACAGCCGCCGTTTTTTAGCCTGCCCTGAGCAAGCGAAGCGCGTCGAAGGGGCTGTTCTGGCGGAGCGAAGCTCCGCGCGCCGTCCGTGAGGGACTGGACGCCCCCGTCCGGAGTTACTCGAAACGCAATGCCGACCCTTGGGCGGACCAGGGCCTCCGCCCCTCCCCAAATCCTTTGCGGTAAGATCAGAGGTTATGAATCCGTCTCCAGCCGAGGCCAAAATGAGCGACAGCGCCGCCCCGGAACCTCGCCCTTCTAATTTTCTTCGCGACAAAATCCTCGACGACCTCAAGACCAACAAATACAACGGCCGCGTTCAGACCCGCTTTCCTCCCGAGCCCAACGGATACCTCCACATCGGCCATGCCAAGGCCATCTGCATCGACTTCGGTCTCGCCGAGGAATTCGGCGGCAAGACCAACCTCCGCTTCGACGACACCAACCCTGAAAAAGAAGACGTCGAGTACGTCGAATCAATCAAGCAGGACGTGCAATGGCTCGGCTTCCACTGGGACGGCCTGCTGTACGCCTCCGACTATTTCGAGCAGCTCTACCAGTGGGCCATCCAGCTGATCAAAGACGGCAAGGCCTACGTTGACGATCTTTCGGCGGAAGAAATTCGCCAGCACCGCGGCACCCTCACCGAGCCCGGCAAAGAGAGCCCGTATCGCAACCGCTCCGTCGACGAGAATCTGAATCTGTTCGAGCGCATGCGCGCCGGCGAGTTTCCCGACGGCTCGCGCGTCCTGCGCGCCAAAATCGACATGGCCTCGCCCAACCTCAACATGCGCGATCCGGTCATGTACCGCATCCTGCACGCCGAGCATCACCGCACCGGCAACAAGTGGTGCATTTATCCCATGTACGACTTCGCCCACGGCCAGTCCGACTCGCTCGAAAAAATCACACAGTCCATGTGCTCGCTTGAATTCGCCGACCACCAGCCACTCTACAACTGGCTCATCAAGGAGCTCGGTATCTTCCCGTCGCAGCAGATCGAATTCGACCGCCTCAGCCTGACCTACACCGTCATGTCGAAGCGCCTGCTGCGCCGCATGGTGGAAGAAGGCCGCGTGCGCGGCTGGGACGATCCCCGCATGCCCACGCTCGGCGGCCTGCGGCGGCGTGGCTACACGCCCGAAGCGATCCGCAATTTCGTCGCTGCCGTCGGCGTGTCGCGCACCAACGGCATCGTCGATCTGGCCATGCTCGAACATTTCGTCCGCGAAGACCTCAACAAGCGCGCCCCACGAGTGATGGCCGTGCTGAATCCACTGAAGGTCGTGATCGATAATTATCCGGAGAATCAGACGGAAGAAATGGACGCGCAGAATAATCCCGAAGATGAATCCGCCGGCTCGCGCAAAGTGCCCTTCTCGCGCGTGCTTTACATCGAGCAGGACGATTTCCGCGAAGTCCCTCCGCCCAAGTATTTCCGCCTCTCGCCCGGAAAAGAGGTGCGCCTGCGCTACGGCTACTTCATTACCGCAAAGAGCGTAGTGAAAGACGATAAGGGTCAGATTATTGAAGTCCACTGCACCTACGATCCCGCCACGCGCGGCGGCAACGCCCCCGACGGCCGCAAAGTGAAGTCAACCATTCACTGGGTCTCGGCAGCGCACGCCATCGACGCCGAAGTCCGCGTGTACGAAAACCTCTTCACCAAAGAAGATCCGACCGACGTTCCCGAAGGCCACGACTTCATTGAGAACCTGAATCCCAACTCTCTTGAGGTGATCCCGCGCGCCAAACTCGAGCCCTCGCTCGCTAACGCCTCCGCGGGCAAACGCTATCAGTTCGAGCGCCTGGGATACTTCTGCGCCGACCCCGACTCAAAACCCGGCGCGCCAATCTTCAACCGTGCCGTCGCGCTGAAAGACACCTGGGCCAAAGTGGAGAAAAAACAGGGCGGAAAGAACTGACGCCGCTGCACATTGCAAGACTTATTGCAGCGAGCGTTCCAGCAGCGGGGACATCATGAGAGAACTCAATGTTGCGAGCTGGGGACTGCTCCTGGGCGCGATTGGGCAGCTTCTTCTCTGGGGCACTCCCAACAAGATAGCTTTTTGTCTCATGCTCGTTCCTTGGCTGCTCGTCTTTGCAGTTTCATTTTGCCGGCAGCTGCCTTTTGGGCCACGGTGGTTTCGTCGCTGTCTCGCACTCGCCATGAGTTGGTACGCTATCGCAACGCTCCTTGTGGAGATGCGGTATTTGGTTCGGCCGCATCACCTAGGGCTTCCAGCAATTATCACGGCACAATTCTTGGTGTGTTTGGGACTGCTAACCAGTCTCGTTTTAGTCCGTGCTTGGCTTAAGCTGCGACGAGTGGAAAACGCAGCACTCTGAAGCCGCCTGAGCAAGCGATGACTGGAAAAATACGAACCCCGAGCGCAACTTCCACTCGGGGTCAGCACGTAAGCCCGTCCAGCTCTTCCGCCATTATCGGCTACTTCGCCCTCAGGCTTTAGTTGTCATCCTGAGGCGCGGCCTTTGCGCCGAAGGATCTATGCAACTGGCCCGTGGCATCGACGCTGCCGACAAATGCATAGATCCTTCGCTTCGCTCAGGATGACAAGGCTCTTCACGCGCGTCTGGTCCCCCTACGGCCTCCCGACTGCTGGCGTCATCCCGAGCGCAGCCGGATTTCAGGCGGAGCGAGGGATCTCCCGTGGCAATGGCCCCGTTTTATGGGAGATCCCTCGGCCCGCTCGTGAAAACGCGGGACCTTCGGGATGACCCACAATAAGTCTCGATTTCAAACTGAGGCAACACCGATCCGGACGCCTCTTCCCAAATCCCAATTTCCGCGTACACTGTAGAGCTTTCTAACCAGAGGCCATCATCATGCTCAAGCGAATTTCCATGCTCTTGCTGTCCGTGTGCCTTACCACCGCCGCATTCGCGGCTTCCAGCGAATTCGTTCTCTACAACGGCAAAGTTTTCACCGGCGAGCCCGACCATCCCTACGCCGAGGCCGTCGCCGTCCGCGGCGACAAGATCGTCGCCGTCGGCAACCTCGGCGATGTCATCAAATCCGTCTCCGCCTCCGCGGAAATGATCGACCTCAAAGGCAACTTCCTCACCCCCGGCCTGATCGACAGTCACTGTCACGTCGTCGACGGCGGCACTAACCTGATTGGCGCCGACTTCACCGACCACCCCGCAACCATCGACGATCTCGAAGCCTTCGCCGCCGAAGTGAAAAGCAACGGCCGCGGCATGCGTGGCGACGTCCTGATGATCCACGGGATTCCCCTCGCCATTTGGTCGAAAAACAAGGAACTGAATGAGCGCTTCAATTCCGGCCCCTACGCCGAGGTGCCCATCCTGCTCGAGGGCATGGATGGACATACCGGATGGGCGAACCGCACGCTGCTGAAGCGTGCCGGTGTCACGCGGCAGATGATCCGCTCGCTCGACAGCGTCGCCCGCGGCTATTACGGCTACAACGAGGAATTTGAGTCGAACGGCTTCGTGGTCGATCTCGGACTGGACAAGGTCATGGCGGTTGTGCCCGAACCAACGAAAGAAAAAATGCTCGCCGCCGGCCACGCCGCCGTCGAGTACATGCATGGACTCGGCATCACCGCCTGGCTCGACGCCGAGGCCAGCGATGAAATCCTCGCCACCTATCGCTCGCTCGCCGAAGCCGGCGAACTGAACTCGCACGTCGCAGCGCTGCCGGTCATCGCCTTCAAGCAAGGCCATCCCGACGACCAACTCGCCGCGATCCTCCAAAAGCGCAAGCAGTTCAAGAATGTCCCCGACGTCAAGATCGTCGGCATCAAAGTCTTTGCCGACGGCGTCGTCGAATACCCTTCGCAGACCGCGGTTCTCTCCAAGCCCTATGACACCGGCCGTAACGGTGAACTGCTCTTCAATCCCTCCGACTTCGCCCGCATCGCCATCGCCGCCGACAAGCAGGACCTGCTGATCCACGTGCACGCCATCGGAGACCAGGCCGTCACCGAAGCGCTCAACGGCATGGCAGCCGCCCGCAAGGCCAATGGCAACTCGGGCCTGCCCGACACCATCACACATTTGCAGTTCATTCGGCCTGAGGATTTCGTGCGTTTCCGCGAACTCGGCGTGATTGCGTCCTTTCAGCTCTACTGGGCGAGCGGAGAACTCGACACGATCGAACTTGTTAAACCGCACATCGATCCCGCCATCTACGCGTGGCAATATCCCGCGCGCTCCATCCTCGACGCCGGAGGGGTCATCGCTGGCGCCAGTGACTGGCCGGTCTCCACCGCGAACGTTTTTCAGGCGATCTATCAGGCGGAAACGCGCAAGGGAGCCGAGGGCGTTCTCGACCCCAGCCAGCGCATGCCGCGCGAAGCCATGCTCTACGCGTACACACGCAACGCCGCTCGAGCCCTGCGCCTGGAAGATAAGATCGGAACCATCGCCGCGGGCAAGCAGGCCGACTTCGCCCTGCTCGACCGGGACTACTTGACGGTCACCGCCGAGGAAGCGCGCGATACCAAAGTCTTGTGGACGATTTTCGGCGGCAAGACCGCCTTCGGCGCGAAACCCTAATTGAGCCTATGGAGCGGCGGACGCCCCGTCCGCCGACGCCAGCCGTTGCTTCCCCGGGCGATGGCGTGCGGGGCTCCACCAATGCAAAACCCCGAGCGCGATTCCGCTCGGGGTAGCACATCAGCCTGTCATGCTCAGTACAATTATCGAAAGCCAGGAATCAGAAGTCAAGGTTACTAGAGGAATCCGCCTGTCAGAGACTCCCCGTGGAACTCCCTACTGAACCAGGGAATGGACCCGACGGGACTCGAACCCGCACCTTCGAGCATGACAGGCTGATGTGCTGCCAATTACACCACGGGCCCGCAATCAGGCTACGGCGCAGCCGCGGTCGATTCCAGCGTAACGGCAAGCAATTTTCGAACTTCACTCCCAATCTGGGAAGGACTCACCAAAAGCTGAGGGCCATCGCTATAAAGGCGAAATGGGCAAGGCTGCACCATGCGCCTGTATTTTCACGAACGCCCATCGAGGCTTCGTCACTTACCACTTTTCCCGTACTCCCCGCATCGTACAATCCGAACCGCAATCAAGACTTCGTGAGCGCAACGTCTGACCAGAGGTGGACATGCACCCGATCCTTCTCGCCACTCTAATCGGAATTTCACGCACCGTAGTCTTCGCCGAAGTTGCCGGCATCGCCGTGCTCCTGATCGGCCTGCTCGCACTGAAGGACGATTTTCTCCGGGCCCGCAGCCTCGACAAGATCGTGGTATTGGCTTATTTGTTTTGCGCCATGCCGATGGCGACCTTCGGCGGTGAACATCTTTCGGGCGACAAAGGCATCATCGGCCTGGTGCCCAAATTCATGCCGTGGGCTGTGTTCTGGGCCTATTTTGTCGGCTTTGCGTGGGTGGCGGCGTCCCTGAGCTGGGCTACGAAAATTCTGGTGCGCTGGTCGGGCCTGCTGTTCGGGATCGCAATGTTTCTGTTCGTGGCAATGATGGATCTCCGCGGAACACTCAGGAACCCGCACAACCGATTCATCTGGGCGTTGATGCTGCGCGAACTCTCATTCGGCGGCGGAGGTTGGTTGCTCGCGGCCTCCGCAATGAGAGATGAGCACGGGCAAGGCCGGAAGATTCTTTTCACCGTAGGCCGCCTGTTGCTCGGGATCACCGCCGTCTTTTACGGCGTCCAGCACTTTCTCCATCCCCTGAATGTCCCCGGTGTTCCCCTCGAACGCCTCATGCCCACCTGGATGCCGCGCACTCTGATCAGCTACTTGACCGGCGCTATTCTGTTCGTCGCCGGCGCAGGCATTCTTCGGGCGAAAAAGACACGCGTGGCGGCCACGTACCTCGGCACCTGGATTTTCCTGCTAGCCCTCTTCGTCTATGGCCCGATCCTGGTCGTCGCGCTGATGGACCCCAGCCCCGCTGAAAAGCTCGAGGGCATCAACTATTTTGAAGACACGCTGCTCTACGCCGGAGTGATTCTCGCCCTCGCCAACGCCTCCCCGCAAGAGACCTGAATGGAGTTGGAACGTGTGGGTCCGGGTCTTCGACCCGGACATGTCGAGCACCGGCTCGACCGTTGCTGCACCAGGCCCGGGTGCTTGCCGGTGCAAGCCGCGCCGAACCCGTCGGGCTTCGCCCGACCCGACCGGGTCAAGACCCGGTCCCACATAAGCTACACCTTCTGCATGGCGGCTTCGGTCGCCGCCTTCAATAATTCGTGCGCGTTCTTTCTTGGATCGCCGTGTCCGAACACGGCGTTGCCCGCCACCAGAATTTCCGCTCCGGCCCGGACCACATCGGCCACGGTGTCGAGCGCCACACCGCCATCGACTTCGATGCGGTAGTTCAGCCCGCGGTGGCCTCGAATCTCAGCTAAAGTCCGCATTTTGTGCAAGGTGGACGGAATGAACTTCTGCGCTCCAAAGCCTGGAT
>CAYOUY010000342.1:0-12121 GCA_964407245.1 uncultured Acidobacteriaceae bacterium
TTCGACCCACAACAGTTGCGTCGGCAAGCAGTTTGAGCATCGCTGAGCAAGAGGCCTTTCCATCTCTGGGACTTTTCTCCGGTGATGGTCGGTCGGGTTCGGAAGATGCTCGGTTCGAGAGGAGTATCAGTCAATGAGATCGGGCCCTGTGTGCCTTGGCACCGAGTCACCCATTACACGTTATGCCCTCTCGGACAACCAGAAATAGCCATAGGCCATGAGCCTCGGATAGAACCATGGTTGACACACTCAACCACCCTGGCTTGCCGCTCTCTCCAACTCGATGGCGTCAGCACGGCACCAGGAAGAACCTATGAGAATGAAAAGGCAACACCGCCCCAGCGAAGTAAATAAAAAGTGGGCTGGATCTCGAGAAACCCATCCCGACTCCGGTCGAGGCGGAGCTTTTTTTCTTGACATCCCTTTTTATAGAACTCATTGTGCCCCCTGCGCCCTCGCATCTGCGAGCAGCTACCCCTGACCCAGGGCCCCCAGACTCAGCCAAAACTCTCCGATTCCGGGTCTCGGAGGCCACTGGTTGGTCTGTCCGGCCCGTGCGATAATCCGTGCTATGGCGGCTCACGTAAAAAGCCCGTGGGGCGATTCAGAGTGGGGCCGTTACATGCGTCGCGTCAAGGGAGCACGGCATGCGCATAGGAACATCCTAGCCTCCGGGCGCAAGCTGTGTGAAGAAGCTACGCGCGCGGCAGCCGAGTTGCGGAAGGCACAGCGCAGGGATGCGCGAGAAGGCAAAGGCTGGCGTGTAGGGAACACGGCTTCGTCGCAATTGCCGCTTTGACTGGATAGCCGCTCTGCTGGACTTTCTTCTAAAAGGCCCCTGAGTAACCCCTCCCATCGCGGTGCCCAGCCCTGGCCTGGTTCAATGATTCCGTAGAACGGCCAATTTCTTGGCCAATTCCTTCGCCGAGGCGTTGAAGGCTCCCTTTCCCGACAAGCGACCGGAACGCACAACCGAGGCGACAAATAATCCCCTACCATCGAGTGCGATCACAGTTGCCGCCGCTCCTCCGAGGGAACTCTCCTGAGCGACGACAATGTTGTAGTCAAAGGCTTCATCCGCTTTGACCAGTTGCAGGGTCATGCCATGCTCTTTGAATTCCCGCCTACAGCTTTCGATGAAGTCGGGCAACCGACTGGAATCCCCCTGGACGAAAATCTTAACCGTGTCGAGCACGTCAGCCGTTTGAGTCGAAGAACTCTGGCCCTGCACATAAGAAAACACCGGCAAGATGAAAGACAGCGAGAACAGCAGAAGTTTGCGTCTCACAGGCGCGGCCACAACCCCGATTGTTACCTTGAGCACTTCTCAGCCTTCCTCTGCAGTTCGTCTGCATAAGCAGAAAGCTGCTCGGTCAACGATAGTTCGTATACGCGCAATGCCCCGTCACTGGCAGCAGCGTCATTAGACCACTCATCCGCTATTTTCGACGACGCGTGTTTGAAAGCAAACAGTGACAGATCCTGCATTTGCTCTGCTGCCAAATTAAGATGCTGCGATATCTGAATCTCGGTGCTTAAACGCCGCTGTGCCAGATCGCTGGCGATCAATTCGCGAAGCGACTCAAAACCTCGTGCGGCGTCGTCCCGCAGTTCCTGTGTGAATTTGCCGTCGACGAATGAAACCGAAAAGTCTTCGACGTGGAAACGACTAACCTGCATCTGCCATCGCGGGATATCGCCGTCGATTTTTCTCAGCAAGGTTTCATAGTCGGCGTGCGGCATTGTGGTTTGCGCCGCGATTGAACAGGAGAGCAATAGGAAGACGGCGAAACATACGTCCAGTGCTGCCTCTCTGAAGCCCATAACGAAATTACCTCACCCGTAATCTCATTCGGTGGTACTCGTAACCATACTACGGGAGACTTCCGCTTGGAAATTCCTTCCAAGTGGCGACGCTAAGGCGGAAATTTGGGAAGCGACTGCGGGAGATTCGAGTCAGCGGCCGGATGACTCAGGAGCAATTCGCTTGAGATGCTCGACGTGTCGGTGGACTTCCTGAGCCTCATTGAGCGCGGTCGGAACGCCCATTCGTTTGAGACCCTAGACAAGATCGCTAAGAGGCTGAGGGTGCCAGTTGCCGATCTTTTCACCTTTGACAGCGGTTAAGATAGGGTCGGATAGCCGCCGATAGGCCATCGGCGTCGCGATACGGCGGGCGCTTTCCCGGACCCGCCTTCCAGTTTATTGAACGGGAGAGTGCCACATCCGGGAGGTGGCCCGTGGATTCGCCTGAGCAGAAGTTGCAAGCCTTTCTCGATAGCCTGCCGGAGTGGCGGCGGAAATGGCTTAGATACGACCCACCTTTTGACGGGATTTGGATCTCACAACAGCCACCCTATAGTGAACGGCTAAAGGCAGCGAGACAGGAGATGTCGGCCTGGGCCGAGAATCTGGATGACGACATTCCTATCAGGGAGCAATACGAACGTCTGTTGCAGCAGATCCCCCAGAGCTGGCGTGAATACCGCACCAAACTGAAACGGCAGGCTCTCTCCGATCTAACTAAGGCCAAGGCTGGGCGGAAAAGAGAAACGGAATTGGCGGAACGCATCTGGGAACTCCAAGGCGAAGGCAAAACTACTCCAGAAATACAAATGATCCTCCGAACCGAAGGGAAGAACTACAGCCGAGAGGCAATCGAGGCTTACTCAAAGACTCGTAGAAAAAAGTCACAAAAGTAGGCAACCCTTCAGCACGTGGAAAATACCCTCACGCAATTTTCCACGTGTGGAATATCCCATCATCAGATTGTTCACGTTGCAGCCACAACGAATCAAAGTCAACCTACGCTTACGGGAGGCCATGAAGCATGAGCGAACAGCAAGCGTGCACAGAGCCACAAGCGGGACGTTATATCGGAGTGAGCGACGCAACAATGCGGTTCTGGCGCAGCAATGGCACAGGGCCGAGGTATTACCGAGCGGGAAAGCTAATTCGCTACAGGAAAAGTGACCTGGATGCGTGGATTGAAGCACGGCTCAGTGCGCCGGTTGCATCTGCGGAACGGGCGAAACAGTGAGCAATGTTCTTAGAGAACAATGCCTCTTTTTTCCGGTTCCCCGGGCATTGCTTGAATCCTGTTTGCTCGCGCAACTTCCGCCCTCCGCCGTCCGGCTGTATTTGTTGCTTCTGTACTGGGCACAGAAGCACAGCGCCGTTCAAATTGAAACTGTGGCATACGAGATCGGGGACTATACGAGGATGGACGCGAAGAGCGTCAAGGTTGCGCGGGAGAGGTTGGAAAAAGCAGGACTCGTCACTTGCCACAAGCGGCAGCACGGAATAATCGCGTATCAGCTCCTCAATCCGGAGAGTGGCATTCCGTTGCCTCCTCCGGAAGGGAAGCGTGGCCTTCGCCGACATCGGCCGCAATCAGGGCGCAGCGCACGTACCATCCGGCGAATGCGGCGCGAAGACGTGCCGAATCGCGCAGAACAATCATATCCTCTTAGCTGGGATGAAATCGCACGCGACGATCGCGGGGAGCCAGGCGAAAGGGAAGGTCTTTGAAAAGAAAGAGATTCCTCTCTAAGAGACTCTTCCTTCAGAGATATTTTCAGAGAGCCTTGCGACCTCACAAGCTCTGGTTTATGAATCGGTTACGCGAGTCCTTGTCGGAAGATTTTCCGCACCTGCTCGGGAATTCTTCCCTATGTGCTCGGGAAGTTTTCCCAAGAAGGAAGTCATAGGAATTTGAGAACTCCGCGATTTGATTGCATCAGCACATCGGTTTGACAGGAGAATTTCGTTGCAATAATCCATCGTGTTAGGTTATTGTGCTTCGTATGAAATGCTCCATTCACCACGTTGAGATGATCTGCTACTGCCCGGCTTGTCGTGGGAGCGCCACTAGCAGAGCCAAGCGAAAGGCGTCCCGCGAAAACGGCAAGCTGGGCGGTCGGCCCAAGGGCAGCAAGGACAAACATGAACGCAGCAGAGCCACGAAAGGAGGCACCGATTGATCTACAAACGCGGCAAAGCCTACTGGTACAACTTCCGATGGACGATCACGAACACGGACGGCACGAAAGAAAGTTTCCGCATTGTGAAATCCGCTAGAGCCAAAAACCGAGACGATGCCAAGGAAGCAGAAGCCGAACATCGCAGGGCCTTGCGGCTCGGTCAGATTCACCCGCGTGATCCGTGGCCGCAACCAACTGCCACCGCTCCACCGATCTTCCGCGTGTTTGCAAAAGAGTTCCTTCAATACGCCAACACGCACACAAAACCGGGAACCGTGACGTTTTACGAAAACTGTCTCGATAGGCTGCTCGCATTCGCTGCCATCGCAGACGCCCCGCTGGACGCGGTTACAGGCGATCTGGCGAGTCGTTATGCACGGCATAGGGGCGAGGTGGCCAAAAATTCTGTCGTGACCGTAAATGGCGATCTGCGGACGCTGCGACGTGTTCTCAAGATCGCTGTCGATTGGGGACGCTTGGAGCATGCCCCCGCCGTACACGAACTGCCGCAACCAAAGGGACGCGATCACGTTGTCAGCTTTAGGGAGGAAGCCCGTTACTTGGCTCACGCCTCTGACAATCTTCGGGATGCAACTATTCTCGCTGTCGATACAGGCTTGCGTCCCAACAGTGAACTATTCCCGCTGTCGTGGCAGGACGTGGACCTTACCGCACGCGCCGAGTCTCCGAATGGAGTCATTCACGTTCGCCAGGGCAAGACCGAAAGCGCACAACGCAGTGTGCCACTGACCCCGCGTTCAGGTGCAATTTTGCAGCGGCGCAAGCGAGAAGCAGAGCTAAAGGCCAAGAAATCCGGGTTCGTGTTTCCGGGTTCTGGGAATTCGGGACACGTAACCTCGTTACAGCACCCGCATGAGGATGCAATCGAGGACGCGAAGCTAGAGCCATTCGAGTTCTATTGCTGGCGGCACACGTTTGGGACACGAGCCGCACAATCGGGCATGGATCGATTCTCACTTGCGCGGCTGATGGGTCACAGCTCGCCTGCTGTCGCTGCTCGCTATTACATTCACGTGACGGAGAGACACGTTGCAGCGGGGTTCGGGAAGTTCGTGGACTACCAGACCCGGAACATCGCTGATGGAATTGCAGAGGCTTTCCCAGAGGCGAGCGCAGCGGTTCAATAAGGCCACTTTTTTCCGTTTGTGGTACACAAAACGGTACACAGAATGGTCATGATCGCCTGTAACTCATTGAAGGTGATAGCTACGCGGTAAGATTCTCAATCTTCAAACCCGGGTTCGATTCCCGGTAGCGCTACCAACTCTTCCGCCGCGCTGATTGAGCGAAACATCCCGAGAAATTGACTCCGTGCCACAATCGCGAACAGCTATACTCCGGTTCGACGTGAGGCTGTTCAACGGAGTACTCCATTGGTGGACCTTTCCATCGCGGAAGGCAAGCTAATATTGCACGTTCGCGGCGCCGATAAACTCTGGGCGTTGAAGAGCAGCCTCGAGATACCGCTCGTGCACATCGCCGGTGTCCGCGCCGACCCCGAGGCTGCGCGGGGCTGGTACCACGGACTCCGGGCGCCCGGAACGAACATTCCCGGCGTAATCACAGCAGGGACCTTCTATCAGGACGGCAAGCGGGTCTTCTGGGATGTGCATCATCCCGAGCGGGTCATTGTCATAGATTTGCATGATGAGCAGTTCAATCAGGTCGTGGTGGAAGTGGCCAATCCTGAGCTCGCGGTTCAGCTGATCCACGGCGCGTTGTGAAAGGGCGTGCCCTGCAGGTGCGAGCGCTCAAGGTTGATTCCGCAGCGCGCTGTGGGTTGAAGCCTCGTTTTCGGACGAGCCGGCGGAAGAGGGCGTCCGCCGCTCCACATCCTCACGTTATTTCTCAGCGGCGGCCGTTCAGGCTGAGCGAGCGCTCCAGATGCGAGGGAAATTTCAATCCATCCTTAGGCTCGGTGCATAATCTAAGCGAGCAAACCCTTTCTTGTGAGGATCGACATGCGCTTTCGTGTGTGCAGGACTGTTTCGGTGCTTCCAGTCTATGTTGTTGCGGCGCTCTTTTCTCTGTTCGTTCCAGTGGTGACTGCCCATGCCGTTGACAAAAACTTTCACGACGCGCCCGACTCGGCCAAGGCGACGAAGAATCCGTACGCTGGCCAGCCGGAAGCCGTCGACGCCGGGCAAGCACCTTACGCCCGCAACTGCCTTGCTTGCCACGGCAAAGCGGGGCAGGGCACGGGGAATGTCCCATCTCTGGTGGATGGCAAGCTCAAGGGAGTGGCGGAAGGAGAAGTTTTCTGGTTTATCACCAAGGGAGATAAAGACAACGGGATGCCGTCGTGGGAGTTTCTGCCAAAGCAGAAGCGATGGCAGGTGATCGCCTATGTGGAAGCGCTGGCGGCAGGCAAGCCCGCCGCGCCCGCGAGTCCAGCGCCGGCGGAGGCTGCCAATGCCTCACCATTAAAGGATCCTGCGCCGCACGCTCCGTTTACGGATTTCCGCTACGAGTCTCCGGGGACGACACGGAAGATCACGGTGAACGATCTACCCGAACCCTACGCAACCGAGTCGGCGGAGAACGGCGCAGAGTTGGTGGCGCGGCCGGAGAGTGCGTGGCCCGTGGCACCTGCTGGTTTCAAGGTGGAATTGTATGCGGCAGGCCTGGAAAATCCGCGACTGCTGCGAACCGCTCCCAATGGCGACATTTTTCTGGCGGAAAGCAGCGCCGGGCGTATTCGCGTCTTCCGCGGCATGACGAGCGACGGGAAGGCGCAGCAGACTTCGGTTTTCGCCGAAGGCTTAAAGCGGCCGTACGGCATTGCGTTTTATCCGCCAGGGCCGGACCCGCAGTGGATCTACATCGGAAACACAAACGAATTGATTCGTTTTTCCTATCACAACGGAGATTTGCGGGCGAGCGGGTCATCGCAGCACATCGCTGGTTTTCCGACCGGCGGGCACTGGACCAGAGCTGTCGACTTTTCTCCTGACGGCAAGAAGTTGTTTGTGGCTGTCGGCTCTGGATCGAACGTGGACGATCCGGACACGCATCCTGGCGAGAAGGGGCGCGCCGACATTCTGGTGTGTGATCCGGCGAATTGTGAATTGAAGGTGTATGCCTATGGCATTCGCAATGCCGGTGGCGGGATTGCGGTCAATCCGCAGACCGGCGAGTTGTGGTGCTCGGTGAACGAGCGCGATGCGCTCGGCGACAACCTGGTCCCCGATTACATCACGCATGTGCAGGAAGGCGGGTTCTATGGCTGGCCATGGTGGTACATCGGTGGGCATCAGGATCCGCGGCATGCGGGCAAACATCCGGAGTTGAAGGACAAGGCCATCGTTCCCGACGTGCTGCTGCAGCCACACAATGCGTCGCTGGAATTCACATTTTACGAGGCCGACAAATTTCCCGCGGAGTACAGAGGCGACATTTTCGCTTCCGAGCACGGATCATGGAACAAGGCCGTGCGCGTGGGCTACGAGGTCATCCGCGTGCCATTGCATCAGACGGGCCATGCCACCGGCGAATATCAGGATTTTCTGACTGGATTCGTTCTTCCCGACGGACATGTTTGGGGACGTCCGGTTGGGATCACGGTCGCGCCCGATGGCTCCCTCCTGGTGAGCGACGACGGATCAAACTCGATCTGGAGGGTCAGTTACGCGGGGAAGTAAGCCCGCGCACCAGTCGAGGCGCGGATTAGATTCGGCCCTTCAGTGTCGGACTGGCCGCCATTTCCCCGATAAACTTCCGCGCGATCATGTCGAACCCTTCTGGCGTCGGATGCAGCTCATTGGCCCACTCATTTGGCGCCAGCGTGCCTTGGGTTTCAACGTAGAACACATTCTGGTGTGCCTTCGCTATCTGCACAAGCAGATTGCGGAATTGCAGCAGGAATTCTTTGACGACTTGTTTTTCCGACTCCGGATCCATCCATTTGCGCAGTTCTAGCGAAGGCTGCAGCCACGGTCCAATCAGGTAATCGGGCTTGCCTCCGGCTGAGTCTTCGCAGATACCCACGCCATTGGGAATGGCGAAGTCGTAACCGTGAATGAAGATGAGACTGGTTTCCGAGTATTGGTCGCGGATGGCAATCAGATCTTCGTAGGCGCTGCGCACGACCCCAAGCACATCGTTAAGACGCGGAGCGTTGATGCCCTGATCTGGGTTCATCCCCGGGGCGTACTCCTGAATCCACAAACAGAATTGATTGCCGACCGTGTCATTGCCGCCGCCAGAAAATAGAATCGCATCGAAGACTCCGTTGTCGCGGTCGCTGAGATTGTCGATGATCCGCTGGCGGCGCTTGACGCCAAGAAGGTCCCGAGCTTCGTCGCCGTAGTGAGCCAGGTTGAGGATGAACGGAGGCGGATTGCCGTGGTTGCCGATGGAGCGAATCACATCGTTGCGGCCGGTCACCGGAAGCGGGTAATCGAACCAGGAATCGCCATCGGCAAACAGATTGAGCGGCGAGGCCGCACCCGGCGCCAGCGCGAGTTTCTTGCGCTCGGCGATCGCCTGTTTGTGATGCGCAATGCGTGAGCGGCGTTCCCCGTCGATGAACTGGTGGCGAAGGCGAGTTTCCTCCACGCGAACAGCGTTCTTGGCGGCATCCAGAATTTCCATGGCGGACCTCCATTTTTTCGGGAAGGGATGATAGCAGGGATTGCGGGCGCTAATAGAAGTCGTGGGAGGCGGTTTCGGCCTTCGTAACAAACAGCGGCAGCACGCGCTCAGCGCGGACGGAGATGACGTTGTCCTGATTTTGTAGAATGCCTTCGATGGCGAGAAAGCGCTCACTGGCCAGCAGCAGGCGATTCTGGTGAAACAGGTCAGGACGGATGATGGCATTGGCCACGCCGGTCTCATCTTCCAGGCTGAGGAAGACGAATCCCTTGGCGGTGCCGGGACGCTGGCGCACGATGACGCAGCCTCCGATGCGAAGCCGCTTGCCGCTGGGAATGCCGCGCAGGTCGCTGGCGCGGCGAATGCCCATGGCATTGAGCCAGGCACGCCGGTAAGCCATGGGATGCGGGCCGACGGTGAGTCCGGTGCCATGAAAGTCGGCGACCAGGCGTTCTTCGTGATTCATAGGCTGAAGCGGTGAAGGCAAATCAGGCTCGGCGTTTTGTTCGAGCAGCGGCCCGGAGGCACGGACGGCAGCTTCGACCTGCCAGAGGGCATCACGGCGATTTAGTCCTGAGTCCCGAGTACCGAGTTGCGAGTCCTGAGAATCATTCTCACCACGGAGCCACGGAGGCACGGAAGAATTATGATTTTTTATTGTCGATTTGTTCTTCTCTGTGTCTCTGTGCCTCTGTGGTGAATTGCCTATTGAGTTCAGCGCTCCGATTTCTGCGAGCGTGGTCAGTTCATCTTTGCGCAGTTCCGGGACGCGGCGGGTGAGATCGTGAATGGAAGTGAACGGTGTTTGCGCACGCTCGCAAACCAGCGACTGGCCGGCTTCTTCGCGCAGTCCGCGGACGTAGCGCAGGCCCATGCGGAGGGCGATTCTCAGGTCGTTAGTTGTTGGTCGTTGGCCGTTGGGTTTTGTTTCTAAATCTTCCTGGCTAACGACTAACGACTGACGACTGACGACTTCTTCCAGCGTGCAATTCCACTCCGACTTCATCACATCGACCGGCAACAGTTTCAGCCCATGGCGCTGCGCGTCTTTGACGATCGTTGCCGGCGAATAAAATCCCATAGGTTGGTTATTGAGCAAGGCCGCAGTGAATGCAGCCAGGTAGTGGCATTTCAAATATGCGCTGGCATAAGCGATCAGCGCGAAACTGGCGGCGTGCGATTCGGGAAACCCGTAAAGCGCGAAGGAAGTGATGGAAAGAATAATTTCCTCCTGCGCTTTCGGTGAAATTCCGTTGGCCGTCATGCCGGCACGAAGGCGGGCTTCGATTTCCTTCATGCGCGCCTGCGAGCGTTTGAAACCCATGGCGCGGCGCAGTTCTTCGGCCTCGCCTCCGGTGAAATTGGCGGCGATCATGGCGACGCGCAGCAATTGCTCCTGAAAGAGCGGAACACCGAGTGTGCGCTTGAGCACGGGTTCGAGTGACGGATGCGCGTAGGTGACTTCTTCTTTCCCCTGACGGCGCTGCAGGAACGGGTTGACCATCTGGCCGACGATCGGACCGGGACGAATGATCGCGACCTCCACAACAATGTCGTAGAAGCGCATAGGCCGCAAACGCGGCAGACACGACATTTGCGCACGACTCTCCACCTGAAACATACCTACCGTGTCGGCCTGCTGCAGCGTGGAATATACCTGCGAGTCGTCCTGCGGAAGATGAGCGAGATCGACCTCTTCGTGATAATGCTCGCGAATGAGTTCGATCGAATCCTTGAGCACGGCCATCATGCCCAGGCCGAGCAGATCGACTTTGATGATGCCCATGTCGGCGCAGTCTTCTTTGTCCCATTGCACGACGACGCGGCCCGGCATGGAGGCAGGTTCGAGCGGTACGACGGAGTCGAGTTGTCCCTGGCAGATGACCATGCCGCCTGAGTGCTGGCCAAGATGGCGCGGGATGTCCTGCACGGCGAGGCAGAGCTCGTAGTATTTGCGCAGGCGGGGATGCGAGAGGTCGAGTCCGGCATCGCGGAAGCGGCGATCGAGAGCATCGTTTTCGTCGCGAAACTCCCAGGTGGCGACGGCGGCAGAAATTTTGGCGAGCGTTTCCGGATCGAAGCCGAGCGCCTTGCCCATTTCGCGCGCGGCCATGCGGTTGCGGTAGGTGATGACGTTGGCGGTCATGGCGGCGCCGCGCTCACCGTATTTTTTGTAGAGATACTGAATGACTTTTTCGCGCTCGTCGCCCGAGGGCAAATCGAGATCGATGTCGGGCCACTCGCCGCGCTCTTCGGAGAGAAATCGCTCAAAGAGCAGTTCCATGCTGACGGCATCGACCGCCGTGATGCCCAGCGAGTAGCAGACGGCGCTGTTGGCAGCCGATCCGCGGCCTTGCACGAGAATGTTTTGCTCGCGGCAGAAGCAGATGAGATCCCAGACAATGAGAAAGTAGCCTGCCAGTTTGAGCTTTTCGATGAGCTTGAGTTCTTTTTCGATTTGCAGGCGGGCGCGGGCCTGCAGATCTTGCGATTTGCGGCCGTAACGGCTGTGAAAACCTTCCCAGGTGCGCGCATGAAGAAATGAATTCATGGTCTCGCCTTCGGGCACGGGATAGCGCGGGAATTCGTAGCCGAGATCGTTGAGGGTGAATTCAAGGCGCGAGGAAAGATCGAGCGTGTTGGTGAGGGCTTCGGGTAGATCGGCGAAGAGTTGCTGCATTTCCTGCGGAGATTTCAGAAAACGTTCGGAGTTGCGGGAGAGCAGGCGCCCTGCAGTCGACAGAGTTCGATGATTGCGGATCGCGGTGAAAGCATCGGCAAGTTCGCGCGTTTTGGCAGTGGCGTAGTTCACGCCATTGGTCGCAAGCAACGGAAGATGAAGTGAGCGCGCAATTTCAATGGCGGCGCGGTTGCGGGATTCTTCTTCGCGGTGGAAGTGACGCTGCAATTCGACGTAGACATTTTTGTGACCGAACATGCCGATGAGTCGATCAACTTGGCAGCGTGCTTCTTCGAGGCCGCGTTGCTTTAGCGCGGCGGCGAGCGGGCCTTCATCGCCGCCAGTGAGGCAGATCAAACCTTCGGCGTGCTCTTGCAATTCTTGTTCGGTGACAGTCCCTTCGCCTTTTTTCGCGCGCAGCTTCATTTTGGTGATCAGGCGGCAGAGGTTTTGATAGCCGGCGCGGGAGTGAATAAGCAGGGGAAGACGGACGGGATTGCAGATTGAAGATTTTAGATTGCAGATTGATGGAGATCTGCGAAGCTTTGATTTTTCAATCTGAAATCTGCAATCTGAAACCTGAATTTGGTATGCGATTTCTGCTCCGATGTGCGCCTTGACCTTCGTTTTTCCTGCGGCCAGGTGAAAGCGCGGCGCACCGTAGACGCCGTCGGTATCGAGCAATGCCATGGCAGGCATGCCGAGTTGGGCACACGTGCTCACCAACTCCTCGGGCAGGGAAGCGCCTTCGAGAAAGCTGAACGCAGAGCGGGCGTGAAGTTCTACATACATTGAGCCATTGAGCGATTGAGTCTTTGAGTGATTGGGTCGAATGACTCAATGG
>CAYOUY010000343.1:0-3499 GCA_964407245.1 uncultured Acidobacteriaceae bacterium
AGCGAAATTACGTTCAAGCGGTAAAAAAGATCCTCGCGGAATTTCCCTTCCCGCACCATCTGCCGCAGATCGATATTGGTCGCTGCGATGATGCGCACATCTACCTGAATCTCCTGAATTCCGCCCAGATGCATGAATCGCCGGTCCTGCAGCACGCGCAGAATTTTGGCCTGAGTTTCCAGGCCCATGGTTGCGATTTCGTCGAGGAAGAGAGTGCCCTTGTCGGCGACTTCGAAGAGCCCTTTTTTCGAAGCGATCGCGCTGGTGAAGGCGCCCTTTACGTGGCCAAACAACGTCGACTCAAGAAGGTCGGTCGGCATGGAGCCGGTGTTGACAGGAACGAATGGCTTGTCGCGCCGCGGAGAATTCAGGTGAATTGCCTTGGCAATGACTTCCTTGCCGGTTCCGCTTTCGCCCTGCAGGAGCACTGTCGAACGGCTGTTTGCCACCTGGCCGACGAGGTCGAAAATCTTCAGCATGGCCTCGCTTTTACCGACAATGTTTTCGAAGTTGTAGCGCTGCTTGAGTGCGCGCTTCAGCTGAACGTTTTCTTCTTCAGCACGGCGCCAACCCACGGCGGCGCGCACATCGGCGAGAAGCTTCTCGTTGTCCCACGGTTTCTGGATGAAATTAGCCGCCCCGGCCTGCATGGCGCGAACCGCGTTCTCCACCGTGCCGTACGCCGTAATCATGATCACAGGCATGCGGGCATCATGGGAACGAATCTCGGTGAGGACCTCCATTCCATTGCGGCCGGGCAGCGTCAGGTCCAACAAAACGAGATCAAAGGGATGCTCTCCGAGCAGTGCAAGGCCTTCCTCGCCGCTGCTCGCGGTCTGTACTTCGAAGCTCTCCATCTCGAGCAGCGTCTGCAAAGATTCGCGAATCTCGGCCTCATCGTCGATGATGAGCACCGACCCGGCGGTTGGTGCCGCTCCAGAGCCCGCGTGACGCGAGATGACGGCCGCTTCAGACATGGACGGCCCTTCTGCTCAGGGGAAAATCCAAAGCAAACGTCGTTCCCGACCCCGGCTGACTCTCGACACGAATTTTGCCGGAGTGTTCCTGGATGATGCCGTAGGTCACGGACAGACCGAGGCCGGTGCCGCGCGGCTGGCCTTCTTTGGTCGTGGTCTTGGTCGTGAAGAAAGGATCGTAAATGCGCTGCACATGCTCCGGCGCAATTCCCGAACCCGTGTCGGATACGCGCACGCTCACCATGTCGCCATTGCTGGTGGCCACGCTGAGCCTGCCGCCGCCCGGCATGGCGTCCTTGGCGTTCAGGAACAGATTCAGGAAGACCTGCTGCAATCTTCCGGCATTGCCCTGGATGGGTGGAATCGCCGCCGCCAGATCGGAATGGATTTGGATCTTTGCGACTTTGAGCTGGTGCTCCAAGAGAGCCAGCGTGTCGGTGATGACTTTGTTCACGTCGACATCGCTGAACTCGCTGCCGCTGGTACGCGAGAAGTTCAGCAGATTGTTGACAATCTCCGAAGCGCGAAACGTCTGCCGCGTGATTTTCTCCAGCAGCCCCGACTTCTGCGAGTCGCCCTGCAACTGCTTGGCCAGCATCTGGGTGTAGGAGGAAATCACGGCGAGCGGCGTGTTGACCTCGTGCGCCACACCCGCGGCCAGAAGGCCGATGGAGGAAAGCTTGTCGGCCTGGAAAAGCTGGCCTTCGAGTTCCACCCGCTCGGTGATGTCGTCCATGATGATCAGGCGCCCAATCACCTCGAACTTGCGCGTCACTAACGGGGCGATCGCCGCATTAACGGTGCGAGTTTCGCCCGCCGGCGTCTTGAGGCGGAACTTGTAGAGGTTATTGATGCCGGGGTTTTGACGGGCGCGATAGAACTCTTCCACAAATTCCGGCGGGAAAACGCTGCGCACCGGCTGGGTCAGAGTCTGCCAGCGTGGCACCGCGTACATCACTTCCATCTGTGCGTTCCAGCTCTCGATGCGGTCTTCCATGTCGAGCGCCATAATACCGACGTTGATGGATTCGACAATGTTCTCGTTGAAGTCTTTCAGGCGCTCGTACTGGGCGACTTTTTGCTGCAGCGACGCATAGAGCTGTCCATTCTGAATCGCAATGCCAAGATATCCGCCGAGAGTCTCAAGCAACTCGACGTCTTCGCTGGTCAGGAAATCGCCTTTGCTGGTCTTGCCCAGGCCCAACACGGCAATCGTTCTCTGCTGCGCGTGGCATGGGATGTAGTAGTTGAGATCGAGTCGGGCGATCGCCTGCTGCGAGGCCGCCGTCTCACGCGGCACCTGGTGCGTGTTTTCGAAGAACAGGTGTCCCGCTTGTCCCGGGCGCGGGACGGACAGGAAACTCAGATCGAGACCGGCCATGGGATTCATGCCCACGGATTTCGACAGGACAAACTGCTCCGGTTCACCGCCGGAATTCAGAAAGATGCCGATCCGGTCCACGGCCAGGGTGCGCGAGAGGCGGTCGATGACCGAGGAGAGCAAAGTGTTCAAATCGGTTTCCGAACTCAATTCGCGGCCGAACTCGATCAGCGTTCGCCGGTAGTCGTAGCGGGTGCGGTAGAAGAACTGATCGACATGGTCCTGAATCCATTTGCGGACCGGGTCGAACAACAGTGCAGTTACGACCACAGCCAAAATCAGGCCCAAGGGACCCGTGCCGGGCTTCTGCATGTGCACCAGTTCGGCGACGCCGGCGACCAGCGCAAAATACATTCCTATGACAGCTGCGGCGGCCACCGTGTAGACAACGCCGCGCTTGAAAATCAGGTCTACGTCCATTAAGCGGTAGCGGAAGATCGCATAGCCGAAGGTCAGAGGCAACAAGCCCATCGACAGCACGGAAATCTTCACACCCGGCAATCCAATCAGGTAGGGAATGACGTAAAACAGTGTGAAGGGAACGATAGCCAGCACAGTGCCGCGCGTCACCCATTTCAGTTGCTGGCGCAGAATCGTCCTGCTGGCGCGCCGGTAGCTGTCCCACAGGACCGCGGCTGCAATGATGAACAGCAATGCGCCATAGGCCATTTCCTGCCGGTCCATATCCCAACGCAGCAGTCCGCTCGGATGGGCTAGCCTCAATGCGAGAATGTGCCTTACCAGCAGCACAGCACCCGGCGCATACGCCACGGCCAAGAGCCAAGGCCGCCGACAGACAAATTCCCGCTTCTCGGGAAAAGTCAGCACGAAGTGCAAGAACAATGCTGGCTGCAACACCCAGGCGACGACGTTGCTCCAGTAAATCTCCCAGTCAAACGGGTCCAGCTTTCCCGTGTACTTGAACGAATAGGCAATAAACGAAACCAGGCAGAAGATGTAGAAATGAGTAGAGCCGGCGGCGGTCCACCGGCGCAGGAGCACGTACAAGCCGATTCCGAGATAAATCAGAGCGATCGGCCGCAACCAGAATCTCGGATCATGCGGGGACTGGTCGAAAGGAACCAGAATGACTTGTGAATCGAGCGAGACCGACTGGCGAATCAGCGAATAGGATGCCTTC
>CAYOUY010000344.1:0-12991 GCA_964407245.1 uncultured Acidobacteriaceae bacterium
CTTCCTCCCGGCACCTACACACTTACGGTTGAGAAGGAAGGGTTCAACAAATACGAGCAGCCCGGCATGCAGTTGCTGGTCAATGTTCCAACTACGCTAAATGTCACCCTCCAGGTCGGTGCGATCACCACGCAGGTGGAAGTCTCCGCGCAAGCCGCGGTCATCAATACGACCGACGCTTCCTTGGGCATAGCGTTTGGCGAGAATCAGGTAAAGGAACTGCCGCTGGAGGGTCGCAACGTTCCCGACCTGCTTACGCTGCAGCCTGGAGTCGCCTATACCGGCAATCGAGCTGACACGAGTACCGACGATTCGCGAAGCGGCGCGGTAAACGGCGCCCGGAGCGACCAGGGCAATGTCACCCTGGATGGAATTCGTGTGAACGACGAAGGCGGCCACGCCTTTACCTCGGTTTTGCCCGTAACGCTCGACTCCGTGCAGGAGTTCCGCGTTACCACTTCAAACGCCAACGCCGATGAGGGCGGAACCAGCGGCGCGCAGGTCTCGCTGGTGACCAAGAGCGGCACCAACAACATTCACGGCACGGTCTACGAGTACCTGCGCAACACCTACACCAGCGCCAACGATTACTTCAACAAGCTGACCGAGTTGCAAAACTGCACGTCGCCCAACCCCGATGACTGCAACACTCCTGCCAAGCTGATTCGAAATATCTTTGGCGCTTCGCTCGGCGGACCCATAAAGAAGGATCGCGCATTTCTTTTCCTGAATTACGAAGGTACGCGACGCGCGGAGGCGACGGTAAGTTCCGGAGAGGAAGTTCCGAGTTTGTCGATGCGTGACGGCGTGATGTTTTACCAGTGCAATTCTGCGAGTGCAACCGTGGCAACCGACTGCCCCGGCGGTTTCGTTACCGGCCAAAGTGGAAAGCAATATTCCATTCCCGCTCCGGTCGTAATTACTGAACCTGACGGTAGTCAGAAGACGATCGCCTATACCGCCCTTTCTCCTCAGCAATTGCAACAGATCGATCCCACCCACGCCGGGCCCGATCCGGCGGCGATGGCGTACTTCCAGAGCCTGCCTTTGCCCAACAGCAACGTGACGGGCGATGGCTTCAACTACCAGGGATTTGTTTTTGCAGCGCCGACGCGTCAGACCCAGAACGTTTACATCGCCCGCGCCGACTACAACGTCACGCAAGACGGCAAGCAGCGTCTTTCCCTGATGGGAGCCATGATGGACGATTCGGATGATACCTGTGGAGGCTGCCAGCCATATTTCCCGGGCCAGGCTCCGCAAGGGCAAACTGTTTACCACAATAAAGGACTGGTGGCAGGCTATTCGGCTGTTATTCGTCCGAACCTGATCAACAATTTCCACTACGGGTTCGTGAGAGAGAGTTACGGAACGATCGGCAATTCCTATCAGCCGTGGGTCAGTTTCAATTTCACGCAAAGCATCACGCGAAGTCAGAATTTCCAGCGCCCGATGCACAACTTCTCCGAGGATATGTCTTGGGTTCACGGGAAGCACACACTGCAGTTCGGCGGATATCTTTTGTTCATGCGCGACCCTCGGCTGAACTACACCTCGTCGTTCGACAGCGGCAGCACGAATTCCTCCTTTACCACAACCTCCGGATTTGCCGACAAAAACAGCCCCTTGAACCCTGCACAGAATCCAAGCGGCTCCGGCCCCTGCAACATTGCGACGGGCGCAGGCTGCTATCCGGGCGTCGATCCGAGCTTCGCCGTGAGCTACGACTATCCCATCACAGACCTGCTGGGAATCGTTACGCAAGCCACCACGGTCTTTAATTACAATCGGCAACTCCAGTTGCTTCCGACCGGCGCTCCCATATCGCGCCGCTTTGCGCAAGACACCTACGAGCCATACATACAGGACATCTGGAAGGTCAGCCCCAACCTCACGCTGACTCTGGGCCTGCGCTACTCGCTCTTCTCTCCGGTGTGGGAGACCAATGGTTTGCAGGTTTGTCCGAGCCCCAGTCTGGGGCAGTGGTTTGGATTGCGGGCAAATTCTGGCGGCCGCGGAACTCCGTCGAACCAGGATGTCCCACTGCAAGTCGACTGGTGCGGCCCCGCTAACGGCAAAAAGGGATATTGGAACTGGGATTTCGGCAACGTTGGTCCCCACGTCGCCTTTGCCTGGGCCCCCAATAAGACGGAGGGCTTCCTGAGCAAACTCCTGGGCAGCGGAAATAAATCTTCGATCCGTGGCGGCTTCGGAATTGTCTACGACCGTTTCGGCCAGGGGATCGTTGATGAGTTCAGCGGCAATTCTTTCGGTCTGACGACGAGTCTCACCAACCCAATCCTGTCGCTCGCCAGTTTGCCTCGTTTAACGAACGTTAACGTCGTTCCGCCCAGTCTTCTGCAAACCGCCCCTGGAGCGCCGAGTTTCCCGGAAGTGATTCCGACCATGGAGGAACTCGGCGGATCCGACTTCGGCACCAGTCTCGACACCTCACTCAAGACGCCCTATTCCTACACCATGGACTTCTCGGTGGAGCGGGACCTCGGCGCAGGATTCTCGCTCGATCTGGCCTATGTGGGGCGACTCTCACATCGCCTGCTGAGTTCGCAGGATGTCGCTCAGCCGCTCGACCTCCGGGATAAAAAATCCGGCTTGGATTACTTCTCCGCCATCCAGCCGCTGGCCCAACTTTACGAACTGCAAGGTGTGACCGACGCCACCTTCAACGATTCCATGGTCAGTCCGGCCGTAATTCAGTATTGGACCAACAGGCTGCAGATGCCTATCAATGGCGGATCCTACGCTCTTGGTGCGCAGACTGGAGGTTGCGGCACCGGCGGGCCTTCTTCGACCACGGATCCAGTCCTGGCCATCTTCGATCTCTTCTGCGGAGTGGCCGGCGTTGAGACTACTGCGCTTCAGGCTCTGGATGTCCCCTTCGTATCGGGATTCGGGAACGGCGGAATACCCGACGCTACCTTCGATCCATGGTGCGGGCACTCAGCACAAGCACAGCCGCTTTGCCAGTACTATCCGGTGGGAGGGCCGAATGCGTTTTACAACCCGCAATACACATCTCTGTTCGCATTGCGCTCCATTGGATTCTCGAACTACAACGCGCTGCAAGCCACGCTCCGGCACCAGATGAGCCACGGCTTTCAGTTCGACTTTAATTACACGTACTCCAAGTCGATCGACCTTTGTTCCGACGCCGAGCGCGTCGGAAATTCCTCCGCCCTCAACTTCAGCGGCGGCTGCCAGATGTTCAACGCCTGGTCGCCCGATCTTTTCAAAGCCGTTTCCGACTTTGATACCACGCATCAATTCAATGCGAACTGGATCGTCGACTTGCCCTTCGGCCGAGGCCGTCCCTACGCCAATCACGTGAATCACGGCGTCGATGCCGCCATCGGAGGCTGGCAACTTTCCGGCCTTTTCCGGTGGACCAGCGGCTTCCCGTACACCATCTACAACAACCCAGCCGACTACCCGACCGACTGGTACTGGGAAGGTGCGGCCATGCCAACCGTGTCGCACGTACAAAGCGGGGCGTACCATCTGCCGAACGGCAACGTGAACCTTTTCCAGCACCCAGACACCGCCCAGAGTTTGTTCAATCCGGCCCTGCCGGGCCAGGTTGGCGTGCGTAATTTCGTACGTGGCGACGGATTCTTCGGTATCGACCTCGGCCTCTCGAAACGCTGGCACATGCCTTGGAATGAAAAACACAGTCTGGCGTTGCGCTGGGAAGTCTTCAACGTGACCAACTCGACTCGCTTCGACTTCAACGACCAGAATTCTTCTAGCGCAAGCGAGAGCAACAACTCGATCGCGGTTCCGAATTTCGGCAACTACACGCATCTGATGACCAACCCGCGGGTGATGCAGTTCGCATTGCGCTACGAGTTCTGAGGCTCAAGGCGTTTCGATACATATGTCCGCTCGCCAGTGCAGCGGCGGCCACCATGCTGCATTGCAGCGAATTTTGGTTGCGCCGCAGCACAGCCTCCCAGGTGAATACACATGAATTTTCGAAATCTTTTTTTATGGCTCTTTGTGTTTGTCGGGTGCTTTGCATTGCCGGAACAGAACCGCGCTCAGTCCAAACCGGCCGCCGACCTCATTATCACCCACGCCAAGATTTGGACCGTCGATAAGTCCACGCCGACGGCCGAGGCTGTGGCAGTGCTGGGAGACCGCATCGTCGCCGTCGGATCGAGTAGCGATGTAGATGCTTGGCGCGGCCCGCACACCCGAGTAATCGACGCCGCAGGCCGCTTGCTGTTGCCCGGCTTCAACGATGCGCATGTGCACTTCGTCTCGGGCGGACAACAACTCACCAACGTCCAGCTCAACGACGCTGCAACTCCCCAGGAGTTTGCCCGCCGCATCGGCGAGCGTGCCAAGATCACGCCCAAGGGTGAGTGGATCCTGGGAGGGAACTGGGACGAGACCAAGTGGAACCCGGAACAAATCCCGACCAAGGAGCTGATTGATCCCCTTACTCCGGATACGCCGGTGTTCGTCAGTCGCTACGACGGTCACATGGGACTGGCCAATTCGGTAGCGTTACGCCTTGCCGGCATTACGGCGCAGACTCCCGATCCGCCCGGCGGCACCATCGTCCGTGATGCGCAGGGCAATCCCACCGGCGCGCTGAAGGACGCTGCCACAGACTACATCGACAAAGTTATTCCGCCCCTTACGCACGACCAAAGACTGAAGATTGTTAAGCGAGCACTGGCTTACGCAGCATCCCTCGGTGTAACCAGCGTTCAGCATATGAATCCCGACTATGAGGACATCGCCGTCTACTCCGAACTGGCGCGCCGCGGCGAGCTGACCACGCGGATTTACGCAGCTCCTCTTATTACCCAGGTCGACGACCAGGCAAAACTCGGCATCGGCCACGCGTTCGGAGGGCCGTACCTGCGCATCGGCGCGGTTAAGGCGTACGCCGATGGTTCCCTCGGGTCCGGGACGGCGTACTTCTATGAGCCTTTCCTGAATCAGGGGAACAATCGCGGACTATTGTCCGACGAAATGCACCCGGTTTCTCTCATGCGGGATCGCTACATGAAGGCAGATGCCGCGGGATTGCAGATCTGCACGCACGCCATCGGCGACGAAGGCATCTCCATCATTCTCGACCTTTACTCCGACGTGATCAAAACCCACGGCGAAGCGGACCGGCGCTTCCGCATTGAGCATGCCCAACACATGGCGGCCAAGGATTTCGAGCGCTTCGCCCAGTTGCACGTGATCGCATCGGTGCAGCCCTACCATGCGATCGACGATGGCCGCTTTGCCGAGGCGCACATCGGTCACGATCGGGCCAGCCGCACTTACGCTTTCCGCACTTTTCTGGATCACGGCGTGCGGCTGGCCTTCGGCACTGACTGGGAAGTGGCTCCGCTGAACCCCCTCTTGACCGTTTATGCCGCCGTAACGCGGGCAACATTGGATGGGAAGAATCCTGGCGGCTGGTTCCCCGAGCAAAAGCTCTCCGTGGCAGAAGCGGTCGAAGCTTACACAATAGGCTCGGCATACGCCGAATTTCAGGACAAGGAAAAAGGCTCGATCACGCCTGGGAAATTGGCCGACATGGTTCTTCTCAGCGACGACCTATTCTCGATTGTCCCTGAGAAGATCCGTGACGTTCGAGTGCTGCAAACGATTGTCGGAGGCAAGCTGGTATTCGATGCCGCGGCAGCGGCTACGCCCACCAGTTACCAGAAGTAATCGCTTTTTTGTCGCCTCGATGGGAATGAGTTAAGGTGTACCCTTCGGGCCCTTCTCATGTCCACCTTTCTTCTGGAACTGCCGCATCTCAGGGCTCAAGACCGCGGGCGCGGTATCTACTCAGTCTGCTCTGCCCAGCCGTTGGTTCTCGAGGCCTGCATGCAGCGGCATTCCACTGCCGCGGGACCTCTGCTCATCGAAGCCACCTGCAATCAGGTGAATCAGTTCGGTGGGTACACGGGCATGGCGCCTCGTGACTTCCGCGAGATGGTGCACGCCATCGCCAGGCGTGTCGGATTTCCAGCCAATCGCATCCTGCTTGGGGGTGATCATCTGGGTCCCTATCCATGGCAGAGTCTCCCTGCAGCCCAAGCGATGACGAATGCCCGCGAGATGCTCCGCACTTTTGTCCGTGAAGGCTATGGCAAGATTCATCTGGACACGAGTATGTCTTGCGCGGACGACCCATGCCCGTTGCCTGACCACGTGGTTGCACAACGCGCCGCGGATTTGTGCAGTGCAGCAGAGGGTGCGAATCCGTCGGGCGAGCTTGCCTATGTCATCGGCACAGAGGTGCCGACGCCCGGCGGGGCCGTCACGGAAATGACGCTTTCGGTTACAAGCCCCGAGGCAGCCGAAGAAGCGTGGCACCTTCACCATCAGGCATTTTCAGCGTCCGGACTTGATCAGGCCTGGCGGAGAGTCGTTGCACTCGTAGTCCAGCCCGGTGTTGAGTTCGCTGACGAATCAGTGGAAGACTACGACCCTGCCAGAGCGGCAGAACTGTCCGCGTGGCTCCGGCACAATCCCGCGTTAGTCTTTGAAGCGCACTCCACCGACTACCAGCGGCCGGAAGCCTTGGCATCTCTGGTTCGCGACGGCTTTGCGATCTTGAAAGTCGGCCCTGCATTGACTTATGCCCTGCGGCAAGCCTTATTTGCGCTGGCGGCGATCGAAGCCGAATGCGTCAGTGCTTCCGAGAGATCCAATTTGCGCGAACGCATGGAAGAGATCATGCTCAAGCATACCGAACACTGGCAAAAGCATTATCGGGGCACACTCGAACAACAACATCGATTGCGAGTTTCCAGCTACAGCGATCGCATTCGCTACTATTGGACGCATCCTGAGGCCAAGAATGCGGTTCAAACACTGCTCTACAACCTGGAGCATTCCGGAATGCCCGAGACCCTCGTGAGCGACCACCTCCCGGTCCAGTACCGCAAGATTCGCGCGGGAAAGCTGCGCAATCTGCCCCGGCCCATCGTCCTTGATGCTATCGGCAATGCTCTCGAACCTTACCTGAGCGCTTGCGAAGCCTAGGTGCCCCAGGAGTCGGAGAGCACACATTTCTGTTTCGATTCAAGGGGCAAAGTGTGATCGTAATCACATTCATATGTGATTCCTCTTCTAGTGGGCTACTACGACCGTGGTAGTATCAGGCCCATCTTCGGGGCAGATTAGAGGCCACAAACCTCGCATACTTATAGCTAGGAGGCTACTCATGCACGCACGCAGGCCCGTCTTTGCGTTCAATTTCACGCTGTTCACGTTCGGCTTGCTGTTGCTGTCTCTTGCTGTATTGAATCCACCCACCGCGCAGGCGGTGCCCAGCTACGCCCGCCAAACGGGGCTGGCGTGCAGCGGCTGCCATTACACTCCTCCGGAGCTGAACCCAGCCGGACGCAAATTCAAACTGACCGGCTACGTCGATCGAGGAGACGACACCAAGACGGTAAAGGCTGACGGGAGCAAGAAGCGGTCTCCTCTCGATCTGCTCGCGTCGCTGCCGCTGTCCGTTATGCTGGAGACTTCGTTCACCTCGCTCAAGACGGCGCAGCCTCAAACCCAGAACGGTAACTTCGAGTTTCCTCAAGATATCTCGCTGTTCCTTTCCGGTGCGTGGACCAGCCACATCGGCAGCTTTCTGCAAACGACCTACGACACCCAGGACGATCACTTCACCAGCGACAACACAGATATCCGCTTCGCCAACAAGACGAAGATGAGTGGGAAGGAATTCGTGTACGGCATCGATCTCAACAACAATCCCACGGTCGAGGATCTGTGGAACAGCACGCCGGCGTGGGGCTATCCATGGATCGCCAGCGATGACGCGCCCACTCCCAATGCCAATCCTTTCATTAATGGCGGTCTGGCCCAGGACGTTGCCGGCCTGGGCGTGTTTGGCATGTGGGACAACCATTTGTATCTGGACACGGCCGTCTATCGCTCGGAGCACGTGGGCGGACCGCAGCCCAATCCCGGCTCTAATGCCGGGGCTGGTTATGGCATCAACATTCGCGGCGTGGCTCCCTATTGGCGCCTTGCCTGGCAGGAGCTCACAGGAAAGACGCAGTATGAAATCGGCACCTACGGCATGCATATGCGTTCCACTCCCAACGAAATCACCGATCCTTCCGGAGCCACTATTCCCACGGATTCGTATACGGACTTCGCGTTCGACACGCAAATCGACCGCACCATCGTCAGAACTGATGTGCTCTCGTTCCGGGCGACGTACATCCGGGAAAACAACGATCTGCTGAGCCTGCTGTTTCAGGGTGGTGGTCCGGGGAGTCCGACTCCGCTGGTATCGCAGGGATCGCACCGTTTGAACACGGTGATGGCCAATGCCGAATACCACATCGGAAACAAATATACGGGCACGTTCGGCTGGTTCAATACGACCGGGACTTCCGACCTCGCGTTTTATCCGTCGGGCACCGCGGTGACCGGCAACTTCAATGGTGACCCCAGAAGCGCCGGATATATCCTTAACCTCTCCTACTGGCCATGGCAGAACCTGCAACTTGCCGCCCAGTACACGGGATACACACGCTTTAATGGCGCAGCCACCAACTATGACGGCTTTGGCCGCAACGCAAGTGCGAACAACACTCTATATCTGGACGCCAGAATCTTCTTTTAGAAGATGGTCTTTCCCCAGCGCACTAACAACAACCGAGACGTTGTTTGAGATGATTTCAAGGAGATGAGAACAATGAACAGCAAATTCGCAATGAAGACATTGGCAATCGTCGCGCTGATCGCAGGACTGAGCGCGGCTTCGTGGGCCGGCGATATCGAGGGCAAGGTCACGGGCATGAAGGGAAAGTCGGTGGTTTATGTTGAAGCCATTGCCGGCAAAACCTTCCCGGCTCCGACAAACCACCCGGTCATGGATCAAAAAGGGCTGGTCTTTGTGCCGCACATCATGGCCATCCAGCAGGGCACCACGGTGGATTTCCTGAATAGCGACACAGTGGCGCACAACGTTTTCTGGAGCGCCGTCGGCGCGGACAAGAAGGCGGGACACAACCTGGGAACGTGGCCCAAGGGTGAGAAGCGTTCTTTTACCTTCGACAAGCCGGGAGTGGCGCCGCTGCTCTGCAACGTTCACCCCGAGATGGGCGCGTACATCGTCGTCAGTCCAACGCCGTATTTCGCCGAGACCGACGACAGCGGCGCCTACAAGATCAAAGATGTTCCCGACGGCAGCTACACCGTGACGGCCTGGCATGAAGGAGCCAAGAATCAGTCCAAACCCGTAACTGTCGCCGGCGGCGGCAAAGCGGATTTCGCACTGACGAAGTAATCCTGTCAGCACACGGCAACGCAAGGGCAAATGAGGAGAGAGTAATGAAACGTGCGGGAATCGTTTTCTTGGTACTGATGATGATGTGCATGGATGCCATTGCTGGGACGATCAGCGGCAAGGCGTCCGGGATGAACGGCCCGTCGGTGGTGTATATCGAAGCGATCCCCGGAAAAACTTTTCCGCCCCCGACCGCAAAGCCGCAGATCGACCAGCGGAGGATCATGTTCCGGCCTCGCGTTCTGGTGGTGCAGCAGGGCACAACGGTGGACTTCCTGAACAGCGATCCGGTGGCGCACAACGTGTTCTGGACCGGCATCAGCGGCAACAAGAAGCTGGGTCATAGCCTGGGCACCTGGCCCCAGGGACAAACCCGGTCGTTCAAGTTCGACGACGTTGGGATCGTGCCGCTGCTCTGCGTCGTGCACCCAGAGATGGCCGGCTTCATCGTTGTCTCACCAACGCCGTATTTTGCCCTGAGCGACAAAGATGGGAATTACAAAATCGACAACGTCCCCAATGGAAGCTACACGGTAACCGCTTGGCATGAGGGAGCCAAGAATCAGTCCAAACCCGTGACCGTGTCCGGCGGGGGCAAAGCGGATTTCACCCTGACGAAGTAAGGAGCACGTGGTGCAGACGGGGAGCGGCGGGATGTGATGCACTCGCTCCCCTTTCTCCCATACCAGAATCAATCGAAAACCAGCCCGGAAAATAAGTTGACCGTCAGCCGTTGCCAGGGTTGGAAAGTGCAGCAATGCTGAAGCGATTCAAGAACAAGAAGGTCGATGCCGACTGGCTGCACTCGAACTTTCCCTGCATGATGGCCTGTCCGGCCCACACCAACGCCGGGCGCTATGTGGGACTCATCGCCGAGGGACGCTTCGAGGAGGCCTATCGGCTGGCGCGCGATCCCAATCCTCTGGCCAGCATCTGCGGTCGTGTGTGCGCTCATCCCTGCGAGACGGCCTGCCGCCGCGGCGAGATCGACCGCCCCATTTCTATTCGCGCATTAAAGCGGTTTCTGACGGAACAGTTCGGGCCGGAGTCGAAGCGTCCCATCAAGGTCAACGAAGGCCGGGGCCAGAAAAAGCTGGGGTTCAAGGTTGCGGTGGTGGGAGGCGGCCCCGTCGGACTTTCCGCCGCGCATGACCTCGCCCTGATGGGCTACTCGGTGACGATTTTCGAGGCCGCCCCGGTCGCCGGAGGCATGTTGTACCTGGGTATTCCGGAGTATCGCCTGCCGCGCGACGTGGTGGAAGCGCAGGTCCGCGAGATTCTCGACACCGGCGATATCACGCTGAAGCTCAATCACGCGGCCGGGCGGGACTTTACGATTTCCGACCTTCGCCACCAGGGATTCGACGCCGTCCTGATCGCCGTCGGAGCGCACCGCAGCCGCGATCTCAGCATTCCCGGAGTCGATCTCGACGGCGTGCACAAAGGCATTGATTTTCTGCTCAACGTGAATCTCGGCTACAAGTTCACCATCGGCCGGAAAGTCATCGTGATCGGCGGAGGCAACGTCGCGATGGACGTGGCTCGCTCAGCAGCCCGAGAAGTTGTAAAGCAGCACGCCGCGGGCGTGCAGGATCTGGAACCATCCGCGGAAAATGTGTCGGCGGTCGCGACGAAAGAAATGGTCGATATTTCGCTGTCGGCCCTGCGCATGGGTGCACGCGAAGTCGACCTTGTTTGCCTGGAGCGCCGCGAGGAGATGCCGGCCGCACTCGAGGAAATCGAGGAAGCTGAGGAGGAAGGCATCGTCATTATGCCCGGACTCGGGCCCAAGCGGATTATCGGTCGCGAGGGCAAGGTCGCCGCTCTCGAAACGCTCAAGACGAAGTGGGTGTTCGATCTGAACCGGCGATTCAATCCTGCGTTCTACGACAACAGCGAGTCGGAGATCGAATGCGACACCATCATCATGGCGATCGGGCAGGCCCCGCGCCTCGATTTCTTCAAGCCCGAGGACAAAGTTGAACTCTCGCCGCGCGGGCTGATCGCGGTGAATCCGCAGACGCTCATGACTTCGGCGCCCGGAATTTTCGCCGGCGGCGATTGCGTGTTCGGCCCGCGCCTGATTATTGACAGCGTGGGCGACGGAAAACGCGCAGCGGTCGGGATTGATGAATTTCTGCGTGGTGGAAAGCATCCCGAACCGGTCATCGAAGTGGAAGTGCTGAAGCGCCACGCCATGACGCTCGGCTATCTCGACGTTCAGCGCCAGCATGTCCCCATGCTTCCCCTTGAGCGCCGCACCGGCGTCACCGAAGTCGAAATCGGCTACGACGCGGCCGGCGCCATGGCGGAGGCGCAGCGCTGCCTGCATTGCTGGGTGAACACGATTTTCGAGGGTACGCCGGAAGACGGCAGTATGTGCATTCTGTGCGGCGGATGTGTGGACGTTTGCCCGGAGAAATGTCTGGAACTGGTTTCGCTCGACCGCATCGCGTTCGAACCCGAAACCGTTCAGCACATTAGCGACAACCAGGAATGCTTCGGCGTCGAGTTCGACGAAGTGAAAGCGGACGAACTCGGCGTGGTCACTGGCGCCGCCATGCTGAAAGACGAAACCCGCTGCATTCGCTGCGGATTGTGTGCCATGCGGTGCCCCGTGGGCACCATCACAATGGAGTCGTACAACCTGCTTCCTGCCGAGCCGACCGGATTGATTTCCGTAGCTGCAATCGGAGCAGGGCTGCAGAAGTGAGATACCCACCCTGTCGCACAGAACGCGATAAGGGTAAGGCAACCGAAGAGAGACGAAGATGGCAGACGAGAAGAATGGTCCTCCGAACACCAGCGCAGAAGCCGCCAGCGACCCGAGCCGCCGCCAATTTTTCGCGAAGCTTGGCCTGGGATCGTTGAGCATCGCCGCCGCCGGCACCGTGGCCTTCTCCTACCAATATCTCGATCCCAACGTGCTTTACGAGCCGTCGCCGGTGGTCAACGAGGGGAAGCCGGAACGCTATCCGCTCGATTCTGTCACGCTCGATGTGAATGCCGGCATCTACATCATCCACTCGCAGGAGGGCTACTTCTCGCTGAGCGCGGTGTGCACGCACTTGGGCTGCCTGACTGCGTGGAAGCCCGAACTCAACATAATTGCCTGTCCCTGCCATGGCAGCAAGTTCGAGCAGAGCGGCAGGAAAATCGAGGGGCCGGCTCCGAGGCCGCTGCCGTGGAAACGCATCTGGCTCAACGACGACGGCGATCTTCTCATCGACCGTTCCACCGACGTTCCGCCGCTGGCGCGCGATTCGTTCGTGAGGGTTTAGAACATGGCCAAAACCGACGTGACCAAAACGATAGACCAATATTTCGACGATCTGCGCGGCACGCGCGTCTGGCGCTCGATCTTCCGCAGCGGCACCGGTTCCAGCACATTGAAGCGCGCGCTTGCCATCCAGCAGAACGTGTTTCTGCACCTGTTCTCGACCAAAGTGCGCACGCGCATGCTGAGCCTTAGCGCCACCTGGTATCTGGGCACGCTGACGCTGGGCACGTTCCTGCTGCTGGTCGCGACCGGCATTCCGCTGATGCTCTATTACCATCCCTCCGTGCCGCAGGCTTACGCCGACACCAAAGACTTGCAGTTTGTCGTCTCGTCGGGGATGTTTCTCCGCAACCTGCATCGCTGGTCGGCACACGCCATGGTTTTCCTGGTTTTCGCGCACATGTTCAAGG
>CAYOUY010000345.1:0-1598 GCA_964407245.1 uncultured Acidobacteriaceae bacterium
TGAAGCCGTGCCCTGATACGAACCGGATTTACAAGATGGGTTCTAGTGAATCCGATACTGTGCGTAAGCGTCGAGATGATTGATGACACCTAGCAGTACGCGCGACATCTCCACATACCCTTCTACGGATTCGTCGGACACTCCACGGACAACACGTCGCCGAGCGGCGCGAAACGCGTCGAGATCCGGGAGTGTTAGTGTTGCGTAAGCACTCTCATCGAGTGCACGACTGTCAGCCTCGTCTGCAGCTTCGATGTTCTCGGAGGCGAGCTTGGCCAACAGCCGCTCTCGCGTGTATTTCGGGTTGGTGGTTGTTTTTACGGAGTGCCACTTTCGGACGGCGGTAATGCTTTTCTCAATTGCCGGGGAGAACTTCGATAGGTCCAGTGCGGCGAGGCCTTTGAACGACGCCTCAGTCAGGTTTATTGACCAGACGATCACGGCGGCATCCCGACTCTCGGGGCTGGGCGAACCGGCCTCGAGTGCCAGATAACGATCGGCCATAGCCGGATCCATGCTGCCATAGAGCAGGATAGCTCCTGCCACGCGATCCAGTTTGTACGCGCCGTGTTCCGGAAGATACGTGGTCACGTCCTTCGCTTCCATATACCGATGCGCAACGGGACCTGTGTCATACCCAGCGTGCGCCAGGCGAAGAGTGCTGCGCACGAATTGTGCTGTTTGGACGTCCGCAAGATCCACGGTCACGAGGGCCTTGCGCAGGAGCTCGAAATTCCCAGTGCTTCTAGGCTCAAGGGAAAACAGCAATTGGGCGCCGTCGTACAGGAAGAAGCCATCAGTCTGCTCGTTTGCGAGCATCTGCCGCAGGCATTCGCCTCCGCCTTTTCGCGACTTCACCGCGGTCCAGAACTTGTCCATCTGGTCAGACTTGTCCTTTCTCTGCTTGTCGTTCAGGGCAACCGGGTGAAAGCCATAAATGCTATTCTTCATCGCCTGCAGGCCATCACACTCAGACGCAGCCCATGCAGATGAGAAGGAAACTACCAGTATTCCAATCGCAACCAGAACTGAGGGGTATTTCATCGTCTAACTCAAGCCTCTCGGCCGGCGGCTACAGCTCGATCTCCATCCCCTCGGCCGCGGCCCGCACCTTGGGATAGTGATTGCGCGCGACCTGCACGATGGAATCGATGCAGGCATCGTCGTGATCGGGATCATGGTGGAAGAGCACCAGCTCCTTGGCGCCGCTTTCCATCACGATATTGACGGCCTCGCGCCAGTGGCTGTGCCCCCAGCCGCGCTTTTTGGCGGCGTACTCCTCGGGCAGGTACTGCGCGTCGTAGATGAGCACATCGGCGCCTTCGGCCAGTTGCCTGACGTTCTTGTCGAACTGCGGCGAGCCGGGCTCGTTGTCGGTGGCGTAGACCAGCACCTTGTCGTCGGTCTCCAGGCGAAAGCCGAGGCAGCCCTGGGGATGGTTCAGCCACTTGGTCTGAATGACGCAATTATCGAAGTTGATGCGGTCTTCCTCGATGTCGTAGAAGTGGCGATTGGCGGCCATCTCGGTCATATCGACCGGAAAGTACGGGTCGGACATCTGGTCTTCGATGGCGTGCTGCAGCCCGCGCGAGCGGCTC
>CAYOUY010000346.1:0-12479 GCA_964407245.1 uncultured Acidobacteriaceae bacterium
CACCACTCCCGCCTTGATGGCGAAGCGTTTCTTGGGCATGGCGTAGTGCGTGCCGACGATCGTGATGGGAACCACGGGAACGCCGCACTCCATGGCCAGATAAAAGGGCCCCTTCTTGAAGGGCAGAAGTTTGCCGTCGAAGGAGCGCTTGCCCTCCACGTAAACCGTCATGTTGATTCCCTGCTGGATGACCGCTCTGGCCGCCTCGACGGCTTCAATGCCGGCGTCGCGGTTGCCGCGATCCACCGGGACCAGCGACGCCATGCGCATCGCCGGCCCGAGGATGGGAGTCTTGAATAATTCCTTTTTCACCATCACGGAAGTACGGCGCGGGATGAGCGGAATCTGAATGGGCGGGTCGAGGTTCGAGGCGTGATTCGACATGAAGATGTAGGTCCGCGCGCGGTCGAGCATGTCGAGGCCGACGATTTCCACGCGAACGCCGGTCAGGCGGACGCCAGCGAACGCGCCCCAGGTGAAGATGCGATAGAGCACACGAATGTCGCCAGTCAGAAACGTCCAGGAAAAGCCGATCAATGCGGCCACCGGCATGGCCAGGGCCCAAAACGTCAGCATGATGAGCGTTCTGATCATTTTTCTTGGGACCCGGGCGCTTGAGATCCCGACCGCCCCACTCCCGAGGTGTCACCTGCGCCGGCCTGATTTGCGGCGCTTTGGTCTTCTCCCTTGATCCACGCCGCGCGGCGGGCGAGTTGAGTGTCGGTCACATGGTCGAGATCGCCCACCTCGTAAGAAATTTCCTGGCGGCTGGCGACCTTCCATTTCAGTTGGCGTTCTGCCCCGCGCCGGCCACGCACTCTCAGGCTGAGCGTATCGCCCGGATTCAGCCGCGCCAACTCCTGCCGCGCATCCTGTTCAGCGGAGTTCCCCTGCAGTTCCACAATCACATCGCCGACCAGCAATCCCGCGCGCTCGGCGTCGCTGCCGGGCGTGACGGCCAACACCGACATGGGTCCGTCAAAGTTGCGCGAAGCGAGGAATCCCGCATCGCCAACGGACACGGTGATTGCCTGGGCACGAAGGCCGACCGAGCGCAGAAAATCATTCCACGGGATTTCTTCTGTCTGGCCGACATATTTCGCAAAGAACCAGCCGAGATCGGAGTGACTGACGGTCTCCGCAGCTTGCCGCACTCCTTCGCTATCGTTGAAGAACTTCCCCTTCTTTGCATAGTTCACATTCATCCACTCAAACACATCGCGCAGTGAGGCCTGCCCGTGGCTGGCGTCGCGGATCGCCAGGTCGAGCATGATGCCGAGCAGTTCGCCCTTGTTGTAATACGAAATGCTGCGCTCGGGGCGGCGGTAGTAAGCGTCACCCTCGAGCCAAGCGTCGAGGCTCGATTCTTCCGCCGACTGGGTCAAGTGGGCCGGACGCCGTTCCAACTCCGCTATCAACTCGCCCAACCGCTGGAGGTACTGCTTCTCGTCCAGCAATCCGGCGCGCAACTGAATGATGTCCTCGGCAGTGCTCGTCACACCCTCGCTGAACCACAGCGCGCGCGTGTAGTTTTCCTTCGTGTAGTCGACGGGCTCGAGTGTCTGTGGACGGATTCGCTTTACATTCCAGAGATGGAAAAATTCATGGGCGGTAATTCCGGCCAGTGTCTCCGGATTCGATTTCAGCGACTCCGCGTTGATGTCGATCGCGGTCGAGAAGGAGTGTTCCATCCCGCCGCCACCCGGCCCGTGGGGAAAGTGGTAGATGAAGGTGTAGGTGTCGAAGGGGCGGTCGTTCATCCATGAAGTCGCAGCGGCCACGATCTTGTGCAGCTGGCCAACGATGCTTTCCACGTTGTAGTCGGCGGTGTCGGCGTCGACAATCACGCGGAAGTGCCCGCCCGCCTCTTCGAAGTCAGACTCCCGAAAATTGCTGATCTCGACCGGCGAATCGACGAGCCGGTCGTAATCCTCCGCCTGAAGTTCTTCATCCGGGCCACGCGAGACTGGAGTGGCAATCTGCCAGGTCTCCGGAACATGACTGAATCGCACACTCACGGGCGCGCCGCGCGAATCCACCGGATACATCAGGATTTGCGCCAAGTTGAAGAAGGCATGATGCGAGTTGAATTGCGCACCAAACGGTCCGGGAGAATCGACGTAGATCTGATAATCGACGACTGCGCCGCCTGCGGCGTCCTCAATCTGCCAGCAGCTTTTCGAAACCACGCGCACGGCCAGTTCCTTGCCGGAACGGTCTTTGGCGCGCACCCAGTTCACGTACTGGGCAAAATCCCGAACCTGGTAAAGCGCATTCCACACGGGAAGCTGAAGTTCCCGATGCGGCGCGCCTGCAGGAAGGATGATTTGCACTTCGAGCAGATGCTGGGCGGGAGATGCGAGTGTGATCGTGTAGGAAATTGGTGGCGCCGACTGCGCAAACGCAAGCGGCGTGACCAGCATTGCCGCAACAAGCGCAAGTCGTGCCGCGCGTCGGACCAGAGGGAATAGACTCATTTGCTACCTGCCAGTTGCTTGAGACGCGCAGGCAGTTTTTCATAAATGCCGCCAAAGCCGCCATTGGAAAGAATGGCGACTACATCTCCATTGCGCATTTCCGGCGCCACGGTTTGCACAATGGCGTCGGCGTCGGCGAGCAGGCGCGCCTGTTTGCCTTGGCGGACGATCTCGGCGGCGAGTTCCGGTAACTGCATGCGCTCGTTCTCGGGAACCGCCTCCGAGCGAAACACGTTGGCAACAACGATCTCATCTGCCAGGGCAAGGCTGCGTGCCAGATCGTTTTGCAGCACGCGCCGGCGGAGGGTATTGGAGCGCGGTTCAAGAATCGCCCACAAGCGCGCGCCGGGATAACGGGCGCGCAGGGCTTTCACCGTTCCGGCGATGGCCGTGGGATGGTGCGCGAAATCGTCAATGACCGTAATGCCGTTGACTTGCGCTCTTACTTCGAGTCGCCGCTTTACGCTTTGGAACGTTTTCAAAGCAAAGGCAATGGTATCTTTCGGAATCCCGCATCCGGCGGCCAGTGCCGCGGCAGCGGTTGCGTTGGAGACGTTGTATTCGCCGGCGAGGGCAAACTCGAAATCAGCCCAGGGCTCGCCGTCACGCCGGACAGTCCACCGCGTGTGGCCGGGATCGAGGCGTAGGTCGCCGACACGCCAATTTGCGCGTGGGGTCGCTCCGTAGCGCTCGACGGGGCAGAAAGCTTTGGCCAGGCAGCGTTCCAGGCTTGGGCTCTCTAATGTCTCGCCGGCTGCCCCGTCAAAAGCCACGATGCGCCCGCGGCGAGGAACCAGGTTGACTAGGCGTTTGAAAGCCGTTTCCACAGCGTCGAGGTCTTTGTAAATGTCGGCGTGATCGAATTCGACCGACGTCAGAATCACGGCGTCGGGAAAATAGTGCAGGAACTTCGGTCCCTTGTCGAAAAAAGCCGTATCGTACTCATCACCTTCAAGGATGAAGTGCTTTCCCTGGCCGAGATGGAAGCTCGAGCCGAAATTTTCCGCGATGCCCCCGATCAGAAACGATGGGTCGAGTCCGGCGGAGTGGAAGATCCATGCGAGCATTGACGTTGTCGTTGTTTTGCCGTGCGTGCCGGCGACGACCAGAACTTCCTTGCCGCGCAGAAATTCGTCGTGCATCAATTGCGGGAGCGAGCAAAAAGGAACGCGTTGATCCAGGACTTGCTCGAGTTCAACGTTCCCTCGCGATATGGCGTTGCCGACAACCACCAGATCAGGCCGCGGTTCGAGATTCTTCACATCGAACGGCTGGGAGACGGGAATGTTCAGATCGCGCAGGAAATCCGACATCGGCGGATAGGCGGCCGCGTCGGAACCAGTCACGCGAAAGCCGCGCTGGTTCAGCATTCCAGCGAGCGAGGCCATCGCCGTGCCACAGATTCCGATTAGGTGAATGTGTTTGGCGGCGTTCATCGTTGTTCTTGTTTGAGCGTATCGATACCGAGCGCGTCTGGTCTTAGCTTGTTTAATTGGTGTGCTAGGGCGTGACCGCCGATTCGAGAATTCTCAGTCCCACCTGCCCGCCGCGCACCGTCAGCCTCGCCTGCACTCCGAATGGCAACGTAATGTTCTCGGCGGTTACGTGGCCCGAGCGAACGCCGAAGGCAACTGGAACTCCCAGATCACCCACAATGCGCGTTACCACTTCCTGCAGAGTGTATCCCTGGCCCGTTGCCTGCACGCAGTCGAGCATCTCGCCGAAGACAATCCCGCGCACTCCCGCGAATTTATCCGCCAGCTTTAATTGCATGAGCATGCGGTCGATCTGATAGGGTTTGGCGGCGAGGTCTTCGAGAAAAAGAATCGTGCCATCAGTCTGTATTTCGTATGGCGTGCCGAGCGACGACACCAGAATGGAGAGGCACCCGCCGTAAAGAAGGCCTTCGGCCTCGCCGTCCACCAACCCGCTGACTCCCGCGCCGGTGGGAACGTCCCACGGTTCGGTGCCCGAGAGTCCCGATCGCCAGGAGGCGAGATGCACGCCATCGTTATGCGCCCAATCCTTGGCGGCCATGGGGCCGTGGAACGTGACGAAACCTTTCGGAGTGGAGTAATAAGTCAGCAGGGAGGTGACATCGCTGTAACCGACGAAAATTTTGGGGCGCGGGATGACCAGCCTCTCCTGCAGCAAGTAATTCGCCCCATAACCGCCGCGCGCACAGAGGACAGCGCGCACATCGTCGAGCGAGAACATCTCCTGCAACTCACGCACACGGCGCTTTGCCGAGCCCGCAAAGTACAGATCTTTCTCCAGGATGGAGTCGAAATAAAACGGCTTGTATCCCGCGCGGCGCAAGGCTTCACAGCCGGCTTCGAGATCGGCCTGCTTTATGTTGCTGGCAGGCGCCACGATACCCACCGTGTCTCCGAGACGAAGCGCCGGCGGCTTGAGGCGTTGCAACTTCGAGGTTGAAGGTTTAGCGCTCGAGGATGACATTGTTCTATGAAGGCATTGTGCACGAAGACGGCCGAAGCGAACCGACGTGCATAACGAATCAGCCCAACGGCTCTAGCTCAGCAAAAATTCGCCGCGGCACACTAATCGTGCCTGACCGCGAAGAAAAAGATGCTTCCCCTCCTGACGCACGGTTTGCGTTCCGCCGGGTGCATGCAGGCGAACCGGCGATTCCGCTCTGCCGGAGACCATCGCTGCCGCCGCCGACGCGCAGGAACCTGTCCCGGAAGAGCGCGTCTCCCCTACACCTCGCTCAAAAAATACAACGTTGACATCATGGCGGCCGCGAGGAGAAACCAGTTCAATATTCACTCCCTGGGGAAACTGCGGGTTGCGCTGCAGGGCAGCAGCGCGAGCCTGCCAGTTCGCCGCAAAGTCGGACACAAACACTACGAAGTGCGGATTGCCCATGGACACCGGGATGCCTCGCACTTCCTTGCCATCCACCAGCAGCGCCAGCTCTTTCTCGACGACTGCCGCACCCATTTCCATTTCGAACTCGTACTCCGAGTCTTTGCGACCGATCAGAGAACAAATCTTCATGCCGGCTCCGGTGAGAATCGACATGCGCTCTTTTCCGCGCGTGGAACACAGGTAGGCTGCAACGCACCGCGTGCCATTACCCGAAATTTCCGCCGGTGAACCATCAGCGTTGATCAGCCGGATCTCGACATCCGCGGAAAAATGCGGCAGGATCCACTCGACGCCGTCCGCGCCCACGCCTTCGTGACGGTCGCAGATACGGCGGGTAAACGAGGCCACATCCTCAGGAGCGAGGGCGCCATCAATCAGCAAGAAATCGTTGCCGCAGGCACTGGCTTTCACAAAAGGAATAGTGCGGCCGCCAGTGTTCACACGCGCTCCACGCCGGGCAAAATCTCTGCTTGCGGCTTCATTCGATTGATCCTGCGGACATGTTTCAGATGGCGGGATTCTATCACCGCAGACAGCGCTGGTCGCGTTACCGCCGTGATTACCGGATGCGATAAAGAACAGCACGCGTCTGGCCGGTCACGTGAATTTGGACCAGTTCGCGCAGTTGACGATTTTTCACAGCCTGCCAAACAGGATCGCCTTCGAAAGCGACCACGTAGTCCGCATAGGCCGCGGGATCAGCCAGGGCGCGCTCCCAAAGGCCCTCGGAATCTTCCGGTTGCTTCCAGACGCGGTGGTTGCCTTCGTTAATCACGCGCCGCAATGGAATCCCCGCCTGCTGCAAGGCGCCCACGTGATCGCCGAGATACATGAGAACAGTCGAGTCCGGCGGAAGCTTGCTGAGCCAGCCCGCCAGTTGCGCCTCGAGCTGATTGCGGCTGCGCATGTTGATCTGCGCCTCAGCGAGAGTAATGGGCGCCGCGCGCCAGATGGAAGCGTAGCTCGCGATGACGAGCACAATCGTTCCCACGATCGACGTCCAGCGGAAGGCCTTGAGCCAGAGACCAGTTTGCCAGGGCGGCTTGATGCCGAGATACATCAGCACCGCAAATGCCAACGCGAATGCCGGCAGCAACTGCAATCCGTAACGAACGTTGTAGTGCGTGAACGGCCACCAGGCGGGCACAAAAATGGGAACGCCGCCGTAGGCGACGGACAAGGCGTAGAAAGGTACTGGCGCCAGAAGGAATGCAATTATCAGAACTCTGCGAAACAAGAACATCCCCAGGCATCCTGCCACGAACCAGATCACAAGGACGCGCTGCAAGAGTTTACCGTCGGCCATGTTTTCTTCTGCCGCTTTGAAAACGTAGAGCGCCGAAACATCTAGGCTGCCCGAGCCGGGATGCCCCGGGTGCACGGGATTCTCCGTTCTCTTCTCAATCGCCTTCGCCGAGTATGGACCATTTTCAAATTCCAGAGGATTGCGGTAGATGATGGCGTTATAGGCGAGCCAGAGCGTAGGCACGGCCGCAGCGATTAGAACGAATCTGAGCGCCGCGCCCCGGGAAAGTTGGGATCCCGGACTTTGGCCCTGTCTTAGTGAGCGGAGTGCGAGGACGACCACCACCGCTGACATCCCGGCCGCGAGAAACCACCCGTCGTAGCGGGTCAGGCACGCCGCGGCGAGGCAAGCTGCACACTTGTTGAGAGCCCTCGCATCGCCTTTCAGCCACTCGCTGAAGTAAACGACTGTCCAGATGAAAAGCGCCAGGTAAAGCGACTCCCCCATCGCCGTGGTCTGCAGGTAGATCAGATTCGGATTCACCGCATAGATCAGAGCCGCGGCCCAGGCGGCGATGCGAGCCTCCGCGTCGGGTTCCGCGCCTGGGGAAAGCAGGGCGCGCGTCAGCCGGAACATCCCCACCACACCGAAAACGTATGCGATCAGAGAAGGAATCGAACCGCCCACTCCGCGCCGCCACATTTCGTCAGAAACGAGGAAGGGCACCATCAGCAGGTGCGGAAGCGGCAGCCACACTGTTCCCAATTGCAGCAGCCCCGGCGTTTTCGAATCGAAGACGCGGCGTGCAATATTGATGTGGGCAACAGCGTCGCCATACAACATCGTGTCGCCATTGCGAAAATAAAACAGGTAGGAGAGGACCGCGACACATATGGCGAGCCAGGCCAGCAGTCGGACCTCGGAATCCCAGTGTGAACCTGCAGGCGGATTCTCTGTGGGCTTGGCCATGGACCCAGGCAACAGACGGAGCCGAGCGAAATTATTCGAGGTGCGTCAGCTCGCGGAAGATCTGAAAGCGGGCGTCAATTTCCTCGCGGCTGAGCGACTGCAGCCGCTCCGTCCCGAAACGCTCTACTGCGAACGATCCCATCACGCCGCCGTAGAACAGAGCACGCTTCAGGACCTCGCGATTCACCTCTTCCTGCGAAGCCAGGTAACCCATGAATCCGCCGGCGAAAGAGTCGCCGGCACCGGTCGGGTCTTTCACCTCATCAATCGGCAGTGCCGGCGCGCGAAACGGATGCCGGCCGATGCCAAACGCACCTTCGCGGAAGAAAATGGTCGCTCCGTACTCGCCGTGCTTGATGACGAGAGCTTTCGGCCCCATAGACAAAACCTTCTGCGCCGAACGCGGCAGATTGGTTTCGCCAGCGAGCATCTTGGCCTCGGTATCGTTGATGAGCAGCACGTCTACCAGCTTCAATGTTTCGGCGAGTTCCCGGGGCGTGCCTTTGATCCAGTAATTCATGGTGTCGCAGCCGGTCAGGCGAACGCCGTTCATCCTGCGGCGCACATTCGCCTGCAGGGTGGGCTGAATGTTCGCGAGGAAGAGGAACTCGGTATCTTCGTACTCCTGCGGAATCCGCGGCTGAAAGGTCTCGAAAACATTGAGATCGGTGAAGTTGGTTTTGGCTTCATTGAGATTGTCAAAATAAGAACCACCCCAGCGAAATGTCTTCCCCTTGGAGCGCTCGATGCCGCGCGTGTCAATACCGCGCTTGTGGAACACGGCCTCTTGCTCAGGGCCAAAGTCGTCCCCCACAACGGCGACAACACGGACTTTGGTGAAGTAGCTGGCAGCGAGCGAGAAATATGTCGCGGCTCCGCCCAGAATATTTTTCACGCTGCCCGAAGGCGACGTGATGTCATCGTATGCAACCGAACCGACTACCAGCATACTCATTGCAGGCGCGTGCTCCTAGGCCGGATTTGTGGCTACTTCACGTATTTGCCGATGATCAGCTTCAGTTTCTTTTTGGTTGCTGCCGGAATTTTCTTGGGGTCCGTCAGGATCGCATGGGCCAACGCCGACGCGCATTTGCAGGAACGCGTGCGCGGGATGGCGGCGACGGTAGCGCGAACAACCTTCGTCGCGTTCTCCGCGTTCCTGAGCAGAACGGCCACAACCTGATCGACGGTGACCGAATCGTGGTGTGGATGCCAGCAATCGTAGTCGGTGACCATGGCAACCGTGACGTAGCAGAGCTCGGCTTCCCGGGCGAGTTTCGCTTCCTGCAGGTTGGTCATGCCGATGACGTCCAAGCCCAGGCTGCGATAGACGTTGGACTCCGCCTTGGTGGAAAACTGGGGGCCCTCCATGCAGAGATACGTGCCGCCACGTTTCCCGACCACGCCGACCTGCCGGCAAGCACTTTCGACTACGCCTGACAGTTCACCGCATACTGGCTCGGCAAAAGCGATATGCGCGACAATCCCGCCGCCAAAGAATGTGTCAATGCGGTGGCGCGTGCGGTCAAAGAATTGATCGGGAATGACGAAGTCGAGCGGCTTATGTTCTTCCTTGAGCGAGCCCACGGCGGAAATGGAAACGATACGCTCGATGCCGAGTTGCTTGAATCCGTGAATGTTGGCGCGGAAATTCAGCTCGCTGGGAAGAATGCGATGGCCACGGCCATGGCGCGCGAGGAAAGCGACTTTGCGGCCTTCGAGCGTACCGCAAACATACGCGTCAGAGGGCGCGCCGAACGGTGTCTTCAGCCGGACCTCCTTCACTTTTCCGAGGCCGGGCATGGAATAGAGCCCGCTGCCGCCGATAATTCCGATTTCCGCCTGCGCCAATCACCCTCCCGGACGCGTCCGCGCCCACAAGTCAAACTCGTGATTATACAGGACGGAAATCGCTACAATTTGAGGATGAGGTTCTGTGCCGCGGCCGGGATTTTGCTGTTACTCAGCAGCCCGGGCCGTGCACAGGACAAGGACAAGCACGCATCTCCTGCCGAACCGAGGGTTGTGACCGTTCCCGCCGTTGTCGATCATAACCGCGTCATCGTGGAAGCCGACATTGCTCTGCCGAATGGCTCCACGCAGCGAGTCCATGCCTGGATTGATAGCGGCAATCCGCGTCTTTATATGTCGTCGCGGGTGGTAAAGCTGATTGGATCGGGCATCAGCTGCGACGGACAGGAATGCGCCGCTCAGCCGCCGCATGAGATCACAATTGGAGGAATGAAGATCTCGCTAGCCCCCATAAACGAGGCGTGGGTTTATCTGCACTATGGTCGGGAAGCGATGATCGCCCGGGGCTTGCCCGCCGAGATCAGTATTCCTTCCACAATCCTGCGGAATTATGACGTGCTCATCGACTTCCCTGGGCACAAGCTGACGATCGGCGAGCCGGGCACGATTCATTTCCTCGGGATGAGCAGTAAGGTCCAGATCGCCCCGGAAAATGGCCTGATTCAGGTTCCCGCTCAGATCGAGAATAAAAAATATAATCTGGCGCTCGACCTAGGATCGTGCATCAGCTTCCTATCTCAGGAATTGTTTGACAAGCTTGCGGCAGCGCACGCCGACTGGCAGCACATGACTGGCGCCGTCGGTTCGGCGAATATGTGGGGATTGGATGATGAAACGAAATGGAGAGTAACGCGTGTCGACCGAATGCAATACGGGCCGCTGTTTCTGACCGACGTCGCTGTTGTGGCGCTGCCAGCAACCTTCATTGATTTTCTAGAAAAACCGACTGGCATCTCTAACGTCGGGTTGCTGGGTTCGCAAGCACTGCAGAATTACCGCGTGGGTATCGATTACGCCCACTCCACCGTCTATTTCGACATCGGGCGGCTCTACAACTTTCCCGACTTCGACGTGATCGGCGTTATCCTGCGGCCGGAGGACGATGGCCGCTTCAAGATCCTAGGTGTGGCTGACTTCGACGGAAAACCATCCGTGCCGCAGGGACCAGAGGGCGTGCAACCTGGCGATCATTTGATCGCCGTCGATGACATCCCTGTGCAGGGTGTGACCATGGGCCAAGTATGGTCGATGCTGGGCGGAACGCCGGGGCAGACGCGCAAGTTGACGATCGAACACGACGGAAAGCAGTTTGTGGTTGCAGCCATCGTGCGGCACTTCCTGGCTGAACCACCCGACGACAGCGACACGAAAAAGAAGAAATAGGCTACTTCGCAGCCGACGTAGTTGCTGCGGCCGCAGAAGCGAACACCTCTTTTTCCAGCGCCGCGGTCGTGGCTACGTCAAGGCTCTCGCTCACGAATACCGTATCGCCCTGCTCCTCGATCACGACCGCGCCGTCCTCAGTGGTCCACACGTGGCGGCCTTTTAGCAGATCGATCTTGAACTCGGAATCTTGAGAAGACTTTTCCTGCGGCGACTTTTCCTGCGATGCGTGCACCTGCGCTGTCTGCGGATCGGACAACGGAGAATCGCCTACGGGCTCGACCCTTGTGTAACGCTGCTTGAGAGACCGCGCATAGATGTCGGCAAACTCAGACGCCTTCTCCGCACTCGACCAGCGTGAAACGTACAGCAGTCCCAGCGGCCCCGTAGTGGTGACATCGGAACCGGTATTCTGCTTCGGCCTTACGGCGTAGTAGTATCCTCCGCGCCATTCCGGATACAGGCGCTTGGAGAGCGGCTTCCCGGCATATTGCTCGACCAGCACGGCCACGTCGAATTCGCCCATCGCGCCTATGTCGAACTTCTGATAGTCCCTAAAATCGTGCTTAAAATCGGGCACGGACATCGGCTCGATCTTCTCGCCCGAGAGATAAGTCTCCGGCTGCATGATCTGCCGCGTGGTGTGAGGAGGATTCTGCAGCAGTGATGCGAACGCCTTTTCCTTGCCGCCTCTCTCCATGAGCTTGACCACAAACTCCATGCCATAGCTGTAGGGGAACGTCAGCGACTCTTTCATGAAAATGGGCGCTTCGTTGAACACTTTCGTGCCCGGCGAACCGCTTAACGTTTCCTCAACCATAGCCTCGACCAGTGCGGGCGAATCAGTCAGCGTGTGGCCGGTTGGCGCCATTGCGTACTGGAACATCATGGCCTGGGCCTGGCCTTCGACCACGGCCTCGCGCGCGTTGTCCATCTCGTCGTATTCGATGTCGGTCGGCGTGGGCTCTCTTCTCATTTCGGCCAGGTCTCTTTCGCCCTTCTTCATCCACTTCTGCAGGCCCACCGACTGATCCTGCAAGGCGTGTGTCAGTTCGTGAGCCATCACCGGTTCCTGCTCCTGGATGGGCACCCAGTCGAGCAGATTCACCGTCTTCGTCTTGGGATCGTAGTAGCCGGCGATTTCCTCGCGCAAAATGGCGACCAGAAAGGTTTCCAGATTGAAGTCGCGCGGCAACAGGCCAAATTTCTTGAGCACGAGTTCCGACCGGCGCAACCGCTTCGTGTCTTCATCGTTCACGTGCTTGGTCAGGTAGGAAACGACCTCGTCGCGGCTGGTCAGCCTGCGCTTCACTTCCCTCTTGATGGCTAGACCGGTCTGCCTACTGTCAAATTCGAGAATTTCATCGACGGAGTGGAAAAGTTCCTGGGCCTGTTGCGGAGTGATCCTTACGTCTTCGTCTTCTTTCGGTGGCTGGGATGCCTGCGGCGACGGCGCAGAGTGCGATGGCGAAGGGTTCAATGCCGGTGGCTGGTGCGGCGGCGGCGGCGACTGGGGCGGTGAGGAACTCTGCGTTTCTGAAACCTGGCCCGCGCACAGCACGGAACAAGCTGCTACGGCGCACAAGACCAGAAAAAAGATTGCCGCCAGCCGCAGGCGGCAGAGGAACCCAGTCGTTCGTGAGAATGCCATTGAACTGAGTCTATACTTTTCGGTCCCGGATCACATCCACCGCAATTCC
>CAYOUY010000347.1:0-4508 GCA_964407245.1 uncultured Acidobacteriaceae bacterium
CGTTGGCCCAGCCTGCGCCTCTACGCCCTGGTGGAGCTGTTGATCGGCCTATCCGCGCTTGTGGTCCCGCGAGAGCTGGCTCAGGGAAGAGTTTTTCTGGAACGATTAGATGCCGGCCATCCCCTGTCCTTAACGTCCTACTACATTCTCGCGGGGCTGTGGATCGGACTCGCGTTGATCCCGTGGTGCGCGTGCATGGGAGCGACCTTTCCCTTTGCCATGGCCGCCATCCGCGAGGCATTCTCCGAAGAGTCAGAGCGGTCGTTCAGTTACTTGTATCTGGCTAACGTCCTGGGTGCGGTCATGGGCGCGTGCCTGCCTTTGCTCTTGATCGAGGAATGGGGATTCCGCGGAACCTTGCATGCCGGGGCGGTGCTGAATCTCTGCCTCGCAACCACCGCACTCCTTTTGTCGTTGGCGACGACGCAACGTGCGAGCTCGGAAACCGAAACTCGCCAGCCGATTCCTGCCACAACGCCTACGAGTGCGTGGCCCTATTGGGTGTTGTTTGGCACCGGCTTCACCAGCATGGCGGTTGAGGTCGTGTGGATCCGGCTCTACACGCCGGGCTTAGGCACGTTTGTGTACGCGTTTGCGACCATCCTTGGGCTCTACCTGGGAGCGACGTATCTGGGGTCGCAATACTATCGCCGGATGCATCGCCTGGAGCAGGGCACCAGCGGGATGCTTTTTGCCGGACTGGCTCTGTCAGTGGTTTTTCCGTTGCTCATTTGCGATCCGCGGCTGCCGATTATTTATCACCTGCGCGTCGTGAGTCTGCTGCCGTTTTCTTTCCTCGCCGGATGGATCACGCCCATGGTCTTGGACAGCGTTTCGCACGGCGACCCGGACCGGGCCGGCCGTGGATACGCGGTCAACATTGTGGGCTGCGTCCTGGGACCGCTGGTGGCGGGGTTTGTGCTGCTGCCGTGGCTGGGCGAGCGTTACACCCTGCTGGTCTGCGCTCTGCCATGGATGGCGGTGAGTCTTTTGGGGCGGAGCGCAACTGTTCCGGCCGAAAAAATGCGCCCCCCTGCCCTTTGGAAACCGGCGCTTGTGTCCGTGCTGGCGCTGGTCCTGGTAGGCACTACGAACGACTATGAGACCCGTTACACTCCGCGGGAAGTGCTTCGCGACAGCACGGCAACAGTGACCGCACTGGGGTCGGGGATGGAAAAACAGCTTCTGGTCAACGGCATGGGCATGACCGGGCTAACACCGATTACCAAGATGATTGCCCATCTGCCGCTAGCGTTCCTGCAGAGTCCGCCAAAGAACGCGCTGGTCATCTGTTTCGGCATGGGCACAACACATCGGTCGATGCTCTCCTGGGGAATTTCTTCCACCGCCGTCGAGTTGGTGCCGAGCGTGGTCTCGCTATTTCCCTACTTTCACGCCGATGCCGAACAAGTGCTGCACTCGCCGAATTCCCATGTTGTGGTCAACGACGGCCGCTTCTACCTGGAGCGGTCCACCTCGCTTTACGATGTGATCGTGCTCGACCCGCCGCCTCCGGTGGAGGCGGCCGCGTCAAGTCTCCTGTATTCGAAAGAGTTCTACGCTCTCGCCCGGCAGCATCTGCGGCCCGGCGGTATTTTGCAGCAGTGGATCCCCGGCACCGGTGAGCCGTTCACTCTAGCTTCGGTTGCCAGAGCGTTGAAGGAGTCCTTTCCTTATGTGCGCGTATTTCGGTCGATCGAAAAGAGCCACGGATGCCACTTCATCGCCAGCGACTCTCCTTTCCCGTCGTATTCCGCCGAAACTCTGGCTAGTCGCCTGCCGCCCACCGCCGTCGCCGACTTCCTGGAGTGGGACGCCGGCTCAACCGCGCAGCGGCAATTCGCCAGATTGCTGCAGAAGGAAGTTCCTGTCGACGAACTGATTGCCCCGGCCGCCGACGCACCAGCCCTTCAGGACGACCGACCCGTCAACGAGTATTTCCTTCTGCGCCGGTTGGGAAATCGGGAATACGTCAGAAGACTGTGGAGAGAGCTGGCTGCGCACGTAGGGGCGAAGGCTCAATAGAACAGATACTTCCTCCACTTATCATCGCTGCGCCCCATCAAGCGCATGATGTGGCGGCTGGTGTGGAGATTGAAAGCGCGCGGCTCGCGCATCAGCTTCATGCCGGCTTCAACAGGAAACTGATTGCCCTTCCGCCGGTTGCAGGGATGGCAGCAGGCTACCAGGTTCTCCCACGTGGACGAACCTCCGCGGGAGCGCGGGATCACGTGGTCGAGCGTCAACTCGCTGGAGGGCAGCACGGTGCCGCAATACTGGCAGGTGTTGCGATCGCGCAGCAGGATGTTCTTCCGCGACAGGGCCCGGCTCTGATGCGGAATGCGGCGGTATTCGAGCAACCGGATCACGGACGGGACGCGCATGGCCACGCGCGCGGCGTGCAGAAAATGGCCGTTTTCTTCCTCCGTCATGGCTACGCCCTTGAGCACGAGCACCAGGGCGCGGCGGGCAGCGCAGACGTTGATGGGCTCGTAAGACGCGTTCAGCACGAGCACCGGAGCGAGCAGGGCGTGGCCATCGCCGGCGCGGTGCGGAGCCGCCGAACCGAAGAGGCCGGCGGCATGCCGGGCTGTAGGTCCTGCCTCGTGTTCCATCCGGTAAGACATAAAATCTAAGGTTTCAAAGTTTCAAGGTTGCAAAGTGCCAAAGTTTCAGAGCTCATGCTGATGCCAGATCCCCTGCAAGAGTCTCCGACCGTGCAATGTTGAAACTTGGATTTTTCAGCGTACGTGCGACCGTCGCCACCCACACTTGACCGGCGCCCGCGCGACGCACTACGCGTGCGCATTCCGACAGAGTGGTCCCCGTGGTGTAAACATCATCCACCAGAAGCACCTCGCGGCCAATGACTTCTTCGGCACGGGCACGGGCCACAGCGAAAGCTCCACGCATGTTTTCGCGGCGCTGGTGGCTGGTCAGGCCGATCTGCGAATGGGTATCGCGCGTACGCAGCAGCAGATCGCCCATCAGCTGAAAGCGCTCCGGCGGCAGAAGCTTCAGAGCCGCTCGCGTGATCAGTTCCGCCTGGTTGAAGCCACGCTGCCGCCGCCGGGTCTTGTAAAGCGGCACGGGGATGACGGCAACTCTGGGTTGCTCAAAAGCAGGCTCCAGCGCGGCAATGGTCTCGGCCAACATGCGCCCCAGGACGTTGCCCGCAGGGCGCACGCCGTCGTACTTCAGCAGGTGAATCAGCTCGCGCAGGCCGCCATCGTAGCTGCCATAAGCAACCGCCCGGCTGAATGGGCGGTCGATTCGGCGGCACAGCGGGCAGCGCCGCAGCCCGTCGCCGTCATTTTCCGCATAAGCCGACAGTACGCGCTCGCCGCAAATCGAGCAAACCTGGCCTTCAACCGGGTGAATCTGCTCCAGGCACTCCGGACACACCGGCAGCCGGGAGATGTTGAGCAGCGGTACGCCGCAGATGCGGCAGTCCCCGGGAAAGAGAACGGTAAACAGGCTCTCTGCGGCGCGGGTGAACCAATTGTGCGTGGAATCGGAGTCGCAGGATGGTTTGAGAGACGATGCACCCGTCGTGCCGGGTCTCGTGTCGGGTCGACTCCGCGGAACAATAGAAGGCCCTTCTACTGCGATACTGCCATTCCTGGCCCGGATTCGGTCCTCACTACTGCTGAAGACAGCCTCCTCATGCTCGTGCGGCCACCGGACGACCGGCAACCGCCGCGTCCACTAATGCCCACAGTATAGCGGCCAGCGCCGCCGCTAGGCAACGTTGCGATTGGGCATGGACGGAGGTTTTCCCGGAACGATGCGCGGGGTGTCGGAGAGCCGGTCGCGCACCTTGGTAAACACCAACCGATAGTCCCGCCGGAAACACTCTCCGCAGCGGACGGGCTGCAGGAGAAAGAGCGGCAAGAGAAACCGTTCGCTGAAGGAACGCCGGCGCGAACGAAAGCCGACTTCACTTCCGCAATCGGGGCAACGGTACGGGGGAATCAGCGACTGGTCGGGGGAGTCATTCATCACTGCACCTCGGGATTGGGGTCACGAAGGGGCGGACGACAGATTGGCCTTATTTTACACCTTGAGGGCAAGGCCGGTTGGCTTACCCCCCTCGGGCACCCCCAGCAGACGAGTTCCTGTGACTTCTTGAAAACTTAAGTTTCTAACGATGCCCCCGGCTGTTTGATACGATCCTGTTGCCTTCGGGGGCGGGCAGGCCATGGGTATGGGGGTTGGGCTTCGTTGCGAATGCATTCAAATCGGCAACTTGCACAGGTGGGGCGCACAGGCTCCTAGGGTCCGCCGTTTCAGCATGCGGACTGTGATAATCGTGGTCCTTCTCGGGATCGCGTCTGCTGCGAGCGCCCAAGGCACTGGCGCCGGGACTGGGGCGGGATCGCCTCCCAACACGGAGAATTATGCCCCCGTGCTCACCGCATTTGGTCAGCTGCTTCAGCACTTAAAAGACAATGTTCAGCTTCCGCCCGCGCGCAGCCAGAGCCAACTGCTGCCCTTTCTTCCTGACT
>CAYOUY010000348.1:0-2614 GCA_964407245.1 uncultured Acidobacteriaceae bacterium
CGCTCACCTTGCGGAAGCCGGCTTATCCCGTCGCCTGCAATGTCGACGCCGAACTCGTCACCGACGAAGCCCGCGCCCGCGACACTCTCGTGCGGCAGGTCACCGGCTCAGTAAAGTGGGAGCAGTGCATTCATCTGCTGATTGGCCGCGGCGTGAAAACGTTCATCGAAGTTGGTCCAGGGAAAGTTCTCTGCGGACTCATGCGCCAGATCGACCGCTCGAAAACTGCGATGAATGTCGGCGATGAAACCTCGCTGGCGAAGACGCTCGATTCGCTTGCACAGCCTGAGTCGACTTGATTCGCCTTAGGCCGTGTGGCACTAGTTGACCTTGGTTGCGTTCACATCGTACCCACCGCTCGGCCATTTCCATGCGCCGCGGAATGAATTGCCGTCTGCGCTGATGTACCCGAGGAAATAATTGTCGGAACCCTTTGGGCCGAACCAAATCTGCAATCGGTCGCCCTGCAGTTCGTAAACATAGTCCAGCGTGAGACCGTCGAGGAAGCTGTAGAAACGAGAGTGAATCTCCGGCGTCGGCTTATCCCCGGGAAAGTGCACGTGCCCGATCACTTCCAGGCCTTCGATTTTCCGGCCATTGTATTCAAGTTCGACGTGCTGCAACAGAAAGAAGCCGCCTCCCGTTCGCTCAAAGCGGATCTTGCCACGCGCCCCGCCGGAGATTCTCCACGTTCCCACCAGACGGTCCAAGGATGCGACATCCAGACGGTTTCCGGAACGAATAGGTTCATCTTCATTTGCCATCGGAAGTCTTTCGTGCGCTCTGAATCCTTAATCGATTGCGCAACGCCTCACCGGAACACCAGTTCACACGGCGGGAAGCTGAGCGTCTTGTCGGATTTTTCAAACCACACCTGCGCATGTTCGGCGCGGTCATTCACCACCACATCGACCACGACGCCGCTCCCGCCGCCGGGACAAGTGCTGGCTCCGAAAACTTTCTGGGTCTTGATGATTCCCCACTCGCCGCCCGGGCCCCAGTCGCGATAGAAATCGCCGAAAGGGTATTTGGGGTGCTTGTCGGGATGCTGTCGCCAGTCCGGATCGTGCATCCAGATGCCGTAGGCGGTGTTGTAATCCTGCTTCTGCAGCGCGTCAAAAAACTTGCCGACGACGCGCTCCTGGGGCCAGTAACGAAACCACCAAGCCAAACCGAGTAGCACCAGCAAGGCGGAGATAGCCACAAGGAGGCGCATCCTCTTCTGCCGCTCTTTTGCGGGATCGTACTCTCTGGCGTCCAGCAGCGTCATGCCTCTAGCATAACGGACACAGGCTGCGAGGGAAAAGTTCCAGACAAAGAATCGCGAAATGTGAATTTGATAATTGGGAAATTGTGCAATTGTTAATTTTCAAACGCAGCGTGTGGGCACCCAGCTTTTGAAATTACACAATTACAAAATTACTCAATCTCTACAGCGTTCGCTTGAACAGCGGAATCGCAAACCCCAGCGTGATCGCCGCGAATATCGTCAGAAACGCCATGTCTCCCCACACCGCGGTGAGCGTGGTCTCTTTCAGCAGGAGGCATTTGAAGCCGTCAACCGCGTAGGTGAACGGATCGCCCCTGGCAATCACGCGCAGCCACGGCGGAAACGCCTGGATGGGATAGACCGAGCCACTGGGAAAAAACAGCAGCGTGTTGAGAATGCCGAACATGGCACGCGGCACCAGCGGATCTTCGATGCGCACCATGAGCAGGAACATCATGGTGTTGAACGCCAGCGACGTCAGCGTGATCATGATCAGCAGGCCAAACATGGTCACGGGATTGAAGATGGTTCCCACTCCCGCCAGCATCGATCCGATGACCACGATGATCACGCCAGTCATGATCGCCTTAATCGCGCCGGCCAGGTTCAGTCCGAGCACCAACTCGAGTTTCGTAATCGGCGTGACCAGGTAGCCTTCGTGCACACCGCGGGCCTTGTCGTCGATGTAAAGCATGCCGCCGCCGATCATCACTGAGACGAACATAGCCAGCGCCAGCGAGCCCGGCAGCAGGAACTTCATGTATTCGATGTACGGATAGAGCTCGACGATATCGAGCGCCGTCTGCTGCAGAATGCGCGGCGAGACCGTGGGCTGATTCAGCGCGTTCGTGAGGCTCGCGAGTTCGTCCTCGACCGCCGAACTCATAAAGTTGTCGCTGTTGTCGACGACGAGGACAATCCGGGGATGATTCTCCTCGTAGACTCGCCGCGAAAACTGTGGCGGGATGATCACGGCGCCCTGCAGTCGACCGTTGCGCACATCTTCCTGAGCCTGTTTGTCGCTGTCGTAAGGAATCGGCGTGAATGTGCGGATGTTGGCGCGCACGGCATCGAAGGCCTCGCGAACGCGCAGCGCCTGCGGGCCGCCATCCTGATCCACGATGGCGATTTTCGCGTCGTGAATCTTTCCGCCAAACGCATTGCCCAGGATAATCAACTGCACCAGCGGGAAAATCATCGACGCCAGCATCAGCGCCGGCGACCGAAAAAACTTGCGCATCTCGCGCTCAACAATGGCCATCATTCGATTCATGGCTGTAATCCTGGGCGCTGCGGCATCACAAACGCATACGCCTTCTGCAATTCATCGCGCAATTGGCGCCC
>CAYOUY010000349.1:0-4549 GCA_964407245.1 uncultured Acidobacteriaceae bacterium
TCGCTTCCGCAGAAACGCCACTTTCCACTCTGGCGCCCGGACCGCCCATCTCCTGCCGCGCTGGCGCCAAGGAGAAAGAAGTGGCGGAACAGTTCGACAAGTACAACCTGCTCGTGCTGCCCGTGGTGGATGACCAGGGCCGGCTGACCGGTGTCATCACCGCCGACGAGGTGATCAGCCTGCTGCGCAGCAAGCTATGACCTAATGATTTGGCGTAATTAGCGCCGAAGTGTGCGCCTTGGATCAAACCGTCACTTTCGGTGTTGTGGGGGGCTACGGTGCGACCGGGAGAGTCGTTGTATCCGAGCTCTCGAAGTCTTCGAACGGCAACCTCCTGATCGGTGGACGTGACTTGGCCAAGGGGAAGACCTTAGCGGCTGAGTTCGGGGGCAGGGTGTCAGCGGCGCACGTGGATATCCTCGATGCTCGCTCGCTGGACGACTTTTGCACCCGGTGTTCGATCATCGTCAACTGTGCTGGGCCGGTCATGTTGTTAGAGGACCGCGTCGCGCAGGCGGCTTTTCGTCAGCGCCGTCACTACGTTGATGCGGCAGGCATGGCGCTGGTAAGGGAACGTCTGCTTCCCCACGGCCGACCGATTACGGATTTGGGATTGTCGTTTGTTGTCTCGGCCGGGTGGATGCCGGGTATCAGCGAAGTCTTGCCGGTTTATGCCGAGGCGCGGGCGAGGGCCCAAATGGATGGAGTCGAATCGTTGACTGCCTACTTCGGCGACTCTGGCGATTGGTCCGCGAATGCTTTGCGCGATGCTGCCTGGTATGTACGTCGATCCGGGCTGCGCAGTCCCGACTACTTCCGCTACTTCCGCAAAGGCGAGTGGACGCGCGCCAAAATGTCGGCAAGATTCCGCACCGTCAATTTGGGCAGTCCAATCGGTCGCGGCCGTTTCTGTATGTTCGCGGCTCCCGAGCTTAGGGAGGTGGGTCAGCGGCTGAGTAGCTGCGACTTTCTTCCCTACACATACCTGTCGGGTATGCGGACCATTATTTCCGCGACTCTAATGGCCCTGTTCCCTCTGCCCGACGGTTTAAGCGTCCGAATGATGCGGAATATATTCCGGAGAAACCGTCTGCCCGTGGACGGATTTGTCGTGGTTCAGGTACTGGGACATTCTGGAGGGCATCGAGTAGGCCTATCCGTTCAGATGGTTTACAGAGACCGGCGTGATTACTGGATCCACGGGCTTGCGCTGGCGACCGTTGCCCGCATGATTTCAGAGGGCAAGCGCGTCCAGTCTGGCGTGCATTTTCTCGCTGACGCCGTGGATCCGCTCGCCTTTATCGCAGAGCTGCAAAAAGCTGGAGTCGAGAAGACCGAGACCTTCGAACCCCACAGCTCTTGATTTTTTCTTTCCGCTCTTCCCCGTAATCGCCTTCGCCATTTATCCTGACTGGCTTTTGATTCCCCCTATGCGAACGTGCAATGAAGAAATGGCTGAGACGCTGGAAGACCCGGATCCTGATCTTTGCCGCCGTAGTCGGACCGGGTTTCATTACCGCGAACGTGGACAACGATGCCGGCGGCATCACCACGTATTCCCAGGCGGGAGCGCAGTTCGGCTACCTGCTGCTGTGGACCATGATCCCCACCACGCTCGCTCTGATCGTGGTGCAGGAGATGGCCTCGCGCATGGGAGCGGTCACTGGCAAGGGGCTCAGCGACCTGATCCGCGAGGAGTTCGGCTTCCGCATTACCTTCCTCATGATGGCGGGCCTGGTCATCACCAACTTCGGCAACGTTCTGGCCGAGTTTTCCGGTATTGCCCTTAGCCTGGAACTGTTCTGGATACCCAAATACATCAGCGTGCCGGTTTGCGCGGTGATCGTATGGCTGCTTGTCGTTAAGGGCACCTACAAAAGTGTGGAGAAGATCTTTCTGGTGGCGTCGTTTATCTACGTCACCTATATTGCCGCGGGAGTGATCGCGCATCCGGAGTGGAAGCTGGCGATGGCCGCCACCGTGAAGCCACCTGGGCTGATGGTTTTTTCGCAGTCCGCATATCTGTACATGGTCATCGGCGTTATTGGGACCACCATTGCTCCGTGGATGCAGTTCTACCTGCAGGCGTCAGTAGTGGAGAAGGGAATCACCCGGCGGGAGTATGGAGCTTCGCGGCTGGACGTGATCTCGGGGTGCATTTTTACTGATGTCGTGGCCTGGTTCATCATTGTAGCCTGCGCCGCAACCTTGTTCGCCCACGGCATGTTCGAGATCCGCAACGGCGCCGACGCCGCGCAGGCGCTGAAGCCGCTGGCCGGCAATTACGCGTATATCCTGTTCGCGGTCGGGCTGTTCAATGCCTCGCTGTTTGCGGCTTCCATTCTGCCCATCTCGACTGCCTATGCCGTGTGTGAAGGACTGGGACTGGAGTCGGGCGTGGGCAGGAAGTTCAGCGAGGCGCCATTCTTCTATTGGCTCTACACCGGCCTGATCGCGGTGGGCGCGGGCGTCATCCTGATTCCCAACGTGCCGCTGATTCAAATCACCGTGCTCTCGCAGGTGGTAAACGGCATCACCCTGCCCTTCGTGCTGATCTTCATGCTGCTGCTCATCAATAAGAAAGAGCTGATGGGCGAGTTCACGAATTCGCGGCTCTTCAACTGGGTGGCCTGGGCGACTACGATCGTGATGATCGGGCTGACCATCGCGTGGTTCTGGACGCTGCGAGCCGGGTAATTGCCGCATTGCGCCTGAATTGTCATCCTGAGCGAAGTTGAGCCGCTTTGCGGGCGTCCGAGCCCGCTGGCGAAATCCCGAGCACAGCGAGGGATCTCCTCCCTTAGGGACGAGCGTGAGGACCTGCAGCCGACGGGCCGGGAGAGCAGGGCGTAAGCCCTGCGCCGTCGACTTGGGCTACAAAATCTTTCCCGCCGCAATCTCGCGCACCAGCTCGTGGTCCGCTTCGAGAAAATCGAATTCAGGCAGGCGCGTGCGCGAAACCCATTGGATGTCCTGAAAAATGCGGTTTTCCGGCTCGCCCTCAAATTCGCGCACGACGAAGAAGCGCAGTTCCACCGTGCCTCCCCGCGGGTACCTATGCAGGATCCGCGCCACCTCGTCCCCGACGCGCGCCCGAATGCCAAGCTCCTCATCCAATTCGCGCCGCAGTGCCTCCGTGGAATGCTCGCCTGGCTCGATCTTCCCGCCAGGAAACTCCCATTTCAGCGGCATGGGCTGGTGGCGGGTGCGTTGGCAGATAAGGATCTTGCGCCCACGAACGATCAAGGCAGCCGCCACGCGCTTGCGAGGGGCTGCGGTCCGTCGCACTGAGCCAGAGTCCTGGGCGGGCATGATTGATTAAATCACAACTGGCAACCCGACCGACCCGGCACCGCAACCGCTACTGGCGTTTTCCCCATCCAAAGCGTTAAATATTATGCGCATCTAACCAGCCATGCCTATTGTAGAGAACCACGCCGTGCGTTACGACTTCTCGCTGCTGAGCGATTATGACCGCCATCTTTTCGCCGAGGGTACTCACAACAGCCTGTACGAGAAATTGGGCGCGCATGCCGTTACCGTCGAGGGGCAGCGTGGCACTCATTTCGCGGTGTGGGCACCGAATGCCTACTCGGTCTCGGTCATAGGCGACTTTAACGGCTGGAACAAGCTCAGCCATCCGCTGCGCCCGCGCGGCGATGCCGGTATATGGGAAGGTTTCATTCCCGACCTCGGCCCGGGCACGGTTTACAAATACCACGTGGCCTCGAAGTATCTGGGCTACAGCGTGGACAAGGCCGACCCCTACGCCTTCGCCGCCGAGCTTCCGCCGCGAACCGCCTCGATCGTCTGGGACCTGAGCTATCAGTGGGGCGATGACGGCTGGATGCAATCCCGCCAGCACCGGAACGGCCTAAACCAACCTATTTCAATATACGAGGTGCACCTGGGCTCGTGGATGCGCGCCTGGGACGAGGGCCATCGCTGGCTGAACTACCGCGAGCTGGGGCCCAAGCTGGCCGAGTATTGCAACCGCCTGGGATTCACGCACGTCGAGTTCATGCCGGTGATGGAGCATCCTTTCTACGGTTCCTGGGGATACCAGACCACCGGCTTTTTCGCTCCCACCAGCCGCTACGGCTCGCCGCAGGATTTCATGTACCTGGTCGACCACCTGCACCAGCACGGCGTGGGGGTGATTCTCGACTGGGTGCCCTCGCACTTCCCCATGGACGCGCACGGCCTCGCCTACTTCGACGGCACGCATCTCTATGAGCACTCCGACCCGCGGCAGGGATTCCATCCCGAGTGGAAGTCGCACATCTTCAACTTCGGGCGCAATGAGGTGCGCAGCTTTCTGCTCTCGAGCGGCCTGTTCTGGCTGAACCAGTATCACGCCGACGGTCTGCACATCCGGATGCGCGCCGTACACATCGGCGTTCAGCTTACGCAGGAATTCAATCGCCTCGAGGTTCTCGTTTCCGCCGTACTTGTTGGGGATCCACTCGCCACCCTGGCGAGCGTAATCGAGGTAGAGCATGGAGGCCACTGCATCCACGCGCAGACCATCAGCGTGATACTGGTTCAG
>CAYOUY010000350.1:0-7971 GCA_964407245.1 uncultured Acidobacteriaceae bacterium
ATGTTTTTCATGGCTGAATACGCGAACATGATTACGGTCGGCTGCCTGGCCACGCTGCTGTTCCTGGCCGGATGGCACGGGCCGGTGTTTGGGCCGCCGATTTTGCGGGCACTGCTGCCGGTGTTCTGGTTTGTGGCCAAAGTTGTCGCATTTCTCTTTTTGTATATCTGGGTGCGCGGCACGCTGCCGCGCTTCCGTTATGACCAGCTGATGGCATTCGGCTGGAAGTTTCTGCTGCCGCTTTCGCTGGTGAACTTAATCGGCACTGCCATCGCAGTGGCGTGGTGAGGGATAGCAGTGCTCAGTACCTGGTACCCAGTATTCAGTTGCATTGCTTCTGATGGGTACGAAGGTTTTTCTGAGTACTGAGTACCGGGTACTGAGTACCAGATTTCATGCTTAGCGTTCATCTCATCCTTTTTCTGGCCTTCGGCGTGGTAGCACTGGCGGGTGCAATCAACCTGCTGGCGCAGACGCACCCCATCAACAGCGCGCTCTCACTCATTGCGGTCATGGCTGCGCTGGCCGGTGAATATCTGTTGCTGGGCGCGGAATTCGTCGCGGCGGTGCAGGTGATCGTTTACGCCGGCGCCATCATGGTTTTGTTCGTCTTTGTCATCATGCTCCTGAATGCGGGAGTCGAGGAGCACACCAAAGGCAGCCGGGTTGCCGTCCTGTTTGGGATTCCCGGCATGCTGCTGGGGAGTCTTCTGGTCGCGTGGGTTCTTCTTCGTCACTCCGGCACTGAGGCCGTTGTGGCCGGCGCGTTACCGGGCGCTCCTAAGACGATCGGTCCGCTGCTCTTCCACGAGTTTCTGCTCCCTTTCGAAATCACCTCGATCTTGATTCTCATCGCGATCATGGGTGCGGTGGTCCTGGCCAGCAAGCCGCCAACGACTCCGCCCCCGATTCCCGGAACGACGACTTCCGCAGCAACGCCTCCCGGACCAAGGAAGGTGAACTGATGGTCCCGCTCTCGTATTACCTTGTGCTCAGCGGAATCCTGTTTGCTTGCGGTGTGGCTGGATTCCTGATCAAGCGCAACATCATCACCATCTTCATGTCGATTGAGCTGATGCTCAATGGCGTGAATCTCTCGTTTGTTGCCTTCGCCGCGCACTGGCATGCGCTCGCGGGACAGGTTTTCGTTTTCTTTGTGATGGTCGTGGCGGCGGCAGAGGCTGCGGTCGGTCTCGCCATCATCATCGCGGTTTACCGCACGCGCGAAACCCTGAACGTGGATCAGGTGAACCTTCTCAAGTTATGAGTCAGCTCAAACTATGACGCCGAATCTCAATCTCTGGCTGATTCCGGTACTGCCTCTCGCTGGCGCTGCCGTCAACGGATTCCTCGGGAAGAAATCTTCCCGCGCGGCGGTCAGCGTGGTTGCGCTGTTTTTCTCCGGCGCAGCGTTTGCCTGGGCGCTGGCAGCCGCTTTCCGCGCATTCGACACCCTGCCCTATCAGGAATATCTGGCGCACTGGATCCGCTCCGGCAGCTTCAGCGCGGACTTCGCTTTCTATTTGGATCAACTCTCCCTGGTGATGCTGCTCGTCGTCACCGGAGTCGGATTCCTCATACACATCTACTCCGTCGGCTACATGTGGGACGATGCCGGCTACTATCGCTTCTTCTCCTACCTGAACCTGTTCCTGTTTTTCATGCTGACGCTGGTGCTGGCCAACAACTACCTGCTGATGTTCATCGGCTGGGAGGGCGTCGGGCTGGCGTCATATCTGCTGATCGGATTCTGGTTCACCAAGGACTCGGCGGCCTCGGCGGGCAAGAAAGCATTCATTGTTAACCGCATCGGCGATTTCGGATTCCTGATTGGCCTGTTCCTGATCATCCAGCATTTCCACTCGCTGAACTTTACTCAGGTGTTCGAGCAAATCCGGCCCAGCCCTCCGGAAACCGCTGGTGCCGGGGTGCTTACTGCGATCGGAATTCTGCTGATGGTTGGCGCCTGCGGCAAATCGGCGCAGATTCCGCTCTACGTCTGGCTTCCTGACGCGATGGAAGGTCCCACGCCGGTTTCGGCGCTCATCCACGCCGCAACCATGGTCACCGCTGGCGTTTACATGGTCGCGCGCTCGCATGGGATCTTCGAGCGTGCCCCGGTCGCGCTCACCGTCGTCGCCATTATTGGCACGCTCACGGCCCTGTTCGCTGCCACCATTGGAATCGCGCAGACCGACATAAAGAAGGTCCTCGCCTATTCCACCGTGTCACAGCTGGGCTACATGTTTATGGCCTGTGGTGTGGGAGCCTTCTCTGCCGGAATTTTCCACCTGATGACTCATGCCTTCTTTAAAGGCCTGCTCTTCCTCGCAGCGGGCTCGGTGATTCACGCCGTGGGCGGCGAGCAGGATATGCGCAAAATGGGTGGCCTCAGAACCTACATTCCGGTGACCTTCGCGACCATGCTGATCGCGACCATCGCCATCGCAGGCATCCCGCCCCTGGCTGGCTTCTGGAGCAAGGACGAAATTCTCTGGCAGGCGTATCAGACCAACTGGGTGTACTGGCTGATTGGGCTGATCACCGCCTTCATTACATCCTTTTATATGTTCCGCCTGTTGTTCATGACGTTTTTCGGCGATTACCACGGCGTCCAGGTCGATGAGCACGGCCGCGGCTCTCACAGCCATGGCGGCCATGGCCATGGAGAGCCCCACGAAAGCCCGATGGTGATGCTTGTCCCACTGATAATTCTTGCTTTCTTCTCGGTCGTGGGCGGTTTAGTTGGCGTCGGCAACCGCTTCGAGCACTTCCTTGCGCCCGTATTCGGTTCAGGGGAAGCAGCGCAGACAGCGGGCGAAGCCGCTAGCCGCGGCACCGAGCTCCTGCTGATGGCGGTATCGGTGGTGGCGGCGCTTCTGGGTGCAATGCTGGCGTGGCTGCTTTATCTCAGCAAACCGCATCTGCCGCAGAAGATCGCGGCTGCGCTGGGCGGTTTCTATGAGGCGGTCGTCAACAAGTATTACGTGGATGAACTTTACGCGACGGTTTTCGTGAAGCCGCTGGTGGACGGTTCGACCCGAATTTTGTGGCAGGGTGTGGACCGCAAAGTCATCGACGATACGATCAACGACGCTGCCGACGGAGCCCGCCACGTTTCCGACGAAGTCCGGCACATGCAGTCCGGCAACCTGCGCTCCTACGCGGGATGGATCGCAGCCGGCGCTGCTGCGCTCATTGCTTACATGATATGGCTGGGGGTGGGACGATGAACATCGACAACCTTAGCCCCGCGATCCTCACGCTGGTGACGTTCACTCCGCTCGCCGGGGCACTGCTACTCGTCCTGCTGCCTCGCCGCGATCGCGACATTCGTATTTTTTCACTTGTCATTTCGCTGCTGACGTTTGTGCTTTCAGTACACCTGCCGGTCCATTTTCATCGCGCCCAAGCCGGATTCCAGTACGAGATCGACCAGGCTTGGGTTTCGTCCCCCAACATCCACTACCACATGGGCATCGATGGCATCTCGCTGTGGCTCGTGGTGCTGACCACGTTCCTGACGCCGCTGTGTGTATTGATCTCCTGGAAATCCGTGCACGACCGCGTGAAAGAATTCTTCATCCTGCTGCTGATTCTCGAAACTGCGCTGATCGGCGTGTTTACCTCGCTCGATCTCTTCCTCTTCTACTTTTTCTGGGAAGCCACTCTGATTCCGATGGCGCTGCTGATCGGCGTCTTCGGCCATGAGCGCAAGGTCTACGCAGCAGTGAAGTTTTTCATGTACACCATGATCGCCTCGGTCTTCATGCTGGCAGCGATTCTGTGGCTGTACGCGCACACCGGCAGTTTTGATTTTGTCGTCATCCGCGATCGCATTATGAGCGGAGCGGTCCCCAACTTCCCCGCTGCCGCGCAGTGGCTTTTCCTCGGCTTCTTCGTTGCGTTCGCCGTGAAAGTTCCTCTGTTTCCCTTGCACACGTGGTTGCCCGATGCACACGTGGAAGCTCCGACTGCCGGCTCGGTGCTGCTGGCGGGAGTTCTGCTGAAGATGGGCACGTACGGCATGTTGCGCTTCAACCTCGGGCTGTTCCCCGATCAATCGCGCAGCAACGCGCCGTGGATCATGATCCTGGCGCTGATGGGCATCGTGTACGGCGCTCTGGTCGCCATGGTGCAACCCAACCTGAAGAAGCTGATCGCCTATTCTTCGGTCAGCCACCTCGGCTTCGTCGTGCTCGGCATCTTCAGCTTCACGCAACTGGGGCTGAATGGCGCGATGTTCGTCATGCTGGCGCACGGAGTTTCCACGGGCGCCCTGTTCATGCTGGCCGGAATTCTTCACGAACGCCGGCACACGTATGAAATCAACGAATTTGGCGGCCTTGCTACTCCCATGCCCGTGTACGCGGCAAGCTTTATGTTCATCGTGCTGGCCTCGGTGGGTCTGCCCCTGCTCAACGGATTCGTTGGTGAGTTTCTCGTGTTGAGCGGTGCGTTTCAGGCGCGCGCGATCTATGGGATTCTCGGAGCCACGGGCGTGATATGGAGCGCCGGCTATCTGTTGTGGATGTACCAGCGCGTCTTCTTCGGGAAAGTGACGCATCCCATCAACAATTCCATGGCGGACATGATCGGCGTTGAAAAGGCCGCAATATGGCCCTGCGCCGCGGCAGCCCTTGTGATGGGAGTGGCTCCCATCCTGTGGCTGGGTGCGATTGATCCCGCGGTGGCAGCGGCCTTGACTCCGTTCATGCAAGTGGCCAGCAAGGTGGTGGGCCAATGACCCTGCACATCCTGGCCCAGGTCATTCCGCCGACTGTGGATTACGTCCGCATCCTGCCCGAACTCGTGCTTTCGCTCTTCGGCATCGCGGTCATGATGCTCGATCCCCTCGTCGACGAGGAAAAAAGCCAGAAAACGTTGGGTCTGATCGCATTTGTGGGCGCAGTTGCCGCGCTGATTTCATGCTGGTACATGGCGCAGGCACCCGGTCTGGCTTTCTCCGACATGGTGCGGGTCGACGGCTTCACCGTGTTCTTCCATGTCCTTGTCATCGCCATCGCAGCGGTCGTGATTCTCACCTCGTTTGAGTACATGGCCGTGCAGAAGATTCGCGCCGGCGAGTACTACGCGCTGATCCTTTTTAGTGCCGTCGGCATGGGACTGATGTCTTCGGCAGTGGAACTCGTGCTGATTTTCATTGCGCTCGAAATCTCGTCCATCTCGACCTACATTCTGGCCGGATTCCGCCGCAACTCTGCCTCGAGCAGCGAATCGTCACTGAAATATTTTTTGCTCGGTTCTTTCGCCACAGCTTTTTTCCTGTACGGAGTGGCACTGATGTTCGGCGCTACCGGCTCGACGAACATTGACAACATCAGCCACGCCTTGCAGGCGGGACCGATCCCTGTGCTGGTCTACGTAGCCACGGCCCTGATGTTCGTTGGCTTGGGCTTCAAGGTCGCCGCCGCGCCTTTTCACATCTGGACCCCTGACGTGTACGAAGGCGCGCCCGCGCCAGTCGTGGGCTTCATGTCCACCGCGCCCAAGGCCGCGGCATTCGCCGTCCTGTTGCGCGTTGTATTTTCGATCAATGCACCGGGACGCTTCTGGTTTGTCTGGATCGCGGCGGCACTCTCCATGACGATCGGCAACCTGGGCGCGCTAGTCCAGACCAACGTGAAGCGTTTGCTGGCTTATTCGTCGATCGCGCACGCCGGCTATCTCCTCGTCGCCTTTGCCATGACGGCCGACAATTCGGCGAATGGAATCTCGGCAGCCATGTTCTACTCGGCTGCCTACGCCGCCATGAACGCGGGGGCTTTTGCCGTCGTCAGCCATTTCGCCAACGCAGACGAGCGGTATGTGACGCTCGAAGACTACGAAGGCCTGGGACGTTCATCGCCGTTGCTGGCCGCCACTCTCACCATCTTTCTGCTTTCGCTGATCGGCATCCCCATGACCGGCGGGTTCTTCGCAAAGTTCTACGTATTCAGCGCGGCGCTGAAAAGCAACCTGATCTGGCTGACTTTGATTGGCGTCGCCAACAGCGCCATCGGCGCTTACTATTACCTGCGCATCATCGTCGTGATGTACATGCGGGAGGCACGCCGGGAAGTCCCGGTCGCCCCGGTCCCGTTCGGGTTGGGTTTGGCACTGGCACTCAGTCTCGTTGCCACGCTCTATTTGGGCCTTCTTCCGAATCGGGTTCTGCAATACGCCCAGCGGTCGGCACTGGACCTCCTCCCGTCATCGGTCGCTGGGGCGGATACCGCGCGGACTCAGCCTCCGGCGGCCATTCCGCGCCCGTGATTACTTTTCCCGCAAACTATGCAAAGGTCATTTGACAACCCCGTAGAACGCGTGCATCATGGGTTCACCAGTTCAGTCCTTCCCTCTCGAGGAACTGAATACGCCCGGAGGAAAGCAATGTCCAAACTCATGCGCAGGCTTTGGTCGGAAGATGCGGGACAAGACATAGCCGAGTATGCTGTGATGCTGGCGGTGATTCTGGTTCTGGTCGTGGGCACGGTCCGATTGATCGGATCGAACGCCAACACCGCTTTTTCGACGGTAGCCAGCAGCCTGCAGTAACGCGGTTGAATTCCAGCAGCTCCAGACCACTTCGTCAGTAGCCATTGCAGTCAATTTGGCATTGAAAGGCAGCCGTTGATGACACGATTTACCCCAAACGCGGCGTTTACCGCTTACCGCTGGTTTGCAGCGCGAGCGGCCGCGGCCAGCTTGGGGTGAGGATGAGTTCCTAAGAAACACCCGAAAACAAGCTTCAGTCGCAGGCCGCGATCCAAGGATCGCGGTTTTTGTTTCTAAGGGATGAGCAAGCTTCCGGAAGAACATTTCTTGAGGAACCCGCATTCTTGAGGAACCAAGGAGAACCAGTCCCATGATTGTCAATATGTCTGAAAAGGCCACCGAGCAGGAAATCAATCACGTTATCGAACGCATCCGCGAAGCGGGATACCAGCCGCATGTTACGCGCGGCACCGAGCGCACTATTGTCGCCGCTGTCGGCAGTGGCCGCCGCCACGAGATCGAAGCCCTGCAGGTGGCTCCGGGCGTGGACAACGTCGTTCCCATCGCTCAGCCGTTCAAGCTGGTCAGCCGCCAGGTAAAGCCGGAGCGATCGATCGTCAGGATCAATGGCGTCGAAATTGGCGGACCCGGGGTGGTCGTCATTGCCGGGCCCTGCTCAGTCGAGTCGCGGGAGCAGTTGCTCGACACGGCTCACGCCGTCAAGCGCGCCGGGGCTGCCATGTTGCGCGGCGGCGCCTACAAACCCCGTACCTCGCCGTACGACTTCCAGGGACTCGGCCTCGAAGCGCTCAAGATTTTGAGCGAAGCACACGATGTCACCGGTCTTCCCGTCGTCACCGAAGTGATGAGCACCGAGGACATCGACATCATCTGCGAGCACGTCGACATGCTGCAGATCGGGGCGCGGAACATGCAGAACTTCGCACTTCTCCGCCGTCTGGCTGCGGTGAACAAGCCGGTGCTGCTGAAGCGCGGTCCCTCCGCCACGGTCAAGGAATGGCTGCTGGCGGCGGAATATCTGCTTTCCGGAGGCAACCATCAGGTTGTTCTCTGCGAGCGCGGCATCAAGACATTTGAGACCGAAACGCGCAACACCATGGACCTGGCGGCGATCGCTCTAGCGCGGGACCTTTCGCACCTGCCAGTCATCGCCGACCCCTCCCACGGAACCGGCAAACAGAGCCTGATCGCGGCCGTCTCGCGCGCGGCGGTCGCCGTAGGCGCCGACGGACTCATCATTGAAGTGCATCCCTGCCCGGAACGGGCGCTTTCGGATGGTCCTCAGTCGCTCGACTTCGCCGGATTCGCCCAGGTCATGCAGGCCCTGGCTGAACCGTTGCGACGGACGGCTGGCCAGACTGCCGCCGTGTCGGCGGTGTCATAGCGGTGTTTGATCGCGGCTTATCGCGGGGGCCATCGGAAAATTCGATGGCGTCAAGCAAGGAATTGGAT
>CAYOUY010000351.1:0-8190 GCA_964407245.1 uncultured Acidobacteriaceae bacterium
GGCACCGGATTCGCCGGATCGGAAACGTACTCGCGGTAGGATTTCGCGCCGCGCGCATCGGGCACATTAAACGAGAGTGTGCCGTCTGCGTGCAAGTAAAGCTTGGTGAGCTTGACTTCCTTGGGAGGCCAGACAGCGTAGGTGCGCCACATGTTCGATCCGCTCTGGAACGTGCTGGCCTGCCACGCCGGCTTCTCACCTTTGCCGTGCAAGTAGTAGCGGAAGAACGGCGCCTCGATATTCTCGCGGAATTCGCGGGAGGTTTCGTGTCCGAACGGAATGATGCCGATGCTGTCTCCCTTGGGAGCCTGCCACTCGCCGTGATACCAGGGGCCGGCCACGATGAAATTCGTATGTTCGGGGTCGTTTTCTTCCGCATGACGAAAAATCTGCCATGGACCCCAGGGATCTTCCTGATCCCAAAATCCAGCCACATTGAGATTGGGCACAGTCGAGGCATGGAGCTGGTTGACCCAGGCCTCCTTCTTCCAGAAATCGTCGTAATCGGGATGGTCCATGGTCGAATTCCAGAATGGAATCGAGCCATGGAGATATTTCGCGTTGATGTTCGAGAGCGGACCCAGGTCTAGATACCACTGGTAAGTATCGTAAGTTTCGAAATCGAAGTTGGTGTTCTTATTCTTGTCGGCCTGCTCTGCGACGGCGTATTCCATGTCGTAGCTCTCGCGCAGGGCGCCATAGTGGTGCATGTCGTCGTTCATCCACCAATCCACCGGCGCGGCCTGCTCGCTGATCGCCTTCAGCGCGGGATGCGGGTGAAGCAGCGTCATTGCAGTGGTCAGGCCATCGTAGGAAACTCCGAACATTCCCACCTTCCCGTTGTTGTTGGGAACACTCCTCACCAGCCAGTCAATCGAGTCGTAGGCATCGGTGGTCTCGTTGGTGGCTTTAGGATCATTCAGGTCAACCCAGAAGGAAAGGTTGAATACGCCCTCGGACTTGAATCGCCCGCGCAGATTCTGGATGACGAAGATATAGCCATCCTGCGCCAGCTCCTTGGTCGAGGCGGGCATTTGCTCGGGCGGCTTTTCGGGAACGCCGTAAGGCGTGCGGCGAAACAGGATGGGTAGCGGCTCTTTCTGTTCCAGCGGCGTGATGATCACGGTCTGCAGGTGCACTCCGTCGCGGACGGGAATCATGACCTCGTGAAGCTTGAACAGCGGCTTGGGCTCGGGCTGCGGCGCTTCCTGCGCTAGCGTGGAGGCTTTGCCAAAGAAAATTGCGGCGATTGCAAAGAACGAGAGCAGAAGACGGTGGACAGCAGTCGGACGCACCAAGGAAAATTTCCCCCGAAAAGGTGATGACGGCAGAGGGCGCAGTATACCAATGCGGACGGCTGAACGGAAACCGGCTGCTAGCCGTCCGAAATGAAACGCTAAAACACACGTCCGATTGAGAAGTTCACGCGGCTCTCACCCGTCGGGCTGACGCTGCCCGCCAGAGTGATGGGGCCGACAATGGTGTCCGCGATCACGCCGAGGTTGAACGTGCCGCGCACAACCACCGGGCCAACGTTCTGCGCGCTCGTGCCAAAGGCAGTGCCCGCTTCATACCACCCGCCCCAGTAGATCCGGTTGCCGATGAGTTGCGGCAGGCGATAAAGTTCGCGGCGAAAGCCCAGCGCAGAATAGGCGTAGTGATTGCCTAAGAACTCTTGCGGAAGATAGGCGCCAAGGCGAAACGGTCCGCCCAGGGCAAAAATCTGGAATGGTCCGGCCGCGCCACGAAATGTAGTTCCACCCGCGGTGAGAAGAAACAGCGATGTCGCGGAACCGACTGGGAAGAAAGTGGATGTGCTGACATCCAGTTGCCCGATGGGATGAGCCAGGTCCGGGCTCTGCAGAACGCGCGAGAGCTGGGCGAAGAAGCGGGTGCCGTCGCTTGGAACCGAAGGACTGTCTTGCCCATCCCAAACGAAACGCGCGCGGAGTTCTCCAGTGCTGCCACTGACAATCGGCAGGCCGGCACTGCCCACCAGAGGATCCAGTTTGCCGTCGAAGATTTCGTAGCCGACGCGGAACTCACTGCGGCGTCCGGAATTGTAGCCCAGGTCAAATCCGCCGCCGGCGCGCTCGTCGCCAAAGATAGCGACGCGCGTTTGACCGTTGAACGAGTTGCGCGCGAGCTTCGAAGCAAAGGCGTAGGGCGCCACGAAGAACCGGGAACCGGCGATTGGCTGGTAGAACTCCGTTGCCGCCAGATTGCTGGAGCCGAACAAGAGATCGCTTCGCCATTCGCCACCGCGGTCGGCGAAGTCCATGAATGTGATGCGCGCACCTGCCGAGAAATCGAACGCCGCCACTCCCGAGCCGTCGACGTTGACAGCTAGATCCACAAACGGCGGCCCGTAAGATTTCTCGTGCGCAGTTACGCGGAGGGCCGGAACTCCATTCTGCGTAAATCCCTCATAGCCCAGCCGGTCAAATTGCCCTTCGCCGGCGATCTGGGTCAACTGCTGATCAAGCCGTGGAAGACTAAGTGGAGTGTTCACATCCTTTTTGCTCAGGTGATGTTCGATTCTGCGATCGGTACCAGGATCGGCCCCGGTCACTTCGATGGCGGCCACTTGTTTCGGTGCCGGATGCTTGCGAGCTGCGCGAGCCACGAGGTACTGATGCCACTCTTCGGGATCCTGAATGGCATAGGGCAGCAGCACGGAAGATTCCCCTGCGGCGGTGTTGTAGCCGAGCTGAATGAGTTCGCTGGTGCGGGAATAGTCGTTGATCGAGAACCCTCGCATATCTACGGTTACTTTGGCCTGAGCGAGCGCCAAAGAGCGGCGTTCATTCTGCGTGATCATCACGTCGACGGCTCGCGAGAGCATGCCGGTGATCGTTTCCAGTTGAGCGGGGTCCCCGGCCGGTGTGCGCAATTCGACCGCGATCACGGCGTCGGCATTCATGGCGTGCACGGTCTCGACGGGAATGTTCTGCACCATGCCGCCGTCGGCAAGAATACGGCCGCCCATTTCCACTGGCGTAAATACGCCCGGGATCGCCATGGAAGCGCGCACGGACTGCGCCAGCGAACCGGAACTGAGCACGACGCCTTCGCCACTGATCATGTCCGTCGCGACGCAGCGGAACGGAATCGGCAGGTCATCGAAGCTGGCGATGCCGGACTCAGGAAACGCGATTTGATCAAGCAAAAGCCCCACGCCGTGACCCGGATTGAAGCCATTGGGGCCATTCAGACCGTGTTTCAGACCCAACGGGGCCTCGATGAGAAATTCACGCCGGTCCTGTTTGCGGCGATAGGAAAGTTGGGCATAGGTCGGCTCGGGAAGAAAAGCCTCATCCCAGTCGATCTTCAGCGCAAAGTCCTGAATCTCCGTCGGCGACATGCCACTGGCGTACATCGACGCGATGATCGCCCCCATGCTGGTTCCGGCGATGCGATCCACCGGAATGTGATGCTCCTCCATCCATTGGATCACGCCAATTTCCGCCAGTCCCAGCGCTCCACCACCACTCAGCGCCAACCCAATTGTTGGGCGCTTGGCGGCAACGGACGCCCCCGTGGCGACTGCAGCCGGCGCAGGGGGAGTGTCTTGCGCTTTGAAGGCGGTCGGAGTCATGACGCTGATGAAAGAAAGGGCTGCGATGGTAAGGAACGGAAAGCGATAGGACATGGTCGTGTGCTCCTAAGCTGAAAAATCGTCGCTGGTCCGCAACGCCACCACGAAATCAAGGAAGAAATAAAGGTTAGCAGGTTCGAAGACGAGATAAGGCAGGCAGAATCGAGGATGGCACGTCGAGCTGAACAGCTGGTCGGGCGACTCTAGGAAAATGTCGGAAGCTTCACCAGATCGTCCTTGGGCACAGACTCGAGCGGTTGGCCGGCCTTGCGCCACGCGGTGAGCCCGCCAACGATCACAAACGTGTTGAACCCTTTTTCGCGCAGCAGATGCGCCACCCGGGCGCTGGTCGCTTCGCGCGCTCAAGTACAGTAGAGATAAATGTCCTTGTCCCTGGGAAGGCTCTTGATTTCCTCCTCCAGATTATTCGGCTCGATGCGAATGGAGCCTTGAATGCGCTCGGCGCCCCTGTCGTAATAACCGTGGCTGCGCACATCCGCAATCTGGATGTGAACCGCCTCTCCCGCGGCCAGGCGCGCGCTTAATTCCTCAACCTGTACGCGCGGCACAACGTCGTATTTCCGATACTTCGCCACCTGAACAAAGCGATACGCCACATACACAGCAAGCGCAACGATGACGATCACTTCCATGGCGCGGCCGGCGGCGTGGAAGCCACGCAGCGTCGCGGTGAGGAAATCACGCGACAGATATCCCACGAGAAGGTATGACGTCGAATACAGCAAGGCGCCCGCGAAGTCCAGACTGAGGAATTGGCCGAACCGCATTTTCATGCTGCCGGCCAGCGGCGCGGCCATACTATTGACGCCCGGAATGAACTTCGCAATCACGAGGGTTATTTTCCCGCGTTTGTAGAAAGACTCGGCAGAACGCAGGATGCAGCTCTCCGGATTCATGGAAAGACGGCAAAGGAAGCCTAGCAGGGCCCACCCGGTGTAGCGGCCGAACCAGAACATGGCACCATCGCCGAGCAGAAGGGCCAGCGTGGCGACCAGGATTACCGCGGGGGCTGATAAAACGTGAGCAGCGCTGGCCGATCCTGCGACTACGAGCGCAATGGCGGCGGGCACGGGAAATCCCACTGCTTCGGCCAGGAGAGTGCAGAACGTGAGCGCATAGCCGTGGCGGGCCATCAACAAGAGCAAGTCCGTCATAGATGAGGAGATTTTGAGTGCCCCAGCGCTTGTAGTGCACGAATTTGATTCTTACGGACGCGGAAAAGCTTCAATATAAACAAAGCCGGGCGCGTCCGAAGGACTGTGCCCGGCTTTATTGTACGGAGAGTGCGTCTCTCAGGAGGACCATCCCCGTCCAAGGTGAGCAAGACGGCGGCGTACACTCGAAGTCTCTCCGGCCCAGTTGGGGCCGGCGCGTCGAAGAACCAGGGCGCCTTTCGTCTAAAGCTTCGACTGAAGCCGCCGTCTTTCGTTGACGAGCCCATCCACCGCGAATAGCTTCCTCGGCGACCTGCCTTTCTCAGGTGCCGGGGTGAGATTTTCGGGGTTTGTGTATGACACGCCCCGTCGCATGCCAGTGCGTCTCGTTAGCCTTCCGCCCTGGTAGATAGTCCCAGCAACTGCGCGTATTCTCGGAAGGCTGGGGAAGAAAGTCTGTGGCACAGGTCACAGAGCGCGGTGACCCCGATCAATCGATCTCCGAGACTGTTTCTGTGCTTCGGCTCACAGGTGGAAAATAGACTCTAGCGGCAGCCGGTTGGCCGGATTTTGTTGCAGAGGATTCGCAGCGATCAGGCTGCAACGGCTACTTCTCTCTGGCCACCACAAATTCCGGGGCCCATAGGAGCGCGCGCTTGATCTCCGAATCGGGGAAGGGGCAAATGGACTGGCGTGCAGATTCGGCATAGTCCGCAGCCCGCGCGCTTGCGGCTTCGAGCGATCCGTAGCGCCGGAGAATATCGAGAATGTCCGCATGGGTCGTGCCGTTGAAGGCGCGATCACGCAGAACGGCCTCAATCTTGGCCTGCTCTTGCGCGGTGCACCGCTCCAGCGCATGGATCACCGCCATAGTGGCCTTCCCCTCCCGCAGGTCGCTGGCCACGGGCTTGCCCAGCACGTCTTCGGACGCGGTCAGATCGAGCACATCGTCGACGATTTGAAAAGCCATGCCAAGGTCGTGTCCGTACTTGGCGAGCGCGGCTTCCTGCTCTGCGCTGGCGCCGGCCAGAATCGCTCCCAGACGCATGCACACTGAGAAAAGGCAGGCCGTCTTGCGATAGATGAGGTCGAAATATTCATCCTGCGTGATCAGCTTGCCCAGTTTCTCCATCTGCAGCAATTCGCCCTCGACCATTTGCTGCGTAAGCTCGATCAGCGTGTCGAGAATGCGGAAGTTGCGCTCCTGCACCGCAATCTTGAACGCCTGCATGTAGAGCCAGTCGCCCGCCAGCACGCACTTCGAGTTGCCCCATTGTGTGTTGGCCGCGGGACGTCCGCGGCGGGTGCGTGCCTCGTCGATGATGTCGTCGTGCACCAGCGTCGCGGTGTGGATGATCTCGACCACTGCGCCCAGCCGCACTGCGCCACGTCCCTGGTAGCCAAACAATTTTGCGGAGAGAAACAGCAGTGCCGGGCGGATTCTCTTGCCTCCGCCATTCCTCAGGTATTCGCCGATCTCGGTGATGGCTTGAACGGGAGAGACCGTGTCCTCGCCGAATTCGCTCTCCAGTGCGACGAGGTCGTCCCGCAGCAGATCGAAGATTTCTTTTCCGTTAATGGTGGCGGGCGCGCTCAAGAATCAGACCTCGGGCCTCGGACCTCAGCCCTCAGACCGCTCGAGACTTGCCGAAGTCTGAGGCCTGACGTCTGAGGTCGTTTTAGTTCGTTCGGTAGTTCGTGAACTGCATGTCAATGCCAAAATCTTTTGAGCGTAGGAGCGCAATGATTTCCTGTAACGTGTCGCGATCCTTGCCGCTCACGCGCACCAGATCTCCCTGAATGGAAGCCTGTGCTTTCTTCTTCGAGTCTTTGACCGTCTTCACAATCTCTCTAGCTTTCTCAATCGGAATGCCCTGCTGCATGGTGATGCGACGCTTAGCAGTCCCGCCGGCGGCAGGTTCGACCGCACCATAAGTCAGGCCTTTGAGCGGAACTCCGCGCTTCACTAGTTTCTGCTGCAGAACGTCGTTGACCGCTTTCAGCTTGTACTCGTCGGCGGAATGCAAAACGATGGCGTCCTTCTCCAGTTCGATGTTCGACTTCGAGTCTTTCAGATCGAAGCGGGTGTGAATCTCCTTGAGCGCCTGCTGAATAGCGTTGGAGACCTCCTGCAGATCGATCTTGCTGACGACATCGAAACTGTTATCGGGCATACATTTCTAATCTTTCTGAAACAATGGAATCTTAACAGGAGATTAACAGAAACGGTCCGTCAGCGCGGGGAAACTTTGCTTTCAACCGTTTCAGCAATTTTGAAAAAATTGTAGAAATTGCGGGAGGTGCGCTCGCCGATCTCTTCCATCGATAACCCGCGCAACTCGCCCAATCTGCGGGCAGTCTCTTGGACGAAGGCCGGTTCGTTGCGCTTGCCGCGATGCGGCGCCGGGGCAAGGTAAGGACAATCGGTCTCGATCAGCATGCGTTCGAGCGGAACTTCCATGGCCGCGTCGCGAATCTGCTGTGCTTTGGGATAGGTCACGTTGCCGGCGAAAGAAATCATGAAGCCCATGTCGAGGGCGCGGCTGGCCTGGGCCCAATTGCCGGTAAAACAATGCAGGATGCCGCCGAGGTTCTTTGGCGCCCAGTGGTCTTTAATCAGGCCGAGACAGTCATCCCAGGCATCGTCGCTGCCGTCGGAGGGACGGCAGTGAATGACGATGGGCAGCTTCGCAGCGCCGGCCAGCTCCATCTGGCGAATGAAAACTTCTTTCTGCGTCTCGCGCGGCGAGTGGTCGTAATAGTAGTCGAGGCCGATCTCGCCCCAAGCGATCACTTTGGGATGGCGCGCCAGTCGCTCCATCTCGTGATAGGAGGCTTCGTCGGCGAGACGGGCTTCATGGGGATGAATCCCGATCGTGGCGAACACGAACGGATACTGCTCCGCGAGGTGAATCCCGGCGTCGAACTTCGGCGGGCCATCGCCATTGCCGATCGCGACGATGGTGCCGACTCCGGCCTCGCGGGCGCGGGCGATCACTTGCTCGCGATCGCTCGCGAACGGTTTGCCATCAAGATGGGCGTGAGAATCGACGAACATGGCAAATCTGGTTGTTCGTCGTTGGTCATTGGTCATTGGTCATTAGCGAAAGTTTTTTTGCCAACGACCAACGACTAGCGACCAACGACGTCTTACTTGAGCCGTGCTCCCACCGGCACATCCTCCAGAAAGCTCGCCAGCACTGGCGTGCCGCCTTCGAGCGATGCCGCAACGATCATGCCGTTCGACTCCAGGCCCCGGAGTTTGCGTGGCGCCAAATTCGCCACGATCACCACTTTGCGGCCGATCAGCGGCTCGGGCGCGTAGGCATCGGCGATGCCAGCCACGACCTGCCGCACCTCGGTGCCGATATCAATTTCAAGGCGCAGCAGCTTGTCGGCTTTCGGCACACGCTCAGC
>CAYOUY010000352.1:0-10841 GCA_964407245.1 uncultured Acidobacteriaceae bacterium
GCGTTCTCTGGCGTTGAAGCAAGCCGAAAGATGGATGCTGGAGCGCTTTGAAATGAGTGACGGGCTGGGCGCCATCTACCCTGCCATGCTGAACGCCATCATTGCCCTGCGCTGCCTGGGCTATTCCATGGACGATCCGCAACTGATCCGCGCCCTCGACGAGTTTGAGAAACTCGGGATCGAAGAAGAAGACACGTTCCGCATGCAGCCTTGCAAGTCGCCGGTGTGGGACACGGCCTATGCGCTGTTTGCCCTGGGTGAAGCCGGAATTCCGGCTACCGATCCTCGCCTGGTGAGGTGCGCCGATTGGATTCTGCAGAAGCAAGTTCGCAATCCCGGTGACTGTAAAGTGAAGAACCCCGGCGGCCAGTCCGCCGGCTGGTACTTCGAGTACAACAACGAGTTCTATCCTGACGTGGATGACAGCGCCATGGTCTGCCTTGCGCTCAGCCGCGTGGAGCATCCCAACGGGCGCTATCAGCGCGAGTCTGTGCAACGCGCGATCGACTGGATCTTCTCCATGCAGTGCAAGAACGGCGGCTGGGCATCGTTCGACAAAGACAACGACCGCATGATTTTTCAGTACATCCCCTTCGCCGATCACAACGCCATGCTCGACCCGGCCACGGTCGACATCACCGGCCGCATTCTCGAAATGCTGGCCACATACGGCTACGACCAGAATCACCCGGCGGTGAAGCGCGCGATCAAGTTCATCAAGAATGAGCAGGAGCCGGACGGCAGCTGGTTTGGCCGCTGGGGCGTGAATTACATCTACGGCACGGCGCTCGTGTTGCGTGGGCTGGAAGCCATCGGCATGGACCTGCACGAACCTTGCATCCAGCAGGGCGCGGAGTGGCTGCGCATGGTGCAGAACCCGGACGGCGGCTGGGGCGAAACCGTCGGATCGTATGATAATCCCAGCCTGCGCGGCCAAGGTGAGAGCACTCCGTCGCAGACCGCATGGGGAATTCTGGGCCTGCTCGCCGCTGGCGACACGCGGAGCGATTCAGTGGCGCGCGGCGTCGCTTACCTGCTGCGCACGCAGCGAAAAGATGGCTCGTGGGACGAGCCCTACTTCACCGGCACCGGCTTCCCACGCGTGTTTTATCTGATGTATCACCTCTACCGCGACTATTTCCCGCTGCTCGCTCTGACCACGTATCAGAAGGTGATGGAGAAGCACGGGGCGTAGTTCTATCGCCCGGCGCTGGACTCGGCATTTATACTTAGCGCGGATGGAGTTCAAATGGGATCCGCGCAAGGACTCAGCCAACCACCGCAAGCACGCTGTCGGTTTTCGTGAGGCGACGACGGTATTTGGCGATCCGCTCGCGATTACATTTCCCGACGGTGAACATTCGGTGTCGGAGCTGCGATTCCTAACGATTGGCACATCTTTGAGACACCGACTGCTTGTGGTAGCGCACACGGAACGCAAGGAGGCAATCCGCATCATCAGCGCAAGGCCTGCAACTCCACGCGAAAGAAGATTCTATGAAGAGGAACATTGAGCATCGAAGTAACGGCGACATACGGCCGGACTATGACTTTGCCTCGATGAAGGGTGGCGTGCGCGGAAAATATTACGCGCAATACCGCAAGGGAACGAACGTCGTCCTGCTCGAACCAGACGTGGCGGATGCGTTCCCCACCGAAAATGCGGTCAACGAAGCGTTGCGCGGCATCCTAGGTACGGCGCGTGCCGTGCGGCGGAATGGAGGCCTCGCGGACCGAACCTTGCAGAGCGCGCCTCGCGGGCCTAAGGGGCGCAGTTCTCGCGGTTGATCGTTCCACTGCTGGCGCTGACGACGTATCAGAAAATGATGGAGAAGCAGAACTAGGGACTAGTGATTCGTCGTTCGGCTTTTCTACTCTCGTATTTTGATTTCTTGCCCCGTTGCGGTTCCCAGATCACGGAGGTAGGTCTCGATTGTGCGATTCTGCCCAATTACGAATCGAGAAACGAATCGAAACACTGGGTTATACACCTCGCCCTGCTCCGTGATGCGGAGCATGGTGGACCCACCTTCGGGTGCAAGACTTAAAGTCCAGGTCCCGGAATAGGGAAGATCCGGAGTGACGATCTGGGTTTTCAGCAGGTTCGGTGGCAGGCGCTCGACGGCTTCGTAAGTAACTGTCTGTCCGTGACTGTCAGTTTCGCGCCACCGTCGGCTACCATTGGGCACGGCGACGAGTTCATATTTCCTGACGTTGCTGCGCCATGTTTGAGGCCCGTCGATCAGCGCGAACAAACGCTCGGGCGTGGACTTGAAGAGGGCACTCCGGGAAGATGTATGCGCCTTTGGGAGTGCCATGCCCACCGCAACCAGAAGGAAGATCAAGCCGGCCAGCACGCTGATTCCGATGAAAAGGATTTTCACCTGGCTTTGCTCCTTGCGTTGCGCCTGGTCAGGATCGCGGCGCACCGTGCCAGCCGCTCGATGCCCTGTAGGGCCCGTTCGAGCTCCGACTCGGGCATTAACCTGAACATCACCTTGACCCGATCGGGATCGAGAACGGTATTTTGTTTCGTAATCTTGTTGCCGGCCGCAGTCAGGATGAGGCCCGTCTTGCGGGCGTCTCCCGGGACCGGCCTTCGCCGCACATAGCCTTTGCGCACGAGTTTGTTAACCTGAATACTCATAGCCGATCGTCCGACTCCGAGATGCTCCGCCAGACGCGACAGCGTAGTCGGTTTGTGAAGGTCCAGGTGGTCCAAAACGCTGGCCTGATGCGCCGTGACGATAGCCCCGGTTTCATCGTCGCGAACATGGCGTCGATGGCAGGCCAGATAGATAGCGGGATAAGCATCAAGCAGCCGCCTGATCTTCGCGTCAAACATAGCAAGAAGGATGAAACGGATAGTTTGATATGTCAAACATTTAGTTCGGTGGAGCGTGGCGCGGCACAGGTGGCACTGCGCTGCCGATTGACATTCCCCCCTGAGTGCTAAATGCTGAGTGCTGAATGCTGATTGTCGAATGAAAGTGTTCGTCACAGGTGCTACCGGATTTCTCGGCTCGCACGTTGCTCGTGTTCTGGCCGATCAGGGCGCCGATTTGCGCCTGCTGGTGCGGCCTATCAGCAGTCGCAAGAATCTTGAAGGCCTCAACGCCGAGACCGCGACCGGCGATCTGCGCGACGCAGCCTCTCTGGAAAAAGCGATGTCTGGCTGCGACACGGTGTTTCACGTAGCCGCCGACTACCGGCTCTGGGTGCGCGATCCAAACGAGATGTACCGCTCGAACGTCGAGGGCACCCGCGCGATTCTCGCTGCTGCCCGCAAGAACGGCGTGCAGCGTATCGTCTACACGTCCAGCGTGGCGACTATCGGTTTCACGGCGAAGGGCGATCCGGCAGATGAAGACTCTCCGGTGTCTCTGCCCGACATGATCGGTCACTACAAGCGCTCGAAGTTCATGGCCGAACAGATCGCGATGGAGGCCGGGCGCAGCGGCATGCACGTGGTCACGGTGAATCCGACGACTCCCGTCGGAGAGCAGGACGTCAAGCCAACGCCGACCGGGCGCATCGTGTTGGATTTTCTGAAGCGCAAGTTTCCGGCTTACGTCGAAACCGGGCTCAATCTGGTCGATGTGAGGGAATGCGCGCGTGGGCACGTGGCCGCACTGGAAAAAGGGCGGTCGGGCGAGCGGTATATTCTGGGAGGGGAGAATCTGATGCTGAAGCAGATTCTCGACAAGCTGAGCCGGATTACCGGCTTGCCTTCGCCGAAAGTGAAACTGCCTTATGTGTTCGCCTTTGCGGCCGCCTTGGTGGATGAAGCTATCACCGGGGGCATACTGAAACGCGAACCGCGGGCGACGGTGGAGACCGTGCGCATGGGCAAGAAAAAGATGTTTGCCGGCTCCGATAAGGCAGAGCGCGAATTAAACTGGAAAATTGTTCCCGTCGACGTTGCGCTCCGGCGCGCGGTCGAGTGGTTTCAGGCCAATGGATATGTCTGAATTCGCAAAAGCACGGATCGCCATCATTGCTGCGCTGGAGCGCGAAGTTCGGCCGCTGGTGAAACGGTGGCGCGTCGCCGAGAAAGAGTACTGCGGCCGGCAATTTCGTTTCTTCGAGACTGACGACGTCGTGGTGGTCTGCGGCGGAATCGGCGCGGAAGCGGCGCGCCGCGCGGCGGAGGCCGCGATCGTTCTTTACTCGCCCAACGTCATTTATTCTGTTGGCTTCGCCGGAGCGTTGAATTCCGAGCTCAAGATCGGCGATCTAGTCGAGCCGCGGCGCGTGGTGAATGCAAGTGATGGCAGCAGCACAGATATCGATCGTGGCAAGGGTGTGCTGGTGACTTCCACCGCGGTGGCAAGTCCAGCGCAGAAGTCGAGGTTGCGGGAAAGTTTCGGCGCCCAGGCTGTGGACATGGAGGCCGCTGCTGTCGCGCGGGCGGCGGAGGCCCGAGGAATAGGATTTGCCGCGTTGAAGGCGATCTCTGACGACTGCGACTTCACATTTCCAGAAACGGATCGATTTGTCGATTCCGGCGGCCGCTTCCGTGAGGCCCGATTTGCCCTGTTTGCCGCTGTCCGGCCGTGGCTTTGGCCGCGAGTGGCAAAACTTGCCCGCGACAGCAGCCGTGCTTCCCGTGCCCTGTGCCGCTCATTGCAGAATTTGCTCGACAGCCAGATGTCTATCTCGGATGACAGCGGCCACGCGCTCGAGGCGGTCCCGCCACGATGAATCGCAATCTCTCCGTTCTCTTCCTGCTGATGCTCGCTGCGTTCTCGCACGCGCAGAGCGCCTCGCGCACAATCTACGCCGAGAGTTTCCGCAAGGGGCCGACCCAGGTCACGGAAGAGAGCTTCGAGGCCAGACTCAGTCCTGCCAGTCCGACCTATCGCGAGCGCATCAAGGATTCGGGAGGACAGGACCGCTACGAGCTGACGATCCATCCGCAGATCCCGGAGGGTGACAACAAAATCACCGGTTGGGTGGTGAGGCTGAAAGATCTGCATCACAGCATTTTCGCCAACCTTCTCATGTCATCGCAGGAACCATCGAGCGATCCGGCCAACAATCTGTGGTGGCTGAAGGCGAACCCGTTCGCGCCGGTGCCGATTCGCACCCGGCGAATCGTAAGAGTAGAAAGTTTTTATGTGGTAATTCAGGTAAAGAGCTTTCATTTCACGCCCCTCGATTCGCCCTATCTGGATTCGATGACAGTTCAGTTTTCCTTTACCAACAGCGATCCAAGAAGTACGGTGCGGTAGTCCGCCGCGAAAAATCCGTTGTCACATCGGATACGTGCGTCGGGTACGTGCAAAAGAGCGCAGCGTTGCTTCATCTATAATTCTGGCAGGCATTCTCCAAAAACCCGATGCAATCTTTCCCCTTGCTGGCAGCGTTCGTCGGCGGCGAAATCGTCGACATGATTTCGAACACGGGTGCGGTCGCCAAGCTGGTGCTGCTGTCGCTTTTAGCATTCAGCCTGGTTTCATGGGCCATCATCCTCACCAAATGGAGCCTTCTGCGGCGCGCGCGGGCGCAGAGCGGGCGCTTTGTGCGCGCCTTCCGCAAAGCGCAGCGCCTGCAGGATATTGCCGCCGTGGCCGATCAATTCCGGCCCAGCCCTTTGGTAGGCGTGTTTGAAGGTGGCTTTGAAGAAGTCAAACGCCAGGCCTCATCCTCTGGCATGTTGCGCAACCTCACGGCAATTCAGCGGGGCATGCAGATCGGGGCGTCGGAAGAGATCACACGCCTGGAACGCAATGTGCCCTGGCTCGCGATCACTGCGGCCGTGACGCCGTTTGTCGGGCTGTTTGGCACGGTGTGGGGCATCATCGACGCCTTCCACGGATTAGGCACCGCCGGCGCGGCTACGTTGCGGGCCGTTGCACCCGGCATCTCTGAAGCGCTGATCACCACCGCAGCCGGCCTGGCGGCGGCGATTCCGGCCGTGATCGCCTATAACCTGATCGGGGCTTCCATTCGCGAGTTCGCCGCCCGCAGCGACGACTTCGCGCTCGAAGTTCTGAACGCCGTGGAGCACAGCCAGGGCCAGGCTCCGGCGGAATCGAGGCGTTAATGGCCTTTACCACCTCCAACGGACGCACCCAGACAGCCCTCGCCGATATCAACATCACTCCGCTCGTGGATGTGGTGCTCGTCCTGCTCATCATTTTCATGGTGACCGCACCGGTGTTGCAGTCGGGTATTGACGTGAATGTGCCTAAGACGCGGACCGTCCGACAGATCACCGAGGAACGCCTGGTCATCACCATCAATAAAGATCAGCGTGTCTTTTTGGGCAACGACGCCATCAATATCAATGAGATCGGGACGAAGTTGCGGCAAAGAATTCGTGACCCGCGCAACCAGTTCATCTTCGTGCGCGCGGATGAGAACGTACCCTTCGGTGCATTTGCGACCGTGATGGACGCTGTGAAGCAAGCTGGGATTTCCAATGTGAGTATCGTGACCCAGCCTCTGGAGCAAAGTGGCGGCAAACGCTGACATTTATTTCGAACACGACCGCTGGGGACGTGCGCTGGCGTGGTCCGCGGGTCTGCACGTAGGAATCACGTCGCTGCTGCTGATTTACTCCGCGGTTTTCTACGGCACGAGCGGCCAGACCTGGGGCGCGGGCGGAGGCGGAGAAGCAATCGGGGCAACTCTGGTAACCACCATTCCGCTGCCGGCGAATCCCACGCAAACCCAGAATGTTCTGGCGAACGAGTCGAAGGGGCTGACGCAATCGCAGCCGAAGATCGAAGAGAAAGCTCCGGAGGCGATCGAAATTCAGGGCAAGAACGCGAAAATCAAACCCAAGAAGAAACAGGAGACCGTTACCAAAGAAAAACCGCAACCGGCCCCGGAGGAAGAGACCAATCAGGTAGCATTTGGCGAGGGCGGGCCGGTGAGCGGGCCGTACGGAACATTCAGCGCGGCCGGAGCCAAGGGTGGATTCGGTGTGACCGGCGCAGGCGGAGATTTTGGAACGCGGTTCGCGTGGTACGTGCAAGGCGTCAGTAGAGTGGTTTCGGAGAACTGGCTCAAGTATGAGGTCGATCCCAGGATCACATCGGCGAACCGGGTTTACGTCACGTTCGATATCGCGCGCGACGGGCACCCGATGAACGTGCGGTTGGAGCAATCAAGTGGTGTGCCGTCGTTGGATATTTCGGCGGTGCGTGCAATTCAGCGGATCGACACGTTCGGTGGCTTACCGCCGGAGTATTCGGGTCGCATCGTATCCGTCGAGTTCTGGTTCGATTACAAGAAATGAGAACAGAAAGGGCAGGAAACTTGTTCAGAAATACATATCGTGATACGATATTGTCGTTCGGAGTATGTTCCTCCGGTAACCGGATGGATGCAGACGGAAGGCCAGACCAGACGCGGCGGGCGCGCAAAGGGCGCACACCTGCATTGGTGCTTACTCTGGCCGTGGTCAGTATTCTGCTCTGCCCGTCCCTTTTGGCGCAGGATTGGGTCAAGACAGGAACCAGTCTGGGTGTGGAAAAAGTCCGGCTGGCGGTCTCGGACTTCAAGCCCTCGACCGGGGACCCGCAGAATGCCGCCCTCCTGAAAACCTTCAACGACACGCTGTGGAACGATCTCGATGTCTCGGGGGTCGTGGAACTGGTGTCGAAGAGTTTTTATCCGCTACAGGCGCCGGGGCAGCCCCCGGAAGTCAATTTTCTGGCCTGGAATGCGCCGCCGCCCAACGCCGCCATGCTGGCCTTCGGCAATCTTGGAGTATCCGCCGGAAGACTCATCGTGCAAGGCTGGCTCTACGATGTGAAGAACACGCAGTCGCCGGAGGTGCTCGGCAAGCAATACGGCGACACGGCCAACGACGCGACGGCGCGGCTGATGGCGCACCGGTTCGCCGATGAAATCATCTTCCGATTAGGCGGCGGCATTTCCGGCATCGCCGAGAGCCAGATCTATTTTGTCAGCGATCGCACCGGCCACAAAGAAATCTGGGCCATGGACTATGATGGCTCGAACCAGCACCAGATCACGCACTTCAATTCGATTTCACTTTCGCCGCGCATTTCGCCGGACGGTTCGCGCATTGCCTTTAGCGCCGTCACGAAGAATGGGTGGGACATCATGATGTATTCCCTGGATCTGAACCGGCTGGTCAGTTTTCCGCACATGGGCGGAGACAATTTTTCACCGGCGTGGTCGGGCGATGGAACGAAGATTGCTTTTTCGTCATCAAGAAATGGGGAACCGGAGATCTACATCGCCGACGCCGCGGGGGCAAACCTTCGCCGCATGACGACGGCCAAAGGCCCTGACGTCTCCCCGGTGTGGAATCGTAAGACGAACGCGCAGATAGCATTCACGAGCGGCCGCACGGGCCTGCCGCAGATCTACACCATGGAAGCCGATGGGACCAACCAGCAGCGGATGACCGATCAGGGATATGCCGTTTCGCCGAGCTGGGCGCCCAACGGGCAGTTTCTGGCATTTGCCTGGGTACGGAAATATGGCCCGGGAGAGCCCGGATCGTGGGACATTTATTTGATGGATATCGCCAGCAAGCAATTCGTGCAGCTGACGCACGACGGCGGGCACAATGATTCTCCGTCCTGGTCGCCGGACAACCGGCACATCGTTTTTCAGTCGAACCGCTCCGGCAGTCCGCAGATCTGGAGCATGCTGGCCGACGGAACCAAAGTGCAGCAACTGACTTTTTCAGGTCGCAATACGCAACCGAACTGGAGTTGGAAATAAAACGCTTCGTCTGACCTCATGGGAACATGGGTCCGCAGGGAGGAATAAAGTGAAGAACAAGAGCACACAGTGGTTATTGCGCATCATCGCATTGAGCGCTGTCATCACGTTGGCCGCTTGCGCGAAAAAACAGGCTCCGCCGCCGCCCCCGCCGCCACCCCCGCCGCCGCAGCCGACGGCTTCGATTTCCGTCAGCCCCAGCAGCATTCAGGCCGGGCAATCGGCCTCGCTGACCTGGCAGACCACCAATGCCACGGATGTAACGATCGACGGCATTGGCGCGGTTCAGCCCAACGGATCGCAGAGCGTCTCGCCGACGGATTCGACGACGTATCATCTGACCGCGAAGGGCGCGGGTGGAAGCCAGGATGCGACCGCCCGGCTGACGGTGACACAACCGCCTCCGCCGCCCCCAGCGCCCGCGCCGACCATCACCGATGAGGACTTGTTCAATCAGAACATCAAGGACGTTTACTTCGACTACGACAAGTCCGACATTCGCGGCGACCAGCAGTCGTCGGTCCAGGCCGATGTAGCGTTTCTCACGCAGCATGCCAACTTCAACTTCACAATTGAGGGGCACTGCGACGAGCGCGGCTCGACTGAGTACAACCTGGCCCTGGGCGACAAGCGCGCCAGCACCGTGAAAAACGCCTTGACCGCGGCCGGCATCAGCGCCAGCCGGATCAAGACCATCAGCTACGGCAAGGAAAAACCGTTCTGCATGGAAAGCAACGAAGCTTGCTGGCAACAGAACCGTCGCGGCCACTTCGTTTACCAGAAGTGACGTTATTGCGGGGACACCGTCATTGGCGTCCCCGCCTCCCGCACGTCAGGAGAGACGCGCCAGTGTGCGCGGAATGTCTTAGTACTTTTCGTGTTGCCCGGTTGAACCTTTCGGTTCGGCCGGGCGTTCTCTCTGCGAAATCTAACCCGCCTGTGGGACAATCTTTCAAAGGGAAGGCATCTAAATCGTTCAAGTGGTTACGGAATAGGAAACGGCCCATGAAATTACAACGCGTGTGTATCCTCCTGGTTCTGTCTTCGTTGCTATGTGCGGGAGCCGCTCCGGCCTGGGGCGTGAACAAAGACATGGTGCAGCTGCAAACGCAGGTGCAGCAGCTGCAAGAGGCGATGACCGCCATGCAGCGCAGCTTCGACGAGCGCATGGGCGTGATGAAAAATCTGGTCGAGCAGGATACCGATGCGGTCAACAAAGTCGCTGCAGCGCTGACCACCTTGCAGCAAACGCTGACCAAACAGCAGGGCGACGCGGGCGGGAAGATTGACCAGCTTTCAGGCCAGATTCAGGCGTTGAACGACACCATGGATGAGATCAAGGTACGCCTGGCCAATGTGACCAAGCAGTTACAGGACATGCAGTCGGCGCAGCAGAGCATCGCCGCGCAGCAGGCTACCGAGCAGGCGAAACAACAGGCCTTGGCGCAGGCGCCCCCTCCCGACGTCCTGTATAACAATGCCCTTCGCGACTACAACGGAGCCAAGAACGATCTGGCGATGCAGGAATTCTCTGACTACACCAAGTTCTATCCCAACACTGATCTTGCCGGGAATTCCTACTTCTACCTGGGGGAGATTCAGTACCGGCAGGGAAACTACCAGCAGGCTGCAGCGAGCTATGACCAGGTGCTGCAGAATTTTCCCAGCGGGAACAAGGCGGCTTCAGCGCAGTTGAAAAAAGGCTTTGCCCTCATCGAGCTGGGCAAACAGGACGACGGAGTCACAGAATTGCGGAAACTGCTGCAGCGGTACCCGCATTCTCCGGAAGCCCTGCAGGCGCGCGACCGGCTGCACAAGCTGGGAGTGTCGAGTACAGGACTCGTCTCGGGTCGCCCGAGAGGCTAAGCCCCGGGCCGGGTGCGCGTGTGGGCGCGGTGCTTCCTCGCCCTGTGCGCGTGATGATGCTGGGCGTGATGGTGGTTCGCCCTTACCCGAGTGAGCCTCGGTTGGTTAGGCTGGCCCAGGCTGGACCGAGCCGGGCTTGACCAGGCGAGAGAACTGACAACCAGGCAGAACATCAGGAACCACAAAAGGCGCTTCATAGAGTCCTCATACTGACACCTTGTACTTTATAGGTATTTTCCTCGGAAAACTCCAGTGGTAAAGTG
>CAYOUY010000353.1:0-7987 GCA_964407245.1 uncultured Acidobacteriaceae bacterium
GCCGGTTTTCGCGGGAGGGTAGTAGTTCGGATCTCGTTCGGGAGCAGTTTCGGCCGCAAGCATCAGCCTCAACCATTCGGGGTTCGCCGGAGCGAGCGAAGCCCCAGCGGTCAGAGCACAGCCGTTCAAGAAATCGCGCCGCGTGATGTCGCGGTTCATGCCCAACGCCTGGTCCCGCTTTTTGCTCATGCTTCCTCCCTCAGAAGCAGATTCTGCCTCGGTGCACCCTCGACCGGAGGCTAGAAGCTCAACTTCAGCGCCAGTTGCAAAATTCTCGGGGCGTAGGTTCCGCTGATTTGGCCGAAAGTTCCAGAGGTAACCAAGGTATCCGCCGGCGGCCGAAACTCCGCATGATTGAAGATATTGAAAGCTTCGGCACGGAAGACGAGTTTCGTCCGCTCGCCGACCAGGTCGGTTGATTTTTCCAGCGCCAGATCGAAATTGGAGTGACGCGGGCCATGGAGTGAATTGCGACGGTAGGTCCCGTAGAATCCCAGCGGACATGTGCCTGGGCCGATACAGGCATCCTGCTGGAAGTCGCTGGGATCGAACCAGAAGTTACAGGGAGCTCCGTTACACGTCTGTACCGTACGCGGATTCAGCGTTTGCACGGAACCGACCATCTGATCGGCTCTTACGATCTCTCCATCTCCAGCCCCCGAGGGGCCCGGATCGGTGGAACGCTGATGCGTACCGGCAAGAAAGTCCAGCGGAATTCCCGATTGGATGAAGTAAATGGGATATAAGCTCCAGCCATTGGTCAGGCGTTTCGGGCCGGTTGCCCAGGTCTTGGCGAACGGCAGCTCCCAACCTCCGCTGAAGGCAAGCCTCTGACGCAGATCAAAATCCGAGTTCCCGTAGAACTGGTTGTGATTGTAGAAAGGAATGGATGAAACCCTCGAATTGAATCCGGTTCCGTTATCCAGGTTGTGGGACCAGGTGTAGGAGGCGGTAAAGAACACATTTCCGAGGTAGCGTACGTCCTGGGCTCTCTTCGTCAGGCTGGTGAGCAAGCCGTTGTAATTGGCGTGGTTGAGGCCATCAAAGGTTGGCGCATAACCGAAAGTATTGGGATCGGCGCCGGGATTCGAGGCCAGAAGTTCCTGATTCAGAATGCGCGTGTTGGTTCCCAGAATGAAGGGGTTTTGGTCAACCCATGTAAGAAGCTTGTGTGAGGAGCTGCCAACGTAGCCGACCTCGGCCATAAGGCCGTTGGCGAGCTGGCGCTGGATGCTCAGGTTGTACTGGTAAATGTAGGGCGTCCGCAGGTGGATGTTCACAAAATTGTTGCCTGGTCCCAGGAACGGCGTAAACCCCGCGTCGGTGAAGTTGATGTTCGAAGGGGGCGGTTCCTTTGAAGGGAAGGGGTCGCTCACACCACCCATGCCGTAGGGATCGCCAAGGATGGTATCCGCCGGGGCTGTGGTGGTGGGAAGCTGGTTTGAGGCGAAGGTAAAATCTGTGCCGCCAGCCCAGGGCGCTTCATCGGTCGCCCAATCCGACATCCAGCCGTTCAGGGTGTCAAAGAAGAATCCGCCGCCGCCGCGGATACTGGTTTTCCCGTTGCCGAAGGGATCCCAGGCGAAGCCAATGCGCGGAGAGAAATTCGTATGATCGGGGTAATACCAGCCGCGCGGCGCTCCCGGGTCGCCGGGAACCAGGAAGCCAAGGGGCGCTCCCGGAAATTTCACCGACTGCCTGCCCGGAACAATGCTGAAACTGTATCCATGGGTATCGGTCTCAGGGCTGGTGTATTCGTAGCGGAGCCCATAGGTCAGTGTCAGGCGCGGAGTCGCTCTCCACTCATCCTGAGCGAATACCGCATACTGTTTTTGGTGCTCATTGCTGGGCGCCTTCGAGTACTCGCTGAATTCGTCCGAAGCCCCAAACAAAAAGTCCGCCAGATCATTTCCGGAGCCGATGCCACCCGGTCCGTAGAAATAAAAGATCCCGTTGGTCTGGTAGGCGTAGACCGAGTTCTCCTGCATGATTCCGAAGCGGCCGCCGAACTTGTAGTTGTGGTGCCCGTGATTCCAGGACAGAGTATCGGCAAACGCGTAGTTGTTGTCGGACTTCCAGGTCACATTGGGATTGAATCCTACGTTCATGCCACTGTTGAATGACAGCGAGGGCGGGCCAAAGGGATCGTCGGACTGGATATTGACGCCCAGTTGCAACGGCGTGGGCAGATGACTGGTGGGAATAGCGGTTTCATGGTAGCGCTGGGCGGTGATCAGAACTTCATTCAGCGTGGAAAGTGAAACGGTCTTGGTGTAGTCGAGGTTGGCGAAGTAGACCCAGCTCGTATCGGCGGAAGTGAAACCCGGGATGTTTGCCCCAAAGAAGGGGTTGGCAATGGGTTCCTTGTTGGTGCCGAGAGACAGCGAGATGCGATCGTTGGTGGTGACGAAGAAGTCAAACTTGCCGACGTACTGATCAACGTTGTCTCTTTCTGAGCCCTTGGGGAGCATTGCGCCGCTGGGCGAGGTCGGAAGGATACCGGCGGCGATGTAATTCTGGGCAACCCCATCGATCTTGGTGGGATCGATTACGGCCTGTGCAGCGAGCGCGGCATTCGACTGGTAATAGGGATGGGCCACCTGGCCGATGCTTCCACAAGTTCCCAATTGGTCCGGGAGAACGATGGCTGGATTCCCGGTAAGAAAGCACTGCACAAACGGATCGGGGCCCCCGTTGTAGCTTTGTGAGAAATCCCCGTTTAACTCAGCGGGCGTGTACGTTGTAACCAGTGGTTCGTTGATGGTTTCTGCCAGGCGCTGCCCCTGGTAGCCGAAGAAAAAGAACAACCTATCCTTACCCCTGAGCCACTTGCCAAGCGTGATGGGACCGCCGATCACGCCGCCATACTGATTGCGCTTGAGCACCTGGCGAGGGTACCCAAATTCGTTGTCGATGTAATCATTGGCGTTAAAGGCGTCGTTGCGCAGGTACTCAAACAAGCTTCCGTGTAAGGTGTTGGTGCCCGACTTCAAGACCACGCTGATCGTCCCGCCTCCGTTCCTGCCATATTCCGCGGTGTAATTGTTCTCCAGCAGCTTAAACTCTTCGACCGCTTCCGGATTGGGATTGAAGACCACCTGGTTGCTCGTGGTCCGATTGTTAAGGCCGCCGTCGAGCAAATATGTAATGGCATCGCCGCGACCACCCGCCACGCTGATCCCGTTGAGCCCCTCCTCGGCGGCTCCGCCGTTGTTAGTGCCGTACGTTCCGATGTCATCGGCGATGGGGGTAACGCCGGGTTGGGTCAGTGCCAGATCGAGAGTGTTGCGTCCGTTGAGGGGCAGGTCCTGAATGGCTTTGCCAGTGACTGTTCCTCCGATCGTGGGGTTCACCGTTTCGACCTGAGCGGCCTGCGATTGCACCTCAACGGTTTCGTTCACCGCACCCACTTTCAGGGGAACGTCGATTCGCAGGGACTGGTTGACCGTGAGTTCCTGTGGTTCGGTCGTAGCCCTGGCAAACCCAGGGCTCTCCACCGTGACTTTGTACATGCCGATGGGGACGTCGAGCACCTGGTAGCTTCCCCTATCGTCGGTCTGTGTGTTCCAACTGACATTGGTGCCAGTGTTCGTCACGATCACCTTGGCCTTGCCCACTGTCGCTCCCCCAGGATCGGTGACGATGCCAATCACGCGTCCGTTGGTATTTTGCGCCCAGGCAGAAACTGCGAAGACGAGTAGCAAGGCGGCAACAGGTACGGCGCATGCCGCCAGCCGTCTACAGGATGAGTAAGAAAAACGTACGCAGTTTCGAAGTGCCATAAAGAGCCCTCCGGCGGAGATCGGATGCTTGTACCAGTCCAAATCGAAAAGATCGAAGTTTGAAAACGAGACACGGTAACGATGCCGGGACCGCTTCATCGAAGGGCTGACACCATCACCGCAAAAGTCTTCGCAGGTCATAAAAATTGGCCCAGGCTACTTCCCTGCCGTTGAGCCCGAGTTTTACCTTCGTGGAATTCGCCGAACCTTACGAGAATTGTGGAAGGTTAGAGAAACCATGGCTTCAGTGTCAAGCAGAAAATTTCCCACTGCCGACAACGCGCTTCTCAGATCAATTCCGGACACGCTTGGGAGGCACTCACTCCTCGTGAAGTGCGGCGGGAACCGTTCTGAGCTAGCTCTTCATTTTTCTTGACAGTGTTCACTGCCTTTTCTAACCTTGCGGAGTTGTAGTAATGTGCTGGAAAAAATTATGACCGACTTCGCAGAAAACGGCAGTCGTGCTCGCGATCGCCGGTTAGGCATGAACCGCAACATCACGCGCCGGGATTTCCTGAACGGAATGGTCATCGGAACCGGCGGAGCGCTTGCCAGCCCGTGGCTGGGAGCGCTGCTCGCAGCTCAGACGCCGGCACTCTCGGCGCAGGATCGTCCTGGCTACTATCCTCCAACGCTTACTGGAATGCGCGGAAGTCACCCCGGCGCATTCGAAGTCGCCCACGCCCTGCGAGACGGAACCTTTTGGGAAAAAGCAGGCAAGCCGGTGGAGACCGGCGAGGAATACGATCTGGTGGTGGTGGGTGGCGGCATCAGCGGTTTGGCGGCCGCATATTTCTATCGTAAACACGCCGGGCCTTCTGCGCGCATTCTGATTCTCGACAATCACGACGACTTCGGCGGGCACGCCAAGAGAAACGAGTTCTACCTCGGTGGGCGGATGCTGCTGGCCAATGGCGGAACGGTATCGATTGAGTCGCCGTTTCCTTACAGCAAAGAAGCGCGCGGACTACTTACCGAGCTCGGCATCGATCCCCCCGGTCTTGAAAACAAATACGGCGGCAACCCTGGCTTTAGCGACCTTGGCTTTGGCTATTTCTTCGACAAAGAAACCTTCGGAATGGAGCGGTTGGTCGCCAACGCACCGGGAGGCTTCTATGGGCAACAGAGTGCGTCCACCAAGTGGGCGGACTTTCTGGCACGGACTCCGTTGTCGACTCAGGCTCAGCAAGACATCGTCCGCATTCAGGAAGCCAAAACGGACTACATGGAAGGCCTGCCTCAGGAGCAGAAGAAAGCCCGGCTCTCCAAAATGAGCTACAAAGACTTCCTGCTCAATGTGGTCAAAGCTCATCCTGACGTCATTCCCTTCTACCAGACTCGCACTCATGGCCTGTACGGCATCGGCATCGATGCCGTCCCCGCGCTGGATTGCTGGGCCATTCACTTTCCCGGGTTTCAGGGAATGGGTCTTGATCGCGTACCTTCAAAAGGCCTGACCTTCACCGCATTGGGAGAGGTGACGCCGCAGGCGGAGTACCACTTCCACTTTCCCGACGGAAATGCATCCATCGCACGTATCTTGGTGCGGTCGCTGATTCCCGGCTCGGCTCCCGGAAATACGGCCGAAGACATCGTGACGGCCAGGATGGACTACAGCCGCCTGGATCACGCAGATTCTCCGATCCGCATACGTTTGAGCAGTACCGTCGTGCTCGCACGACGAGCAGGAGATTCCGCCTCGGCCAAACAAGTCGAGGTGGTCTACGGACGCGATCAAAAGGCCTACCGCGTACGCAGCAAGGGCGTGGTGCTGGCTTGCTGGAATATGGTCATTCCTTACCTGTGTCCAGATCTACCCGCCGAGCAGAAAGAAGCGCTGCACTACGGGGTAAAGGTTCCTCTGGTCTACAGTGTTGTCGGCCTCCGCAACTGGACCGCATTTCACAAGTTGGGAGTTCGGGGTGTTTCTTGTCCGGGTATGTATCACACCTCGATGAATCTGGATCGAGGCCCGAGCATAGGCGGGTACCAACCACCGCACTCTCCTGAAGAGCCGGTTCTGGTGCACATGCTGCGCACTCCTTGCCAGCCCGGCCTTTCCGCCAGGGAGCAGCAGAGTGCCGGCCACTACGATTTGCTGGCTACACCGTTTGAGACTTTTGAGCGAACCATCCGCGACCAACTTGTGCGTGCGTTAGGCGGCGGTGGTTTTGATCCTGCGAAGGACATCGAGGCGATTACCGTCAACCGGTGGCCACACGGATACGCCTACGAGTACAACCCGCTCTGGGATCCGGATTGGCCAGAGGGTAAGCGGCCGTGCGACATTGCACGCCGGCCCTTTGGGCGCATCACCATCGCAAACTCCGATGCCGCAGCAGCCGCCTACACCGATCAGGCGATCGATCAAGGCTATCGGGCAGTGCAGGAATTGCTCTCTAGCTAGCTCCGGCAATAACGACTGTGGGAGCCAGAACATGGTGAGTCGAAAGATCTTGGCAGCGTTGTTGGTGCTGCAGCAGTTCTCGTTGCGCTTCAGCTTTTAGACTCTCGAGCCACGGGGACAAGGCGACAATCAGAATGTCGGAGGAGTGTTCACCCACAGAACGGCCGCCTCTTTGTTTGTGGGGTTAAACCAGCGATGGCCGCGATTGCTTTCGAACCAGAAGCTGTCGCCTCGTTCGAGGAGGTGACATTCGACTTCGTCAAGCCACACTTCTAATGTGCCTTCGAGCATATAAAGGAAATCTTCGCCCTGGTGCTGGTACGCGCCGTCGCTTCCCGTTCCGGGGGGAACACGAATCAACATGGATTCGAGCATTTTGGTGCCTGTAGAAAGCAGTTCCATGCGGACGCCAGACTCGGTCTCCAGGCTTCTTCGGCTACGTGGCCGAATCACGCGATTGGACTGCGCCGGCAAATCATAGAGCTCCAGTACAGTGGTGCCGTACGCAGCCGCCAGGCGGTAGATGGTTGCAACTGAGGGGTTGGCCCCGGAGAGTTCGATCGCGCTGAGAAACCCTGCGGAAATGTGAGCCTGGCGAGCTGCTTCCGTTACCGTGAGCCCCCTCTTCTTGCGGAGCCGACGGAGTTTGCCGCCGAGATCCGGAGTGGCCTTGTTAGAGCCCTTTGGCTGGTTGATCGGCAGACTGCTCCCTAAGGCTTCCTTGATGGCTGGGACATTCAACTTCTTAATGTCGCGAAGGTACTTGATCCGTTTCAGCACGTCGAGCAGTTCTGGAGTATACAGGCGGTAGCTTCCGGCGCTTCGGGCAGGAGTTACAAGACCCACGCTCTCCCACATGCGCAAGGTCGAGGCGCTGATTCCTAGAATCCGTGCAGTTTGTCCGACAGTCAGAAAGCGGACATTTCTTGAGTCAGGAACACGCGTTGATTTGGATGATCCTGTGCGTCGCAAGCAAGTAATACTAGCGCGGATCACGTCCGGATGTGAAATCCGCGGCAGATTAGCCCGAGAGGGGAAAGACCAAGGGGGATCTTGCAGGGTGAATAACAAAGGAAACGTGTCTCGCCGTAAATTCGTCGCGAATGCAACCGTTCTTGTGACGGCATTTGGCGGACTCTCCGAGGTTGCCCACTTTAACATCGATAGAGAACATTTGAGGCCATGCCAAGGAAAACTTTGTAATCGTACCGCGTTCAATTCAGAATGTCGTTCCGGTGCGGCGACCGTCTCCCCGTGGAGGCCGTTCGCCGGGGAGGGATTTAATTCTCGTAACCTTATATATTTGTGGTAATGTTGATTCTTACAGCTCCTGAAAATCGACTGTTGGCCGCTAAGTTCTTTGGAATGATGGTGGCCAGGGACGGAGTTGAACCGCCGACGCCAGCCTTTTCAGTCTGTGGCTATCTTGCACCTTCAACAACTTGCAGGTCTCGGACGGCTGCGTAAGTCTCTGCTGCTACGTGCAAGTCAGCTCTAATGTGGGTCGCGTCATGGGTTGTCACGAGGGGACACTGCAACTGACTCTTAATCCGACGCAAGCTCGCGCATCGAAGTGCACCGAAGTGCACGGCTTAACAGAATCAACAGATTGCGTGTCATGGAAAAGCAGCACGGCGCACGAAAGCGCACCGAATCCCAAAACGAACTGACACCAGAACTGACACCGGCTGGGGCAACCCTTTGGGACCCAGAATGGGGTAGTGAACGTTATTGAGGTACGTCGTCAACCACGCCTGGTCCACGTGCAAATTCATGCACATTAGGGGATGCCTCCCAC
>CAYOUY010000354.1:0-4427 GCA_964407245.1 uncultured Acidobacteriaceae bacterium
TGGCAAAGCCATGCAGGCTATGTGCCGCTTCGTGAAACCGATCCTGAGCATGGTCCCGCCCGACCCCACTACGCTCAATCCGCGCGAACTGATGAAGCTGGTCTTTCTCGGCCGCCGCTTCCAGGACATGTCGAGCTATGACAAATACAACCAGGTGCAGCTCATGACCATGTCCGCCATTGATTTCCTCGATCAATGGTTCGAAACGGACGTGCTTAAGGCGACGATGTCGGCGTCCGGCATCATCGGGACATTTCTAGGCGTGCGCTCTCCGGGAACGGCGTACGTATTGCTTCATCATTACATGGGAGAGATTGACGGCGCCTTCCGCGCGTGGGGATTCGCGCGCGGCGGCACAGGAGCGATTTCCATCGCGATTGCCGACGCTGCCCGTGAGGCTGGCGTCGAAATCCGCACCAAGTCGGCGATCGCGCAGATCATCGTGAAGAATGGCAAAGCAAAGGGAGTCGTGCTCCCCAATGGCGACGAGATTTACGCCGATGTGATTTCTTCCAGCGTCGATCCGCGCCTGACGTTCACTAAGTTCATCGAAGCCCAGCATCTGCCTGGCGACTTCCTGGAAGAAGTCAACCGCTATAAATTTCGAGGCTCTTCCGGCAAGGTCAACATGGCGCTTGACGCGCTGCCAAATTTCAAATGCATGCCCGGTCCCGGCGCACATCTGCGCGGCGCGATCTCGATTTCTCCCGCAGTCGAATACATGGAGCGTGCCTACGACGATGCCAAGTACGGCAACTTCTCGCGCCGCCCATACATTGACATGGTGATCCCGTCGCTGACCGATCCTTCTGTCGCTCCGCCCGGCAAGCACGTGCTCTCCTGCTTCGTGCAATACGCGCCCTACAAGCTGCGCCCCGGCTTGAACTGGGACACAGAAAAAGAAGCCTTCGGCAACACCGTCGTCGACACCATCGCTGAGTACGCGCCGAATCTGAAGGACATCATCATCCAAAAGCAGGTGGTCACACCGCTCGACCTGGAACGCGAATGGGGACTGAGCGAGGGCAACATTTTTCAGGGCGAGCTTTCGCTCGAGCAACTCTTCTTCCTGCGCCCCGTGCCGGGGTGGGCGCAGTACCGCACGCCGATCAAGAACCTTTACATGTGCGGCTCCGCCACGCACCCCGGGGGCGGCATCATGGGGGCCAACGGCCGCCTGGCAGCGCTCGAAATCCTGAAAGACATCAAGGGAGCGGCCTAATGCCCGGCACTCAGCGCGATATCGTGATCATCGGCGGCGGCCACAACGGGCTGATCACTGCGTTCTATTTGGCGAAGGCAGGATTCAAGCCGCTCGTACTCGAGCGCAACGCGCAGGTCGGCGGTGCGGCGGTCACTGATGAGTTTCACCCCGGATTCCGCTGCTCGACCTTGGCACACTCGGCTGGGCCGCTGCGGACCGAAGTTGTTCGCGACATGCAGCTCGAACGCCATGGTCTGCGGACGATCACACCTGACGCCTGCGTCACGGCACTTTCCCCTGACGGCCGCGCGCTGACGCTCTATCAGGACGCTGCCAAGTCCGCGCAGCAAATCGCGGCGTTTTCCCAGAAGGACGCGGCGAAGTATCCGGAGTTCGAAGTATCGCTGGGCAAGATCAGCAGGGTCATCAGTGAAGCATTAGCGACGACGCCCCCTGACATCGACGATCCTTCCAGCGGCGATCTGTGGAGCATGCTGAAGACCGGCCGCGCCATCCGCAACCTGGGCAAGAAAGATATGTTCCGCCTGTTGCGCTGGGGACCGATGGCCGTCGCCGATCTCGCCGCGGAATACTTCGAGACCGAACTCTTGCGCGCGGTGGTTGCAGCACGCGGCGTCTTCGGGACATTCCTTGGACCGTGGTCCGCCGGAAGCGCCCTTGTGCTGTTGATTCGTGCGGCGGGAGATTCTCATCCCGCGGGTGCGCCGACTTTTGCCGCTGGCGGCATGGGGGCGGTCACGCAAGCGATGGCTTCGGCGGCGAAGGCTGCAGGAGCCGAAATCCGCACTGGCGCCGAAGTCATCGAGATTCGCGTGCAGAACGGCGCTGCGACCGGCGTGCTGCTTTCCACTGGGGAAGAAATTCCTGCCCGCGCCGTGATCTCCAACGCTGATCCCAGGCGCACACTGCTCAAGCTGACTGACCCGATGCACCTTTCGCCCGATTTCGTGCAGAAACTTCAGCACTATCGCGGAAATGGAACAGTGGCGAAAGTTAATCTCGCTCTCTCTAGTCTGCCTAGGTTCACAGCGCTGAAAAACGGTGACGCCAGCGCCCTCAAGGGCCGAATCCACATTGGCCACGAAATCGACTATCTCGAGCGTGCGTTCGATGAAGCGAAGTATGGCAACTTTTCTCGCCAGCCGTATCTCGAAGCGACGATTCCGTCCCTCACCGATCCCACGCTCGCTCCCGACGGCAAACATGTGATGTCGATTTACATGCAGTACGCACCGTACAAGCTCAAAGGCGACTGGGAGCAGCAGCGCAAGGCGCTCGGCCAGACCGTCGTGCAGACTCTCGCGCAATACGCGCCGAATCTGCCGGAGCTGATCCTTACGCACCAGATCATCACGCCACACGATCTCGAAGAAAAATACGGCCTGACCGGCGGACAGATCTTCCACGGGGAACTCGCGCTGGATCAGTTCTTCACTATGCGCCCGCTCCTCGACTGGGCGCGCTACCGTACGCCGATCGAGAATCTATATTTGTGCGGCAGTGGCACGCATCCCGGGGCAGGGTTGACGGGAGGGTCGGGCGCGAATGCGGCGAGAGAAATCTTGAAAGCGTTGAAGCGTTGACGGCTCCTCCCTTCACGAATTTGTCATCCTGAGCGAAGCGAAGGACCCATGCAACCTGCCGGCAGCGCCGATGCCACCGACGACTCCATAGATCCTTCGCGGCAAAGAACGCCGCTCAGGATGACAATGCAAGAATGAATCGTATCGACCATGAAACCCTCCGCCATCCTGCTCATCTCCTGCCCTGACCAGAAGGGTGAAGTTGCCGCCATTGCCGACTTCGTCTATCGCCACGGCGGCAACATCCTGCACGCCGACGAGCATGCCGACGAAGAATCCGGTCTCTTCCTGATGCGCGTCGAGTTCGATCCCAAAGATTTCGACATCGAACTTTTTCAGTTCAACCCCGCTCAACCTGCCCAGCCCAACCCCGCCCAATCTGGCCTCTCTGAATTCTCCCGCCACTTCGAACCAGTTGCCGCGAAGTTTCAGATGAAGTGGCGCCTTGCGCTATCGTCTTATCGCCCGCGAGCGATCATTTTCGTCTCGAAATACGACCACTGCTTGGTGGATCTGCTCTATCGCCAGAAAAGCGGCGAACTCGCCTGCGACATTGCGCTGATCATCTCCAACCACCCCGACAATCAGCCGATCGCCGAGTTCTACAGAATTCCATACGAGATCGTGCCCATCACGAAAGAAAACAAGGCCGCGGCCGAAGTGAAAATTCAATCTCTGATCGACCAGCACCGTCCCGACTTCATGGTGCTGGCGCGCTACATGCAGATTCTCTCCAACGAGTTCGTTAACCGATACCCTCGGCGCATCATCAACATTCACCACTCATTCCTGCCGGCGTTTCTCGGCGCCCGCCCCTACCATCAAGCCTTCGAGCGGGGAGTCAAGTTGATCGGCGCCACCAGCCACTACGTCACCGAAGTCCTCGACGACGGACCAATCATCGAACAGGACGTCGTCCGCGTCTCTCACCGCGACACGGTCGAAGACCTCATCCGCAAAGGCCGCGACCTTGAAAAAGTTGTCCTGTCGCGCGCGGTGCGCTGGCACGTCGAGAACCGTGTCCTGGTCTACGGCAACAAGACCGTAGTTTTCTGACCTTTCTTGCTCGGAAGGGCACGGCTTCAGCCGTGCTGCAATATTCGTTAAATGTTGTGGGCTTTAGCCCCTGAGGCCCTGAACCTGGAAGTTCATGTACTTCTGCGCACCCCTCCCGCAGTGGGACAGTCCCAATCCGGAGGTAACTTGCACCATCGGTAACATTTCGTTTTTACTTGAACGTTAGTAAAGAATTAATCGTAATCTCGCTCTCGGGGGCATTTTTGGCCGAAGATCTTCGGTTTGAACTAGCCATTCTGGCGACGGTGCAGGGCTTCTACCAGAGGCTGATGACTGGTCCGCTAGGAGGGGATATCCCCGTCCCGAGCGGGCTGGACGAAGATGCGCTGCGCCATTCCGAGCGCGAACTGCCCGGCACCTTGACCCGGATGTATCGCTGGCTGCACCTGCTCGACATGGCGATCACGCCCGCCATGCTGCGCCAGGCGCTGACCCCCGAGACGGATTCCGAAGTGGCGGAAGCCCTGTTGCGCTATTTCGTGCGGCGCCGCGAGGCCAGCGACGTGAACCGCGACAAAACGGACTTGGTCGCAACATTTCTT
>CAYOUY010000355.1:0-1680 GCA_964407245.1 uncultured Acidobacteriaceae bacterium
AAGACTACCTCGCGCAGCAGGAAGTAGCGCAACGCGTCGTTGCCGAGAACGTCGATCACGGTTTCGGCGCGCACGATGTTGCCTCGCGACTTCGACATTTTGCTCTCTTCGAACAGCAGCCAGCCGTGCGCGACGATGGATTTCGGTAACGGCAATCCCGCAGCTATCAAGAAGGCCGGCCAATAGACACAATGGAAACGGACGATCTCTTTGCCAATCATGTGCACATCGGCGGGCCAGTAATGCGCGAACTTCTCCTGATCTTTCTCTTCCGGCGAACCAAAGCCAATCGCAGTGCAGTAATTGCTAAGCGCGTCCAGCCAGACGTAGATTACATGCCGCGGGTCATCCGGCACCGGAATGCCCCACTTGATAGTGGTGCGGCTGATGGAGAGATCGCGCAGCCCGCTGCGCACGAACGCCATTACTTCATTGCGCCGTGTTTCCGGGCGGATAAAGTTCGGCTGGTCCGTATAAAGCTTGATCAGCTTGTCTTCGAAAGCCGAAAGCTTGAAGAAATAATTCTCCTCGCTGACGGTCTCTGTAGGACGTCCGCATTCGGGGCAGGGCGATCCGGGTTCGGCAGCATCTACATAAAGCTCATCGAAGACGCAATACTGGCCGGTATACGAGCCCTTGTAGATATAGCCGTTATCCCTGATACGGCGAAACATCTCCTGTACGCCACGCTTGTGGCGAGGCTCGGTGGTGCGGATGAAGTCGTCGTAGCTGATTTTCATCCGGTCCCAAAGGCTGCGGAATTCTCCCGCAATGCGGTCGGTGAGTAGCTGAGGCGTGATGCCGGCTTCAGCCGCCGAGCGCTCGATCTTTTGCCCATGCTCGTCGGTGCCCGTCAGAAACCATGTGTCGGAGCCCAGCATGCGCTGGCGGCGCGCGATCGCATCGCAGGCGATGGTCGTGTACGCGTGGCCGATGTGCGGGCGGGCGTTGACGTAATAAATCGGGGTTGTGATGTAGAACTTGTCAGCCATTCTGACCTTCCAGGTAACGCCGCGTGGCTTCCTGCATCACCTGCTTAAGCGGAACTTTGTGCTGGTCAGCGATTCGCCTGCAATCTTCAAACTCTGGCGCATAGTTAGCGATTGAGCCGTTCAAGTTGGCAACTTTCATTCGCACTTCGCCCCATGGCGTTTGCACGCGGATGCTGCGGCGCGCGAGAGTTTGTCGACGCTCCTGGCGCATGCGAATGCCTAACGTGGTGGTTTCGCCAAAAACGAGTTTCGTCAGCCTCGGCACATCATCGGGACGCGCCAGCACGGTCAGCAGCATGCCAGGGCGATTCTTCTTCATCTGCACGGGAGTGCCAAACACATCGAGCGCACCCTCGGCGAGCAATCGTTCCATCACGTAACCGAAAACCTGCGGATTCAGGTCATCGAGATTGGCTTCGAGAACGGCAATCGTGTCTTCGGGTATCTCCGCGCTCGCCGCAACGTGCGTGGCTGCAGCTTCGCCGATGGTAAGCCGCAGCACGTTTGGCTGGCTGGGAAAATCGCGCGAACCGGCGCCATAGCCCGTAGTCGCGATCTTCATCGCGGGGAAGGGTGCGAAGCGCTGGCACAATGTCTTGACGATGGCGGCGCCTGTCGGCGTAACTAATTCGGCGCTGATACCTGAGGAATACACAGGCGCACCGCGCAACAATTCGACTGTCGCCGG
>CAYOUY010000356.1:0-1992 GCA_964407245.1 uncultured Acidobacteriaceae bacterium
GGAGATCGTTAACGTCGTTGCCACGCTGGAAGGCACTGACCCGGCCAACGCTGGGCGTATTTACATCGTGACCGGCCACTACGACTCGCGCAACAGCGACAACGACAACACCACCGATCCCGCGCCCGGCGCCAACGACGACGCCAGCGGCACCGCCGTCAGCCTGGAATGCGCGCGCGTGCTGAGTAAGCACAAATTCCCGGCGACCGTCATCTTCATGGCTGTTGCCGGCGAGGAGCAGGGGCTCTACGGCAGCGCCCACTACGCAGAAACGGCCAAGACCGCCAAGCTCGACATTGAAGGCGTGCTGAACAACGACATCGTCGGCGGCAACCGCACGCCCCACGACACCATGCAGCAGCCGCAGTGGGTACGTGTCTTTTCCGAGGGAATTCCCGCCGCGGCCACTCAGGATGAAACCAAGCTCATCCGCGCCACCGGCATGGAAGACGATTCACCCTCGCGCCAACTGGCGCGCTACGTTCGCGAAGTGGCCGAGCAATATCTCACCGGCTTCGAGCCCAAGCTGGTGTCGCGCCCGGACCGCTATCTGCGCGGCGGCGACCACCTGTCCTTCAACGAGCAGGGCTTCGCTGCCGTGCGCCTCACCGAGTATCGCGAAGACTACAATCACCAGCACCAGACGCCGCGCATCGAGAAGGGTTTCGAATATGGCGACCTGCTGAAGTTCGTAGATTTTGCCTACGTCGCCAACGTAGCCCGGCTCAACGCGGCCACGCTGGCCTCGCTCGCATCGGCTCCCGCTCCCCCGGCGAACGTCCGCCTGGTTACGAAAAATCTGGAGAACGACTCCGCGCTCACCTGGAGTGCGTCGCCCGGAAGCCTGGCTACGAAATATGAAGTGATGTGGCGGCCGACCAGCGACTCCGATTGGCCCCCGCAGAATATTGAGGCCGTCGGCAACGTAACCCAGGCCACGCTCAAGCGCTCGAAAGACAACGTGGTTTTCGCGGTCCGTGCGGTGGACGCAAAGGGCCATCGCAGCGTGACGGTCGTGCCCCTGCCGGAGCGGTAAAAACCTCCGCAAGCGCGGTACAATCTTGGAATGCGTCGGACCTCGAATTACAACACGGTCTCGTTATCTTTCCCCCCGTTTACTCCGGTGATCAAGTACCTGATTGGGGCGAATGTTGCCGTTTACCTGTTGGGCCTGATCGCCGACATGTTCGCCCCTGGACTCAGTACCCGCGCGGTATTCATCTTCGGGCTCATCCCCTCCGCCGTGGTCCATGGATACCTATGGCAGCTTGTGACCTACTCGTTTTTCCATAACGGGATCTGGCACATTCTCTTCAACATGCTGATGCTCTGGATGTTCGGGGCCGAATTTGAAATGCAGTGGGGCGGCCGTCGCTTTGCCGAATTCTATTTCTTCTGTGTGATAGGCGCGGCGCTGGTGACCACCGCGATCGCCTACACCGGTTTTTTGCTCTCGCCGCACACAAGAACCATAGGTGCTTCGGGCGGAATCTTCGGAATTCTGCTGGCCTTCGGCATGATCTACGGCGACCGCGAGATCTTCATGTTCCCGCTGCCCTTCCGCATCAAGGCGAAGTACATGGTGGGGATTTTGATCTTCATCGAGGTTGCCATGGTGCTGCAGGGACCCTCCGGCGTGGCCAATATCGCCCACCTCGGCGGCGCGCTGTTCGGCTTCCTTTACGTCAAGTTCATGCCGCGTTACGGCGTGGTGAGCGGAGCTTCCGAGCGCTTCTTTGGCCTGCGCAACGCCTATTTCCGCTGGAAGCGCCGCCGCGCTGCCCGGAAGTTCGAGGTCTACATGCGCAAGCATGACCGCAGCCAGTACTTCGACGAATACGGCAACTTCCGCGATCCCGACAAGCAGCCGCCTCCCGAGAAGGGCAACGGAGAACACCGCGGTCCGTGGGTGAATTAGAGAACAGGAGGCAGTACGCATGGAGGCAGGAACCGATGGCCCCTTCTGCCTCCTCCCTTTATGCTGGGTTGGAC
>CAYOUY010000357.1:0-23021 GCA_964407245.1 uncultured Acidobacteriaceae bacterium
GAGCGTTACACCTTCCAGAAACTCCATCGCAATGAACGCCCGGCCGCTCTCCTCGCCAATGTCGTAGATTGTGCAAATATTGGGATGGTTCAGGGCCGACGCCGCTTGCGCTTCGCGACGGAAACGGCTAAGGGCCTGCTCGTCGCGGGCAACTTCTTCAGGCAAAAACTTCAACGCTACGAAACGGTGCAGGCGGGTGTCCTCGGCCTTATAAACCACGCCCATACCGCCTCCGCCGAGCTTTTCGAGAATGCGGTAGTGCGAGATGTTCTGGCCGATCATCTCTCAGCTTTTAAGGTCCAATTATCCCTGTCCAGGTGCCGGGTCTGGGTGTCGGCCATCGTAGGCGGGATGGGGTGGCAAGTCAACCGAGGGCACAGGTGGCCGGTTTGCCCATGCGGGGAAAACTTTGGTCACCTTGTTGGACCGCGGGCAATGGCTAGAATCGAGGATATCCCGCGTATTGCGAGCATTTTGCGTGCAGGTGGATTTTCGCGCGCCGTGCTCCAGGGAAACGGCTGTCGAAATTGACGGGAAGGTGTGCGTCCGCCGAGGCCTGCCGACGCGAACGAAAGACTATGCGGATCAAGTTCTGGGGCGTGCGCGGCTCCACGCCCACGCCACAACCCGAGAACATGCGCTACGGGGGCAATACCTCCTGCGTCGAGGTGCGGCTGGGCGATCGTATTTACATCTTCGATTGTGGCACCGGATTCCGCGTCCTGGGCCACGAATTCGAGCGCGAATTTGGCGACCGGCCATTCCAGGCGCACGTTTTCGTCTCGCACTTTCATTGGGATCACATTCAGGGCATGCCCTTCTTCCGCCCACTGTATGAGAACAAGGGCAGCCAGTTCGTCTTTCATTCCTCCGGCCGTACGCGGCGCCTGGAGCAGGTCATGGCCGAGCAGATGGCGGCGCCATACTTCCCGGTCGATCTCGCGCACATGAAGGCAAAGCGCAATTTTTACGACATTGAAAGCGGATGCCTGCCCATGGACGACGGCATTCAGATCAAGACTGCGTACCTGAACCATCCGCAAGGCTGCCTGGGATTCCGCCTCGAGACTAAAGACGGCATCCTCGTTTACGCCACCGACAACGAGCCCGGCGACACGCACTTCGACAAAGCGGTGCGCAAGCTGGCCGAAGGCGCCGACATCCTGATCTACGACGCGCAGTATCTGCCCGAAGAGTACGAAGCCCGCCGCCGCGGCTGGGGACACAGCCACTGGCGCGAGGCCGTGAACGTTGTCATGGAGAGCGGCGCGAAAGAACTCATCCTCTACCACCACGATCCTGAGCACACCGACGCCATCGTCGACAAGGTCGTCACCGATGCGCGCAACTACTATCCCAAGGTGCGGGCCGCGTCGGAAGGACTGGTGATTGAACTGAATCAGTCGCTGAAGGCGCACAGTTAGTAGCTGGCCGTTCACCGCGGCCGAACACCAGTCGGCTTGCTTCCCTGCGGTCCTGCCTCATATACTCGGAACGCTTGTACCGCGGATGGCCCCGGAATCTCTACTGAACGGGCGTCCGGCTGGGCTCTTATCTCGACGATCTTGAATTGCAATCCTTCTGGAGACAACTTTTATGACCACGATGACCACCGCACCGCACGTGGATAAAGAAACCAATCCGTGGGAATCGCAGCGCGCCCGCTTCGATTTGGCCGCGCAGAAACTCAACCTCGATGAAGGCCTGTGGCGGGTGTTGCGCTATCCCAACCGCGAGATTACGGTGCACATTCCGGTGCAGATGGACGACGGCCATCTCGAGGTCTTCACCGGCTTCCGCGTACAGCATTCGATCGCGCGCGGGCCAGCCAAGGGCGGCATTCGCTACGCGCCCGACGTGACACTGGATGAAGTCCGCGCGCTGGCGAGCTGGATGACGTGGAAGTGCGCCGTCGTGAACATTCCATTTGGCGGCGCCAAGGGCGGCGTGATCTGCGATCCGCACAAGATGTCGATGGGCGAAGTCGAGCGCATGACGCGCCGTTACACGGCGGAGCTGATCGAATTCATCGGCCCGGAAAAAGACGTGCCCGCGCCCGACGTAAACACCAACGAGCAAGTCATGGCGTGGATGATGGACACCTACTCCATGCACATGCGGCAGACGGTGACCGCGGTGGTGACGGGCAAGCCGATCAACATCGGCGGCTCGCGTGGACGCCGCGAAGCTACTGGCCGCGGCGTGATGATCGTGTGCGACGAAGCTTGCAGGAAACTGGGCATCGATCCGCAACGCGCGCGCGTGATTGTACAGGGATTTGGCAATGTGGGTTCGAATGCCGCCCTGCTCATGCACGAAGCCGGCTACAAGATCGTCGGGATTGCGGAAGTTGGCGGCGGGCTCTACAACAAGAACGGCATCGACCTGAACGCGCTGGTCGAGTTCCGCCAGAAGAATGGCACGGTGCACGGCTTCCCCGGCGCCGAGAAGCATGACGCCGCTGATCTGCTCACAAGCGAGTGCGAAATTCTGATTCCGGCCGCGACCGAGAACGTCATCACCACCCGCAATGTGGACCGAGTGAAGTGCCGCATTCTGGCAGAAGGCGCAAACGGCCCCACTACGTCAGCCGCCGATGACGTGCTCAGCGAGAAGGGCGTGTTCGTGATTCCTGACATTCTCGCCAACGCGGGCGGCGTGACGACTTCGTATTTCGAGTGGGTGCAGGACCGCCAGGGATATTTCTGGAAAGAGTCGGTGGTCAACGAGCAGCTGGAGACCATCATGAAGTCGTCGTTCGACGACGTGGTGCGCTACGCCGAGACCCATCGCGTGAACAACCGCATCGCCGCCTACATGCTGGCGATCGACCGCGTGGCCTATACGATCCGGCAGCGGGGGATCTACGCTTAGAATGAGAATCCCACTTCTCGCGCAACGCGCGAGAAATAGGGCACCCGCGATTTTAGGATGGCGCACCCGCTTCGGGAAGGAGAGCTTATGAAAGCCATTAAGAGAAAGTTAACCGCCCAAATCGCGGTCTTGGTATTCGCGCTTTCGCTGGTAAGCGGATTGGCGGCGGGGCAGGCCGCGTCGAGCGCATCGTCGGCGTTGAAGGCTGCTCCGGCTCAGGCGGCAAAGCCTGCAGCGGGCGACAAGCTCGACATCAACACCGCAACCAAAGATCAACTGAAGGAGCTGCCCGGCATCGGCGACGCGTACTCGCAGAAGATTATCGATGGCCGTCCCTACCGCGCCAAGAACGAGCTGGTGCAGAAGAAAATCATCCCGCAGGCCACCTACGACAAGATCAAGGACCAGATCATCGCTCATCAGGTAAAGAGCAATACCATGGCGCCGGCGCCGAAGTAGCCGCCTGTGGAGGCGTCATTCGAGCTAAACTGGCGGTATGTGCTTCACGATCACGCAGGCGCTGCGAGAATACTACCGTTACCGCGACGCATCTGCAGAGACGGAACGACGCGGGTATGGTTCGTCGCGACCCGAGCTTGCCTGGGCCAATCGTCAAAGACCACGGGAAGCGGAAAAAACTGTGGCTGGGCGCGATAAGGCCGCAGATCTGGATTCGGACTCGGCTAGCACTTTCGACTCAAACTAATTCGCTCGTCTCTCATTGATTGCATTGCGTTCCCTTCCCTCCGGGAGCATAATCAACTTGGCTTCCGGCTTGAACCCCCGGTCTGCGCGCGTGAATCTGCCCAACTCCATCACGCTAATTCGCATCTTCAGCATTCCCTTGCTGATCTGGATTCTTTCCAGCGCCCGCTTCAGCAGTGTTACCGGCGAAAAAGAACTGCTGGCTTCGGCGTTGTTTGTCGCCGCGGCCATGACCGACGGAATTGACGGCTATCTCGCCCGCAAGCGCGAGCAGATCACGACCATGGGGATTCTGCTTGACCCTTTGGCCGACAAACTTCTGATCGCAGCGGCGTTCGTTGTGCTGGTGCAATTCAATCCCAGCCTGGTGCCGGCCTGGGTAGCAATTGTCGTGATCGGCCGCGAATTTCTGGTGAGCGGGCTGCGTTCAATCGCCGCGTCGGAAGGCTTCACCATCGAAGCCAGTGATCTGGGCAAATTCAAGATGGTGGTGCAGATTGTCTCGGTCGTTGCGGTGATCCTCGATCATCGCTGGAAAGAATGGCCGGTTTACGGCAACTACTTCTTTCCGATTCACTGGATCGCATTGGTGGCGATCTGGTTCATGGTGTTTTTGTCGCTGGCGTCGGCGGTCGATTACTTCGTCGCATTCTGGTCCAAGATCGACCAGCGCCTGGTCAAACGCCGGCGTCGAGCTTTCATTCTGAGCCGGCGCAGAAAGCCCGTGCCGGCGCCGCCGCAGGCGGACCGCGATGTCGCTGCCTCGACCTAGTCCCGTAGCCGTAGAGTCCGGCGAGTTTTCACCCGACGAGCGCACACTGCTGGTGCGATTGGCGCACGAAGCGATTGTCTCCGCGCTCGAGGGCCGCAATATTTCGCTCGATCCTCCCAGCGCGCATCTGGCCGAAGCGCGCGGCGTGTTCACTTCTCTGTATCTGCATGGCGAATTGCGCGGATGCGTCGGCTACGTCTTCCCGTCCTGCCCCGTGTATCGCGCAGTGGCCGAGACCGCGCAGGCGGCGGCGTTTGACGACAACCGATTTCTTCCGGTGACGCGCGAGGAAGCCTCAGCGCTTGAAATCGAGTTGAGCATTCTTTCTTCTCCGCTGCCAGCTCGCGCCGAAGAGGTGGAAGTGGGACGCCACGGCCTGCTGATCAGCATGGGAGGACACCGCGGGCTTCTGCTGCCTCAGGTGCCGGTGGAACATGGATGGGATCGCCTCGCCTTTCTCGAGCAAACCTGCCGCAAGGCGGGTCTGCCGCGGGATGCATGGCAGCGGGGCGCAAACATCGAGGCGTTCACCGCAGAAGTGTTCGGTGAGAAGCACACACAGGGGTAAGTCCTTTCACCACAGAGGCACAGAGACAAGGAGAAACCCTTTCTATTTTTCTCGGTGACTCCCTGCCTCCGTGGGAGATTCCAAAGCAAAAACAAGACCGGGGACGGTTACCCGTCCCCGGTCGTAACTGCCAGACTTCGGCCTATCTAACTTAATTGGCCTGGCTCACCTGGTCCAGTTCAACACCGTCGCCCGCGTGGACGTCTTCCAGAGCGAAGACAATCATGCCGGTTGCGGTCGTCGGAGTCACTCCGATCACCACGATTTCCCCCACAGCTCGGCGGGGCAGATCGCGCACGTGAATCACAGGACCGTTCGACTTGGTGAACATTTTCGGATCGACCGAAGGAGTCTTCGCTTGCGTATCCTCGGCGATCGCAGCCTTGAATGAGAGTGAGTCGACGGGGTCATCCAGGTCAGCCTGATAGTTGCGCACCGCGCGGAAGAAGTCGCCCACCTTCACACCCTGGTTGGCGCCCACATTCAGGTAGACCTTTTGGCCCGTACCGAGCTCGGAATCGAAGTCCTTGCCCATGACGATGCGGCCGGAAACTTTGCTGCTGGCGGGCAGGAAGCGATCAAACTGGATCGGCGTGTGGAAGCTCACCGTCTGTTTTTCTGCAAATGGGATGGCCGTGTCGCCCGGGTTGAGGCCGTCGCACGAGTATTCGATCAGAGCGATGGCAGCGTGGCTGCGGGTGTCCACGACCTTCACGCGGCCGACTTCCTCATAGGGATGGCCTGTGTCCTTCAGCAGTTTCTTCTGTCCCGGGTACATTTCGTATTCGTTGATGTCGCGCAGGGCGCGGACAATCTCGTACTGGGCACCGATGCTGTAGCCGGTTCCGTGCAGGTAAATCATGTCGCCGCGCGTGAACTTGGTGGTGCTGGGCGTCTGCAATCCGCCCATGATGTAGTTGGCGTCAGGCAGGACCTGTTTGTTGATGAATCCGGCGCAGTACAAGTCGGCATAGGTGGGTGTCTGCACGCGCTCGGTCGGGAAGCCGGCCGTCGTCATGACGGTTCCCTGCGGAGCTTCGGCCGGAGTGGCATCGCCCGACTGGGCCCACGCTACAGCCGCGAACAACAACACGAACAGTCCTGTTTTCTTCATGTTACCTCCGAAGGAACGCCAAGCGCCCTCTTCCCCCAGTCAGCAAGCGTTAAGTGCCAGAAAAGAAAGGCTTCACGGGGAAGGTAACAAGCCGGTAAGGGTGGGTCAAGGTTACGAGGGTGTGGGGCAGGCTGGGGCAAAAGTTTTTGGCAGGAATTGTGAATCCGCTGTTGCATAAAGAATTACGCCCCTGTAATAATGCGCCGTCATTACAGTTAGAACGATTCGAAGCAGCAACGATGAACTCGGCGCCCGCGTACACTCCGCGACTGTTGCCCCTGCGCCTGCCCCGCGTCTGTGTAGCGGTGATCGGCGGTGATCCGAGCCAAATGGCCGACAAGGCCGAATCGCTGGTGAGGGATAACCCGTTTCTCGAGTTCAGGTTAGATTACCTATCGAAGCCCGGCCTGGCTCTTTCAAGGATCAAGCGCTTCGTCGATTCCCATCCCGGAACGGTGATCATTGCCACGTGCCGCCGGGTTGCCAATGGGGGCAGATTCCGCGGCTCGATCGCTTCGCAACTTGACATCCTCAGCAAGGCTGCCGCCGTGGGCTGCCAGATGGTTGATCTCGAACTGCAAACCGCGAGCAAATGCAAGCCAGAGAAACTGCAGAAGATGCGCAGCCGGGCAGCGCTGATTCTTTCGTTTCACGATTTCCGAGGCACCAAGAAGCTGGAAGAATCGCTGGAGAAGATGCTGGCGTACCCGGCCGACTTCTACAAGGTGGTCAGCACCGCTACGACGCTGTCGGACAACGTGACCATGATCAAGTTTCTGGCCAACGAGGGCGACAAGCATTCACTGATCGGCATGTGCATGGGCGAGCAGGGCATCATCAGCCGGGTGCTGGGGGTGCGTGCCGGCAGCCTTTTCACGTTCGCCTCGGTCAGTGCCGGCGAGGAGACTGCTCCCGGCCAGGTTACAGCGCAGGAGTTGCGGAACGTCTATCGCATCGAGCAAGTGGACGCAGCTACTCGCGTGTACGGCGTGGTGGGTGATCCGATTGCGCACTCGCTTTCTCCGGCGATCATGAATGCGGCCTTCCGGCGTGAGAACGTCAACGCGGTTTTCCTCGCGCTGCACGCGAAAACGCTGAAGGATCTGCTGACCTGCGTGCGCGAGATCCCCATTCACGGCATCAGCGTGACCATGCCGTACAAGGAAGCGATCCTGCATCATCTGGACAACACCGACTCGCACACATCCAAGATCGGCGCCTGCAACACGGTCGTGCGGGCACAGGATGGCAAGCTGTACGGCTTCAATACGGACGCAGCCGGAGTGGTAAGGCCGCTCGAACGGCGGCTGAGCTCGCTCGAAGGCGCCCGCATTTTGGTGCTCGGAGCGGGAGGCGCGGCCCGCGCCGCTGTGTTTGGACTCAAGGAGCGAGGCTCAGAGGTTTACATCCTCAATCGCAGCCTGGCTCCTGCCAAGAAACTCGCACACCAGGCCCGGGCTCGGCTGGTGAAGCGCCCGGATTTGAAGCAGTTGGCGTTCGACGTCATCATCAATGCCACTCCGGTGGGGATGGGGAACACGCGCGAGTCTCCGCTCCAGGAGAAAGAGATCAATGCACGCTATGTCTTTGATATGGTTTACGATCCGGCCGAAACCAGGCTCCTGAAAATGGCCAAGGAGCGGGGCGCGCAGGTCATCCCCGGCATTGAGATGTTCGTGCACCAGGCGGCGCGGCAGTTCGAGATCTGGACCGGCAAGCCCGCGCCGTGGGATGAGATGCTGCGGGTCGTCCTGCTCACCCTACAGGAGCGCGCCAACCGCTCTGCTAGCGCGAAATGAAGCCTTCCGATGCCTTTCGTAAAGAAAAAGTTGCTTTTTGCCGGGTGCCCAAAGTAATATGCAATCAGGGATTGCGACTGTAAGCTCTCCCAGTTCGTTTGACCCTGTACCGCCCGGTTTCCAACTTCCACAATCGCTGTACAAGCTTTGGCGAAAAACTCGACGTGAGGGGCGTTTCGCATCGCCTCCATCCCGGTTCGGAGAGTTCAACATGGCGTGGTACGCGTACTGTCTGACTGAGCATCAAACCCTCCCCAATGGAACCCGCACTCGCCGTCCTTTCCTGCTTGAAGGTGTTCAAGGCGTCAGCGGCGCAGCGGTTCTGAGCTATCCCAGCGGCGAATTTGCCGTCATCGTGAGTGAATACGATCCGGCGGCGGGCGAACTGGATCAGAAGGCCGCCATCGAACATGCCCGCGTCGTCAGTACCTGCTTCCGCAGTTCCACCGTGTTGCCCTTCAAGTTCGGCACCATTTTCGACAGCGATGACGCACTGCGCCAGGCCGTCCGGGTGAACCGGCGGACGTTTGGCGTGAGCGTGGCCCGCCTGCGCGGCAAGTCGGAAATGCACATCAAACTGGTCGTCCGCGACGGTTCGCTGCGCGAGGCCATGATGGACGTTGAGCTACCTGACACCGTGGGCGGCGACTATCTGTCCAAGCTGCGGGTCAAGGCCTCCCGCGAGCGCGAGCGCCAAACCAAGGCGCGGGCACTGTCCGTGCAGGTGCACAAGCTGTTCAACCCACTTGAAGAGGAAGTCAGCTGCAAGAAGGTCGCGCCCGAGGGCATGTTGATCGACATTGCCCACCTGATCGACTCCAAGAGCGTGGAGAAGTATCAGAACCGCTACTCGACCGCCACCAAGCAACTGAAGAACTGCGAAGTGGCCATCAGCGGACCGTGGCCGCCGTATCATTTCCTGCCCGGGAAGCTGCGCACGGTCGCCGGCAACAGCTAGCACGAATCGCAGGTTCTTGCACGCTGCTTCTCACGCGCCCCAGGCGGGAAAACCCGCTCGGAGCGCCGAGTTTCATCGTGCCGGGCAGCCGAGTGCATTGATTATGCATTGTTCTGCACTTCCGATTTTCCCTTAACTTCCCTGTTTGCTGCCCACTCCCATTTTCCGCCGTGCGCTAAGTAACTGTGGGCCTTCGGGTTATTGAGTGCCTGGGCAGAACTGAGAAATGGCCTGAGATTTGGCGCGGGAAGTGCTTTAACCAAACACAACAAAGAGGCCGCAATCTCGACAATGACCTTCACTCTCTACGATTCTCCGCGTCACTTCCCGAAAAGCTGTCCCGGCTGGCGGGACGGCATCTTGCATCGCCTTTCCTGACATCACCTACCATTCCGTAGCCTCTTGAATGTGGCCCCAGCGATGGGGCCATTTTTATTGACGCATTTTGCGCGTCCCTGAATCGCATCCCCGCCCTCCCTGCATCTTATGGGGAGTGTTCGTCGGCCGCTTCGCACTGGCCGCGGCGCTCGGATACACTGACTGCCGACCATGACCAAACTAAATCCCGGCCTGAACGCCTTGTTCGTGTTTTGTTTGTCGTTCCTTTGCCTGTCGTTCTTTTGTATAACCTCTACCACTGTTAGCGCCCAAGATTCGTCAGCCCGGAAAGATCCGGCTCAGAATCAGGCCGGGAAGCCTCCGTCCCGGCCCTCGCGCTACTCAGCTCCCGCGATGACTCCGGCGCAGCGCGAAAACTACCCTCCCCAATTGCTTGAGGAACTCGCGGCGATCAGGGCCGCGGCGATGTCGGACGACTATGCCTATCGCGTGCTCGCGCATCTGACCGAAAACATCGGACCGCGGCCAGCGGGATCGCCGCAGGCGAAGGCTGCGGCCGAATATGTCGGAGACGAATTGCGCAAGCTCGGCCTCGAAGTCCAGCTTGAGGAAGTAAAGGTCCCGCACTGGGTGCGCGCCGCCGAGACTGCGGAACTGGTCGAGTACGCGGGTCAGGTCCCTGGAACAACCCAGAAGATCGTGCTGACAGCGCTGGGTTCAAGCACCGCCACACCGAATGAAGGCATCACCGCTGATGTGGTGGTTGTTGACAATTTCACCGAACTGACCGCGCTAGGACGCGAGCAGGTCGCGGGCAAGATTGTCCTCTTCAACGAGATTTTCGACAAACGGAAAGCCGAGGGCGGAATGGCGTTCGCTTCTTACGGAGAGGCTGTCAGTTATCGCGGGTCGGGTCCCAAGGCTGCAGCTGATCTGGGGGCGGTCGCCGCTCTGGTTCGCTCCGTAGGCAGCGCCGATTTTCGACTGCCGCACACGGGATGGAGCACTCCGGCAGGCGTTCCGGCGGGCGCGGTCGCTGCCGAGGACGCCCAGTTGATTGCCGACCTGGCCGCGCAGGGGAAAGTTCGCATGCGGCTTACTCTTACACCCCAAAAGCTCCCCGATACAACCGGCTACAACGTGATCGCCGATTTGAAAGGCAGCGAACATCCTGAGCAGCTCGTCGTGGTCTCCGGACATCTCGATTCGTGGGACCTGGGCACCGGCGCCATCGACGACGGAGCGGGAGTGGTCATGGCGATGGAGGCGGCCGAGGTTTTGCGAACGTTGCATCTTCAGCCCAAGCGCACCTTGCGCGTGATTGCCTGGATGGATGAGGAGAGCGGGGGCTCGGGCAGCAAGCAGTACACGGCAGACCACAAAGATTTTCCCAACCACGTGGCTGCGATCGAGAGCGATGCCGGGGCGGCGCATCCGCTGGGCTTTGACGCACGGATGAGCGAGAAGGCTATCGAGTTGTTGCAGCCGGCTCTCGATGTGCTGCAGAGCGTCGGCGCGAACGCTCTCCTGCCGAGCAACTACGCACCCGGGGCCGACATCACTGCCATGTCAGACGCAGGCGTGCCCGCGCTGGGTATCCTGCAGGACGGACGTACCTATTTTCACTACCACCACTCGGCCGCGGACACGCTGGACAAAGTCGTGCCCAGCGAACTGCGCGAGAATGCCACAGCGATGGCAGTGATGGCGTATGCCCTGGCCAGCATAAAAGACCCACTGCCGCGGTAGTCGCTTCCGACGTGTGATTCGTATCACATCACCTGGCATCGACTGAATCTAGAATATGCCGCCGGAGGCGTTGCGCCGGTTGACGTCAGACCTTTTTTCAATGTGCTGCCTGCGAAATTCGGCTGAGAATCGACGGCAGCCCGTGTGGCGGTTGACGCATCTCAATTTTCGCGCTTATCATTTTCGTTTGGCCTTACGACCAAGGACGCCTCCGGGACGAGGCGTCCTAAGAGTTTTGGCAAGTGGGTTTCAGAAAGACCGGGTTTGAAGTGACCTATGGATAAGAAGAAGCTGGAAGCCTTCAAGAAACGTTTGGAAACGCGGCAGCAGGAACTGCGCCGCACTGTGAACCGCACGCAGGCCGATGGCCGCATCGCCGACGAGGATACGGCCGCGGCGGATATTGCCGACCGCGCCGCCAGTTCGTACAACAAGGAATTCCTGTTCAGCCAGAGCAACAACGAACGGCAACTCCTGCAGATGGTGGAGAACGCGCTGGCCCGCATCCGCGAAGGCAGCTTCGGCGAATGCGTGCACTGCGGCAACGAGATCAACGCCAAGCGACTGGAAGCGGTGCCCTGGACGCGCCACTGCATTGCTTGCCAGGAAAAACTGGAGCAGGGCTTGCTGGAAGAGGCGCCGCGCTAGAAACCCCTGTTTGTGTGCCACGCCACCGAGGGATCGGCGGCGTTTGTGTCTGGAGCTGAGGAAGAAATCGATCCGCGGCGATCGTGCCGCCGGCACCTTCGGTATGCACCGCACCCGCGGCCGTGCCTCGGTTGACTTCCCACCTGTTCTCTGCCAAACTTCCCGCACTTGAAGGGTCTCACATGCACACGCTCTGCCTTTTCCGCCGTGCCGTGCATAACCGCGAGAGAATGCTCTCCCCGGTCCTCTCCCTGGTCTTCTTCTTGGTTGAGGCCGGGAAACTCGAAGCCGGTCTCTGATCCCTTTCCCCTCCCCATCGGACCTCTCAGTTGGTGCTGAAGGTTGCGGAGACTCCCATGACGCTTACGACTTCCAAGGCTCGGAGCATTACGGTCGCACAAATCGCACTGTTCTTCTTAGCCATGCTGGCGATGCCTCTCCGCTCGCCCGCTCAAGAGGCGTCGGGCAGAATTTTCGGCACCGTGTACGACCAGCAAGGTGCAGTAATCCCCGGCGGCAAAATCACGGTGACGAATACGGCCACGCAGATGGAGCGCCACGCAACCACGGACCACGAAGGCGCTTTCCAGGTGCTGGAGCTGCCGATCGGAAATTACAAGGTGCGAGCCGAGCGCGACGGTTTTCGCAGCATCATTAGCCCAGAGCAAAAGCTGCTCATCAACCAGGCACTGCGCATTGACTTCAAGATGGAGGTCGGAGCAGCAACCCAGACGGTGGAGGTTGGCGCGCAGGCGGCGGCAGTGGAAACCGTCAACTCGACTTTGGGCCAGTCGGTCACGGGACGTACGCTGACCAACCTGCCCTTGAACGGCCGCGACATGCTCGATCTCGCGCTGCTCCAACCGGGGGTGACCGAGAGCAACGACGACAACGGTGCGCCGGGAAACTACAGCATCGCCGGCGGAAGGACGGATTCGGTCACATTCCTGCTCGATGGCGGATTGAACAACGACCTGCTGGACAACAGCAATCTGCTCGATCCCAATCCTGACGCGGTGGCCGAGTTCCGCCTGCTGACCAGTGACTACACGGCGGAATACGGACGCAACGGCGGAGGCGTGATCAGCATCGTCACCAAGTCCGGCACCAACCAGTGGCATGGGAGCCTGTTCGAATTCATTCGCAACCGCGATTTCGACGCCAACGACTACTTCAACGTCGAGCAGGGCCTGCCCCGGCTGGACCTCAAGCGCAACCAGTATGGAGCCACGTTCGGCGGGCCTATCCTTCGGGACAAGATTTTTTTCTTTCTGGCCTATCAGGGGCAGCGGCAGTTGGTAGCCGAGCCGGTTATTGACGCTCCGGTATTCACGCCGCAGGAGTTGCAGGGAAATTTTTCCGGCGATCCGGGGGTGGAGGCGTTCCTGCAGGCAAATCCGTATTTTGCAACTCCCAACGGCAATGCAGCCACCGGCATCATTGACCCCACAAAATTCGACCCGGTCGCGCAGGCCTACATTAACAACGGGCTGATTCCTTCCGCTCCCGGCGGTGCGCTAAACACTTCGGTTGACGCCCGGGACGACCGCGACGAACTGACCTCCAAGTTCGATTTCAACTTTGGCCCCAAAGATAAGCTTTCGGCCACCGTCGGACTCAACCGCCAGGTTTTCACCAGCCCACTTCCCTACGCCACGGTCCCTGGCTTTCCCAGCCGAACCCCGGCCAACTATTACTTCACCAATATCGGTTACACGCGTATCTTTTCACCCTCGCTGCTCAACGAATTTCATTTCGTGACGCATCGCAGCAACTACGTGGCGGATATTCCGGGGAACCACCTCATTACCGGCCCTGCGCTGGGCATCGAAATTACCCCTGATCTGGCCACCGGCCCAACCAATCTGTTCTTCGACAACGGGCTCGCGCTCGGCCCCAGCGAGAACGGCCCCACCCGCTACGTGGAGAATACTTTCGTCTGGACCGACGCCTTCACCTGGACTCGCGGAAAACACAACTGGAAGTTGGGAGCCGGATTCTCGCCGTATCAGGAAAACCTGGTCTACGACTATTACACCAACGGCGAATTCGATTTCTACACGTATCAGGGAAGCAGCTCGGGAACGGGAAATCCCAACGCCGACTTTCTTCTCGGCATCCCGGATGCATACTTTCAGGGAGCGCTGGCCCCCAGCAACATCCGGAGCAAGAGCACCTACGCGTTTGGCCAGGATGAGTGGCACGCCACCCGGAAACTCGTTCTCACTCTGGGCCTGCGCTATGAGTACAACACGCCCAAGTCGGACACGGAAGGCCGAACCTTCTCCATCATTCCCGGAGAACAATCACACAGGTTCGTGAACGCGCCGGTGGGCATGGTTTTTCCCGGTGACCCAGGCGCTCCAAAGGGCGTCAATTTTCCCGACAAGAAAAACTTCGCGCCGCGTATCGGATTTGCATTGGACCCGACGGGCACCGGCAAAACCAGCCTCCGGGGCGGCTTCGGCATTTTCTACGACATCCTGAAAGGCGAAGACAACCTGCAGTTCAACGGGCAGCCGCCCTTTGTCAGCAATGCGGGATTCCTTTTCAACGGAGTTGCCGCCCCACTGACGGGCCCGGCCGGCATAATGCCCCAACCTTTTCAGGCGGCCGGAGTGCCCAATACGTTTCCTTCGCACCCTCCCACCTCCAATTACGATTTCACGCCAGACCTGCCGATCAACAGCACCACGTTTGTGCTGGTGGTTGACCCGCACCTGCGCACACCTTACGTCTACCAGTACAATTTGAGTCTGCAACACAACCTGATTGCCGACACCGTGCTCGAAACCAACTACGTGGGCAGCTCAAGTCATGGGCTGACCTCGCTGAAAGACATTAATCCTATGGTGCTGGGCACGACGAACCGCCTGCTCAATTTGAATCCGGGCAATGCCACCTGCGGAGCCGCCAACGCGGTCAATCCCATCTGCTACACGTACCTGCCCGAATTTCAGAATGTGTCGAACGCCAACTACAACGCGCTGGAAGCAAGCCTCACGCGCCAGCCCAAAGACTCCAAATTAGGCACGGCGTATTTCACGTTCGCCTACACCTACTCCCATAACCTGGACAACGCCTCCGGTTACCGCCAGCGCAACAACTTTGTGCCCTACTACCGTCCCGATTTCTTTTACGCATCGTCCGACAGCGACGTGCGCCAGCGCGTCAGCTTCAGCGGCGGCTGGGATTTGCCCTTCGACCGCATGTGGGCGACCGGACCAAAACGCCTGACCAAGGGTTGGAGTCTCTATCCGATCTTCACCTGGCGCACCGGATTTCCCTTCGACATTTCCGCCAGCCTCCCGTTCTATAGCGACCCACTCAATCCCGGAACATCCGGCGCGGGCGATGCATTTTTGTCCAACGCCGCCGTGATCGCGCCAATTCAGAGCTTCAATCCGCACAAGAAGACAACGATCATTCCGAACATTTATTCGTACTTTACAGACATCTTTGGCCAGGAACACTGCGTGGTCGAGCAAGGCAGCCCGGTCACCGGCAATTTCATCTTTAATCCCAACAGCTTTTCCAATATTCCCCTGGAGAACAATGCGTATTACGAAAGCCAGAGCGGTTCACTGCCGAACCCGTGCTTTCCACAGCTTGACCCGGTCAACAATCCTGGGGATCGCACGTACGGCCTGCATCGCAACACGCTTCGTGGGCCGGGCCTGGTGAATCTAGACCTGGCGCTGGCCAAAACAACGTCGATTACCGAGCGGGTAAAGCTGGAACTCCGTGTCGAGTACTTCAACGCTCTGAATCATCCTGAATTTGCCCAGCCAACTTTCAGCGACGGCGCGACGAACATCACCAGTCCGCTAACCTTTGGACAGATTACGACCACGGGGACATTTCGCGGGCCTGCACCCCGTATCGGACAGATCGCAGCGAGATTGACGTTTTGAGAGCCGGCGAATCTTCCGGCGAATCTTTATGATGACAGCGGGCCGCCGCACGCATTTTGACGCTCTGTTTTGCCCCTGTTAAACTGTTAGTTTGTCCCGCCACCGCCATTATCAGAAGGGAAGTCCGTGCGCGCAGAAACCCGCCATCAACTGAAACAGGATCGATTCAGCCGTGTCACCATCGAAGCCGCGGAGAAGACGGCTCACTGGACGGTCGAGCACCGCTCCACCCTGATCATTTCGACAATCGTGGTCGCCGTCGCGCTTGCCTCTGGTATCGGTGGATGGTATTACCTCACCACACAGGATGAGAAAGCCAGTCTGGAGCTCAATCAGGCGGTTCGCACCATGGACACGCCATTGCGTCCAGCCGGGACGCCGGCTCAGCCCGACTTCCCTACATTTACATCAGCGAAAGAGCGCGGCGAATCCGCCCGCAAGCAGTTTCAGGCGATCGTGGACAAGTACCCGCACACTCGCTCCTCCGACATGGCGCATTATTTTCTGGGAGTGACCGCGGCCGATCTATCCGATAACGCCGCCGCCGAACGCAACTTTAAAGACGTGGCTTCTTCAGGCAACCGCGACATCGCTGCCGTCGCCAAATTCGCCTTGGCCTCGCTCTATGGCCAGACCAATCGCACAAAGGAAGCTGCAGCGCTTTACCAGGAGTTGATCAACAAGCCTACGAATTCGGTCAGCAAGGTCACGGCGCAGCTGCAGCTGGCCGATCTCTACCAGAACTCCAACCAGCCTCTTGACGCCAAGCGCACGTACGAACAGATCAAGAAGGACAACCCCGGCAACGAAGCTGGTCAACTGGCCACGCAAAAACTGGCAGAGCTGAAGTAAGGCGACGAATCCCTCGCTGGTGGTGATGGCCCTGTCTGGTCTACGACCCACTCGCCGCTGACCACCCGCACTGCTGGTCATTACCTTCGTAAGGCAATCCCTCCCGTTTTCATGTGAGTCGCGGCTCGCCTCAAAGAGAATTGAAGGGGACAAACTCTCTTGGGGCCGAGCCACATGACCATCTGCCGTAGCCAGCGTTTCGTCTATGCCATCGCGCTGATCGCACTGCTTTCCGCATTTTCCTTTGGCCAGGACTCGTCATCGCAGAGCCTAGGAGACGTGGCCCGCCGTCTGCGCAAGGACACAACTAACGAAGTCCGCATGACGGACGCCGACGCCAAAAAGCTGTTCGAGTCGGTAGACACGATTTTCGCATTCGCGGCGGAAGACTCGGGCATGCCCAAGCGCGGGGTTGTGAAACGCCAGATGGTCTCGAAAACCGATGTCGAGAAGTTCACCACGGGCCGTTTGGCGCGGGAAGAATTCACGCAACGATTCGCGCAGGAAGAACTCAGCATGAAGAAGCTCGGCTTTCTGCCGCGCGACTTCAATCTTCGCGATTTTCTGGTGAAGTCGACGGGCCAGCAGATTGCCGGCTATTACGACGAAGAAACCAAGACCATTTCTCTGCTGAACTGGGTTCCGTGGGAGCAGCAGCAGCCCATCCTCGCCCATGAACTCACCCACGCCTTGCAGGACCAGAACTACGATCTGCACAAGTGGATGAGAGCAGCGCTGAGACCAACCAGCAAGGCTTCCGACAACCAGGCCAACGATGACGGTCCGACGGCCCGCAAGGCCGTCGTTGAAGGCCAGGCTATGGTCGTATACGTCGACTATCTGCTGGCTCCCGTGCATCGCAGTCTGGCCGATACTCCCGAATTGATCTACCAGATGGAAGAACCCGCCGTGAAGGCCGTGGCCGACTCCCAGATGCTGCACGATGCGCCCATGATTCTGCGCGAAGCCGGATCGTTTGCCTACACCGAGGGCCTGATCTTCGAGGGTGAGTTGCTGCACAAAGGCGGCAAGGAAATGGCTTTTGCCGGAGCATTTGCGCGTCCGCCGCGCAATTCGCATGAAGTGCTGCAGCCCGAGGCCTACATCAATGGCGAGAAGCTGCCGCGCGTGGGCGTGCCCGACTTGAAGCAGGTTCTGGGCGCTCAGTACGACGTGTATGATGCGGGCGGCATCGGCGAACTGGATGTGCGCGCGCTCCTGAAACAGTACGGCGAACGAAGGCTAGCAAGCGATATTTCCTCCGCCTGGCAGGGCGGGGCCTACGTCACTTACGTGCGGAAGGACAAGGCCGCCAGTGATTCTCCGACCACTGCGGATCTGGCACTCATTTATGTCTCGAAGTGGAAGACGCCGCAGGCCGCCGAGCGCTTCGCACATTTCTACGCCACCGCCGTCGGCAAGCGTTACTCGACGGCGACACCGCAGCCTGCGGCCGCATGCACCGCCAACTGCCCGGTCTCAACCGCACGGTTTTCGACCGAAGAGGGTCCGGTGATCGTGGAATCCTGGAGCGACAACCGGGTAGTCGTTTGCGAGGGGTTCGACGCAGCCACCGCCAACAAAGTGCACAGCACGATACATGACGTCGCAGATGGCGTTCAGGCGGCGACCTTTCCAGGGGATGAAAATGAAATCGCGCTGCGCCTGCGCAACATTCCAGCCTTCCGCGAGTTCACGCACGGCATCGGACGCGAGATCGCAGAAGAGATGCTGCGGAACACAGTCCGGTAGAACACGGACCCGATCCTCGTAAGCGCTGTCTGCCCTTCCCGCCATGGCTTCTGGCATCGCCGCTCTGTCAGTACTCCTGCCATTTCACTTTTCGCGCCACTTCAGTACCATGTTGTGCAGTCCAGTAGCATTCTGTTCCGAACTTCGCCAGCTTACCTACATGGCCGACATCACACTCCGCGTCAATGGCAACGAAAAGAAAGTCAGCGTGTCCCCGGAGACTCCGCTGCTCTGGGTTCTGCGCGATACGCTCGCGCTCACGGGAACAAAATTCGGCTGCGGCGCGGGCTTGTGCGGCGCCTGCACCGTTCACGTGGATGGCAGCGCGATCCGCTCCTGCTCGACGCCGGTTTCGCAAGTCGCGGGCAAGAGCGTCACCACGATTGAAGGCCTAAGCGCAAACGGGTTGCACGCACTGCAGCAGGCGTGGATCGCCGAAGAGGTTCCGCAATGCGGCTACTGCCAGACCGGCCAGATCATGACCGCGGCAGCGTTGCTGGCCAAGACGCCGAATCCAACCGACGATCAGATCACGCAGGCAATGAACGGCAACCTGTGCCGCTGCGGAACGTATGAGCGAATCCGCAAGGCCATCCATCGCGCGGCCGGCGGGGGTGTGCGATGAGCCCGCTCTCACGCCGCGAATTTGTGGCCGCCGGAGTCGCAGCCGGCACCGGCCTCGTCATTGGCTTTTATTTGCCGCACCAAGGCGCATCGAAGCAGGAATCATTCTCGCCCAACGCCTACCTTCGTATAACGCCAGATAACAGAGTCACGATCGTGGTGGCGCGGTCGGAAATGGGCCAGGGTGTGCGTACCTCTCTGCCGATGATACTCGCCGAGGAACTCGAGGCCGACTGGAAACAGATCGAGATTGAGCAGGCCGAGGCAAGCACGCTGTTTGGCGACCAGACCACAGGCGGCAGTGCCAGTATCCGCACGACGTGGGACCCCATGCGCAAGGCGGGCGCGACGGCGCGCGAGATGCTGATTTCAGCCGCGGCGTTGGCCTGGGGAGTGCCGCGCTCCTCGTGCGTGGCAGAAAGCGGCCGCATCAAGCACGGCGCTTCGGGACGCAGTTTGAGTTACGGCGAACTGGCCAGCAGGGCCGCGATCCTGCCAATTCCCGCCGACGTGCCGCTGAAGCAGAGCAAAGACTACAGGATTGTCGGGCAGCGCGTGGCGCGCCTCGACTCGCCGGCAAAAGTGAAAGGTGATGCCATCTTCGGCATTGATGTCCGCCTGCCCGGGATGAAACTTGCCGTGCTCTCGCGTTGTCCCACCATCGGCGGCAGAGTCTCGAGCTTCGACGACAAGGAATCGAAGAAAATTGCCGGAGTCAGTTATGTCGGCAAGATTGGCGATTCCAGCGTTGCCGTCGTCGCTGACAGCGTTTGGGGAGCGATGGAAGGCCGCCGCGTGCTGAACGTCGCCTGGGACGATGGCCCGAACAAGGATCTGAATACTGCCGCGGTCACGGCCGCCTTGAAGCAGGCAGCGTCAAGAAAAGCCGCGAGCATTTATTCGACCGGCGATACGACCAAAGTTTCGGGGCGAAAAATCTCGGCAGAATACTCGTTGCCGTTCATGGCCCACGCGCCCATGGAGCCGGGAAACTGCACCGCGAATTACCAGGGTGCAAAGTGCGAACTTTGGGCGCCTACGCAGGTCCCGCAGGATTGCCGCGACTCGGTGGCACAGGCCGTCGGGCTCGATCCCGATCAAGTGAAGGTGAACGTCACGCTGATGGGAGGAGGCTTTGGCCGCCGCCTCGAGCACGACTACGCAGTCGAAGCCGCGCTGGTGTCGAAGGCGATCAACGCGCCGGTGAAAGTGATTTGGACGCGCGAGGACGACATGCGATTTTCGACATACCGTCCCGTGAGTTTGCATCAGCTCTCCGCGACCTTGGACGGATCCGGATTTCCCATCGCGCTGACGCATCGACTCATCGCTCCCTCGATCACGGGGCAAAAAGGTCAGCCGACACCGGGCAACGTCGATCCCGATCTGCCCGACGAGGCTGGCCCGGTCTACGGCCTGCCCAACTACTCAATCGAATATGTGATGGCGGAAACCCCGGTCCCGCTGGGCTGGATGCGCTCGGTCTACGCGCTGCAGGCGGCGTTTGCGCTCGAGAGTTTTATCGATGAGCTGGCGGTGGCCGCAGGGAAAGATCCTTTGAAGTACCGGCTGCACCTGCTCGAAAAAGATCAGGACCTGCAGTACTGCACGAGCACATGGAAAACTGCGCGCATGCGCGGCGTGCTGCAGCTGGCGGCCGAGAAAGCAGGATGGGAAAAGCCGCTCCCCGCGGGCCGCTTCCGCGGCATCGCCTGCTTCGGCTGCTTCGCCACGTATATGGCCGAGGTGGTCGAGATTTCGATGGAGGGTGGCCAAACGGAAAATGCCCAGCCGCACGTGCGCCGTGTCGTCGCTGCTGTTGATTGCGGGCAGGTGGTGAACCCCAGCATTCTGGAGCAGCAGATTCAGGGAGGAGTCGTCTACGCTCTCGCCAATGCTTTGCGGGCGAAGATCACGATCGAGAAAGGCCGTGTGCTGCAAGGCAACTTCGACGACTACGCTCCGCTGCGCATGGACGAAACGCCCGTGGTCGAGGTCTACGCCGTTCCCAGCACGGAAGCGCCGACCGGGATCGGCGAACCGTCGGTTCCTCCGTTGGCGCCGGCGCTGTGCAATGCGATTTACGCTGCCACCAAGAAGAGAATCCGGGCGCTGCCGATTCTGAGCTGAGCGATCGCAGGTCCATCAGAACGCACCCAACCATTTCACCGGAAAACGTGTTCCGAGCGCATTGGCCAGGCGTTCGTCGGCGGTGATCAGGTCTGTTTTTGCCTGCACGGCCAACGCCGCGTATAAACAATCGTAAACACCTTGATCGTTGTCGAACGCGATCTTGACCGCTTCCTGCAGGAGCGAAGCCGACGCGATGGTTACAAAATCGCGAGCCAGAGTGTCCGCGATTGCTCTCTCCGCGTCTTCGCGAGTCCACCTTCTACGACGTGCTCCCTTCCACAAAACATTCGCTAGTTCCGCCCAGAAGACGTCGGGCACGATGAACTCGATTTCCCCGAGCATATGACGGGCCATTAATCGGCGCGCCTCTGCCGATAGCGGTTCATCAGCAGCCGGAGTGGCCCATTTGACCGCAACGTTGGCATCCAGCACGACAATGATCAACGCTCACGATCCTCGCGAATCATTTCCTCAGCAGAAGGGAACGGCCCTGGGGTCAGAGGAGGCTTGGATTGAAGCTCTACCATCCGCTTGTAGAACTCGCGCCGCTTCTTCAACTCCGCCTCGGTCGGTACGAACTGCTTCAAAAGTCCGATGACCTCGGCTGCGATCGAAGTGCGATTGGCTTTTGCCCGCTTGCGCAGCGCCTTGTAAACGTCATCGGGAACGTTCTCTACGTAGAGTGTAGCCATAGGAATCTCCTATGGAAAGTCTAGCATATCCCTAGCCCAAAGCAACCGTCCGTTTCTTGACACTCCCCCACCCCGCCGATTATCCTAAGTCTTGCTCCTTGCGGTACTTACGCCCCTTGGCGTGCTCCGCGGGCCGATCCGCTCAGGCTGTTCCGGCGATATTGCCGCGGAGGTTTCGGGAATGTTCCTCGACATCAAAGACTTGGAACTGCATCCTTTGGATTTCCGGGAGGAGTTCCAGCCCGGTGTCATCGATTTGGGCGAAGACGTTCGCCAGCGCACGCAGCTGGAAACGGCTGGCCGCGCCGACGTGGTCGAGGAACATCACGGCAAGCATCAGGTGATCAAGGACATACGCCTGCGCGGGCGGCTGTCTACTGGGCTGGAATTGGCGTGCGCACGCTGCCTGGAGCCGGTGCCGCAGCAGGTCGAGCGCGAGTTCGATCTGCTCTATCGCCCGCTTGGCGCCGATGCCGGTCGTGACGAGCTCTCGGTAACCGATGCCGAAGCCGAGATCGGTTATTATCAGGGCGAAGGAATTTTGCTGGAAGATGTTTTGCGCGAGCAGGTGCTGCTCGCTTTGCCCGTGAAAATCACCTGCCGGCAAGATTGCAAGGGCTTGTGCCCGCAGTGCGGCAGGAATTTGAACCAGGAAGCCTGCTCCTGCGTGGTTCCGGCGGAAGATCCGCGGTGGGCGGCGTTGAAAGATATTCGCGGCAGGCTGGAACACTGAAATCCGTCAGCACTCAGCAATCAGCATTCAGTCCACGCAACTGAGTGCTCAAGAAGATCAAATTTCAGCGGCCGGCGGCAACGCCCCGCGAGAGGAATTCTAACCATGCCGAATCCAAAACGTCGTCACTCCCAAAAACGCACCTCAACCCGGCGCGCTCACGATGCGCTGAAGGGCCATTCACTTTCTGAATGCCCCAACTGCCACGAGAAGAAAATGCCGCACCGCGCCTGCCCCAAATGCGGGTACTATAAGGGACGCGAAGTTCTCGACGTCGAGGAAGCCAGCTAGTTCCTGACACACCATGCCTAGCGTGATCGCGCTGGATGCGATGGGTTCCGACCGCGCGCCCAAGCCTGAAATCGAGGGCGCACTGCATGCGGCCCGCCAGTACGGCGTACGCGTGTTGCTGGTTGGCCCCGAAGATCTGCTTCGCGCCGAACTGCACCGTCATTCCTCGGCGGCGCGTCTGCCCATCGAAATCGTGCACGCCAGCGAATACATCACCATGGAAGACAAGGTGGAGGCGATTCGCGCCAAGCGCGATAACTCCATGCGCGTGGGCCTGCGCCTGGTGCGCGAAGGCCGGGCCAACGGATTCGTCACCGCCGGCAACACCGGAGCGGCCATGGCTACGGCCAAGATCGTGCTGGGCGCGGTGCCAGGCGTCGACCGTCCGGCGCTGGCCGCAGTCTTCCCAACTGCTCCTGGAAATCCGGCGATGCTGCTCGACGTCGGCGCGAACGTGGACTGCACACCGGAAAATCTCGAGCAGTTCGCAATCATGGGCGACAT
>CAYOUY010000358.1:0-22719 GCA_964407245.1 uncultured Acidobacteriaceae bacterium
ACCAACTGCATCGATAACGCGAAAAAGATCTGGTGGGATATCCGGCCACATCCATTTTTCAACACCATCGAGTTCCGGGTGTGCGACATTCCGATGCGCGCAGATGAAACGATCGCGCTGGCGGCGCTGATTCAGGCGACGGTGGCGAAATTGTACAAGCTGTATGCGGCGAATCAGGGATTCCGGCTCTACCGTCGCGCGCTGATCATGGAGAACAAGTGGCGGGCGTCGCGGTATGGGCTGGACGGAAAGCTGATCGACTTCGGCAAGCAGAAAGAAGTTCCGGCGCGCGATCTGGTGAACGAGTTCCTGGATTTTGTGGACGATGTTGTGGACGAACTGGGCTCGCGTGAGGAGTTGAATTACATCCGCAGGATCTTAGAGACGGGCAGCGGCGCAGATCGGCAGTTGCGTGTGTTCCAGGAGACTGGAGATTTGAAAAAAGTAGTCGATTATATTATTGAGGAGACGGAAGCGGGGCTGGTGGAAGAACCCGCTTCGCTCGAGAAAGTAGGGTAATGGGAAATTCTGGAGATACTATCAAAACCCCCACTTCTGGCAAAACCGGCCAGAAGTGGGGCACCCTTCGCATTCCTTTTGATCCTGAATACACACCGGGCGCCAAGAACGCGGTGAATGTCTGCTTGCGGATACAGCCGAGCGAACGCGTGTGCGTCATCACGGATCAGGCGACCATTGAAATCGCGGCGGCGATTGCTGCGGAAGTAGTAAAGCTGGGTGCGCCGTATCACGCCTGGGTGCTGGAGGAAGTGGCCAAGCGGCCGCTAACGGATCTGCCGCGGGAGATTCTCGACGACCTTGAAGTTTCGCAGGTTTCGATTTTTGCGGTGCAGGCGCAGCGCAACGAATTGCGCTCGCGCATCCAGATGACCGATGTGGTCAACCGGCGCAAGATCCGTCACGCGCATATGGTGAACATCAACCGGCAGATCATGCTGGAAGGCATGCGGGCGGATTTTGGGCGCGTAGACCGGCTCAGCCAGAAAGTCGTCGAGATGGTACGCAAGGCGAAGAAGGTGCGCGCGACCACTGCTGCCGGAACAGATCTGACGGCGGATTTGAATCCGAATTACAGGTGGCTGAAGACGAGCGGGATTATCTCTCCAGATAAATGGGGTAATCTTCCCGGCGGAGAAATCTTCACGACGCCGGGTGAAGTAAATGGAACGTTCGTGATTGATGGCGTGGTGGGCGATTACTTGTGCGCGAAGTTTGGAGATTTGAAAGAGAATCCGCTGACGGTGCGGATGAAGGGCAACCGGCTGACGGAGGCGCACTCCGAAAACCGCGAACTGGAGAATGATTTCTGGAAGTACACTCACACCGACCAAAACAGCGACCGCGTGGGCGAGTTTGCCATCGGGACCAACATTGATCTGAAAAATGTGATCGGGCAGATTCTGCAGGATGAGAAATATCCGGGCGTGCATATTGCGTTTGGCAATCCTTACGGGGCGCACACGGGCGCGGAATGGGATTCGACCACGCACATTGACGTCGTTGGGCGGAAGTTCAACATCTGGGTGGATGACCAGCAGATTATGAGTGAGGGGAAGTTTCTGGTGGAGGCGTAAAAGGACAAGTTTCAGAGTTTCAAGGTTGCAAGTTTCAGAGTTTCAAGGTTGCAAGTTTCAAAGTTTTCAGAAGGGTATTGGTTAAAGGAATTCCCTTCCGGGCCGCAGAAGATTGAGACAAACACGGGGTCCTTCGACTTCGCAAAAACGCCGACCGCGGTCGGCGTTTTTGCTACGCTCAGGATGACAGAAACGTTGAGATCATGATTCCTTCTCTTCGCACGCAGTTCAACGCGAACTTTACTCCCGGAAAATATCAGGCGTTCCTGCGGCGGATTGATGACGTGTCCGGGGCGCATGTGCAATTCCGGCTGTCGGAGACACCCTGCTTTTTCCCCAAGGAATTAATTGACCGGATGGCGTACGATGGCGCGGAGTTGATTCGGCAACTGGTGGACAATCCCGCTTATCGCAAGAAGTCGGATGAGGCGGTTCCCGCCGAATTCAAGGTGCCGAACGAGCCGGCGCATCCGATGTTTGTGCAGGTGGACTTCGGGTTGGTGCGCGATGCGCGGGGCGAATTGCAGCCGAAGCTGGTCGAGTTGCAGGCCTTCCCTTCTCTTTATGCGTATCAGGGGCCGCTGGCGGAGGCGTATTTGGATGTGTATGAGCTCCGAGCTGCGAGCCACGAGCTTCGAGCCAAGCCGGAGACGCCTAGATACTTCTTGAGCGGGCTGGAGAAGGATTCGTATCGTGAATTGCTGCATCGGGCGATTGTCGGCTTGCACGATCCGGAAAATGTGGTTCTGATGGAGATTGATCCGCTGCATCAGAAGACGCTGCCGGATTTTTTGCTGACGGAAAAGATGCTGGGCGTGCGGGCGGTGGATATTGTCGAGATCAAGAAAGAGGGATCGCGTCTTTATTACGAGCGCGGCGGGAAGCGCGTGCCGATCCGGCGGATTTATAACCGGGCGATTGTGGATGAATTAGAGCGAAAACACGTCAAGCTGAATTTCGATTGGCGCGACGAGCTGGATGTGGAGTGGGCGGGGCATCCGAACTGGTATTTCCGAATCAGCAAGTTTTCGATTCCGTACTTGAAGCATGAGTCGGTGCCGAAGACGTGGTTTCTGGATCGACTGGAGGAGATTCCTGCGGATCTGGAGAATTACGCGCTGAAGCCGCTCTATTCGTTTGCCGGGCTGGGCGTGGTGATTGCGCCGAAGAAGGAAGACATTGCGGCGATTCCGGCGGAGAAGCGCCCTTATTACATTCTGCAGGAGCGGATGCATTTTGAGCCGGTGATCGAGACTCCGTTTGGCGGGACGAAAGCGGAGGTGCGCGTGATGTACATCTGGCTGGAGGAGTTGAAACCGGTGCTGACGATTATCCGCATGGGGCGCGGGCTGCAGATGGGCGTGGATCACAACAAGAATATGGAGTGGGTGGGAGCGTCGGCAGCATTCTGGGTGGAGTGACGCCACAGGGGCTAAAGCCCCTTTGCTCTTCGACGCTTTACGCGGCGCTGAAGCGCCGCTCTTCCACGGTAGCGCAAGCAATTGGTGCTTCCCACCTGTGTTATAACTCTGGCAAATGCCGACTCGCCAAGGATCATTCCGGCTGTTCACGTTCAACGGAATTACTGTGTTCCTGCACTGGTCGTGGTTTCTCTGGGCGGTGTTCGAGTCGCGGGGCGGAATCGGCGGTTATTCTGGCAACTGGTGGAACGTGGCCGAGTTTCTGGCGCTGTTCCTGATAGTCACCATGCATGAGTTTGGGCATGCGCTGGCCTGCCGGCAGGTGGGAGGGCAGGCGAACCAGATTGTGCTGTGGCCGCTGGGCGGTGTGGCGTATGTGGATCCACCGCCGCGTCCGGGCGCAACGTTGTGGAGCATTGCGGCCGGGCCGCTGGTGAATGTGGTGCTGCTGCCGGTGATCTTCGCACTCGGCAAAACGAGCCGTGCGCTCGGTTGGGCAACGACTATGCCCGACTTTCATGAGCTCTTGCGGGCGGTGTGGACCATCGACTGGTGGTTGCTGATTTTCAACATGCTGCCCGTCTATCCGCTGGATGGCGGGCAGATTCTGCGATCGCTCTTGTGGTTCGTGCTGGGGCGGGCGCGCAGCCTGCTGGTGGCGACGAGTCTGGGCTTTGTCGGTGTAGCGGCCTTTATTGGGCTGGCGATTTGGATTCACTCCGTGTGGTTTGGAATTCTTGCGGTTTTCATGCTGATGAATTGCTGGAGCGGGCTGCTGCATGCGCGGGCGCTGTTGCGAATGGCGAGGTTGCCGCGGCGGAATGGATTTGTGTGCCCCGAGTGCGGGACACCGCCGCCGCTGGGAGAACTCTGGAAGTGCGGGCAGTGTGGGAGGGCGTTCGACACATTCGAGACGCGGGCCGTGTGTCCGGGATGTGGGACGCAGTATCCGGTGACGAAGTGCCTGGACTGCGGGCGTTCCCACGCGATGAACGAGTGGGCGGAAGCCGCGGCGGGCACGCCACGGGCGAGCGAGTTTCAGAGCAGCCGCAGCGTAGAGCGGTAGGAATCGACGGCGAGCAGGTAAGGGGAAATGACGATTCGCACTGCCGAGGGCGGCTGTCCCTACAGAAGCGGACTGGACTTGACGATGGTGGTTTCGAGTTCTGTGCCGTTGGGGCGTTGGACGAACATTTTCTCGCCCTCAAAGCGGACGGGGATTCGCTGGCCAGGAGCGAACTCGCCCGGGGCGTAGCCCGGGGCTGAATCGGGCGAGTATTCGCCGACATATTGCACACCGGCAACGTTGACCACCACCGCGGTTCTGCGAAAACGCTGAGTCAGTTCGCTCTGGATTTCCGCTTCCGCCTGTCTCCAGTTTTCTACGTCGCGGCCGGGGATGCGGCCGCCGCGAATGTAGATCTCTTGGGCACGATGGCGGACAAGTTCATGCAGGTCGGTGGGGGCGATGGGCCGGGGCTTCGGAGCGAGTGCGTCAGCGGCTGTGGTCATGACGGGAACCTCGTGCAGCGAAACAACTTTCTATATCCCATCTTAATTGTGCAAACCAGCTACCGGCGGAGTGGCATCCTACCAAATGGGCGTAGGCGCACCCGCTTCGGGAATCCAGATTGTGGCGTTCCGTTGAGGAACGGAGTCCCTATCATGCAGCGCTGGATCAGGCGTCCCTACAGGACGCGGTCTGTGGTGCAGTCTACCGGGCGTTGAAACGCCGGGCTATTTTCAGACCCGCCTCCGGCGCTGCCTGGCACGCCTTGAATCTATGGCGGCCGGGGCAGTACAACGCCTAGGCCCCGGAAAACAAGCCAGTTGACCGGAATCCGGCGGCAGCCTAACATTAACCGCCGGGCGGGGTCGCACGCCATCATGATCGGCCAGACAGTATCCCATTACCGCATCCTGGGCAAGCTTGGGGGCGGTGGTATGGGCGTGGTCTATGAGGCCGAGGACCTCAAGCTGGGCCGGCACGTCGCGCTGAAGTTCATTCCGGAAAATCTGACCGGCGACCCCAAGTCGCTGGAGCGCTTCACGCGCGAGGCGCGGGCGGCGTCGCAGCTTAACCACCCAAACATCTGCACCATCCACGGCATTGAGGACAACAACGGGCACCCGTTCATTGTGATGGAGAAGCTCGAGGGCGAGAGCCTGAAGCAGCACATTTCAGGACACCCGATGGATGTGGAGAAGGTGCTCGACGTCGGCGTGCAGGTGGCCGACGCGCTGGTGGCCTCGCATGCGAAAAACATTGTCCACCGTGACATCAAGCCTGCCAACATTTTCCTGACGCCGCATGGGCAGGTGAAGGTTCTCGACTTCGGGCTGGCGAAGCTGGTGCACAACCTCGGGACCGAGGATGACGCGGGCGCGGACAATTCGCTGACCGCGGTGGGAGTGATTCCCGGGACGGCCGTATACATGTCGCCGGAGCAGGCGCGCAGCGAGACGGTCGACGCGCGCAGCGATCTGTTTTCCTTTGGCGTGGTGATGTATGAGATGGCAACGGGCAAGAAGCCGTTTGCCGGCAGCAACTCGCTGATGACCCTGGACGCGGTGCTGCATTCGAAACCGGTGCCGCCACGGGAGCTGAATCCGAAAATTCCGATCGAGCTGGAAGGAATCATCGGCAAGGCGATGGAGAAGGACCGCGCGCATCGCTACCAGAGTGCGGCGGAGCTGAAGTCCGACCTGGCCCTGCTGAAGCGGGAAACCGAGTCGGGCACGATCAAGAGCGGAAGCGCGACCACCAAACTGCGCGTCGCGACCAAGACGTTTGGGCACAGTACGTCGCGGCTTCAGATGTATCTGCTGTGGGGCATGGCGGGACTGCTCGTGGCGGTGCTGGCGTCGGTGGGTGCGTGGTGGCTGAAGCACCGGGAAATCGCGAATGCAGAGCAAAAGAACGCGATCGCTGTGCTGCCGCTGCAGAATCTGAACGGGGACTTCAACGTTGACTACTTGCGTTTCGCGTTGGCCGATGAACTGACGAGCGTGCTGACCTATTCGCGCACGCTCGACGTGCGGCCTTCATCGGTCACGCGCAAGTTTGTGGCCCTTGACCTTGATCCGCACAAGGTGGCGCAGGAATTGCGGGTGGGGCGGCTGATCATGGGCTCGTTCCGCAAACAGGGCGACCAGTTGCTGGTAACGCTGGAAGCGATTGACGCCCCCAGCGATAAGCTGCTGTGGCAGACCACGGTCGCGGCCAAGGCGGAAGACATGATCGGGCTGCAGGAGCAACTGAGCGCGCAGGTGCAGCACGGGCTGTTGCCGGTTCTGGGTGGGGGCGGTGCAGTGGAAGCGTCAGCGTCGCGGCCGAAGAATCAGCAGGCCTACGACTTTTACCTGCGCAGCGTGGCTGTGCCGCACGATCTCAAGCCGAACAAGGAAGCCATCAAGATGCTGGAGTGGGCGGTGGGAATCGATCCCAGCTATGCGCCGGCGTGGGAGGCCCTGGGGCAACGGTATTACTTTGATTCGCAGTACGGCGGCAGCGGTGAAGAGATTTTCCAGCGGGCCAATGCGGCGTATGAGCGGGCAATCACGCTGGATCCGAACCGGGTGATGGCGGCGAGCCAGTTGATCACGTTGAAGGTGGAACGGGGGGCGCTGGGCGAGGCCTACGACGCGGCCACGGACCTGGTGAAGCGGCGCCCGCAGAGCGCTGATGCCCATTATGCATTGAGCTATGTGCTGCGTTATGCCGGAATGCTGGAGCAGTCGACACACGAATGCGACACAGCGCGGGCGCTTGATCCGGGGAATTTTGCCTTTCGGTCTTGCGCGTGGGCGTTTCTAGAGATGGGCAAGACAGACCGGGCGATGGACTTTGTGCACCTGGATGCCGGGTCCGAGTGGGCGGCCTGGGTGACTCCCTACGTGTACTTGGGTGAGGGCAAGCTTGCGGAAGCGCGCGCCGCCGCCAAGAACATGGGGACGGCCTCGAGCTATCACAAGGCGCTGATGGAGGCTTGCACCTCGGTGCAGCGTCCGGCGGACCTGCAGACGATTGTGCGCGCGACGGAATCGTCGGTGATGCTGGAATTGGATCCTGAGGAGTGGTATCACATAGCCGAGCTGATGGCATCCTGCGGGCAGAATGAGCCGGCGCTGCGCCTGCTCAAGGCTGCGGTGCAGCAGAATTATTGCGCATACACGGCGTTGCTGGATGATCCGCTGCTGAAGGACCTGCGCAAGGAGACGGCGTTCAATGAAGTGCTGACCGCGGCGAGCAACTGCCAGGCGGTGTTGAAGGAAGGCCGGCAAGTCAGCGGGCAGTGAGCAGAGCTAGTGGCTGGTGCTTAGTGCTTAGTGGTTAGTGGTTAGTGGTTAGTAATTCACAGTTTGCACTTCGCTCTTCTTTCAGATCAAACCTTGAGTCTATGCGGAACTTGACGCGGCGGGCGCTGCTGAAGGCTTCGGTGGCGGGAGTGGCGGCGCTGCGGGTTCCTGCTTTCCCGGCAACGCTCTCCTCACAGGCTTCTGCGCGCAAGGGACGGATTCTCCAATCCGTCTGTCAGTGGTGTTACCCCCACATGTCGGTGGATCAACTGGCGGAATATGCGGCGAAGATCGGGTTGCGTGGGGTTGATCTGTTGCAGCCTGAGGAATACGAAATCCCGCGGCGCTATGGCCTGATCTGCACGATGGGGTACGCGGGCGGCGGCGAGATCGGCAAGGCGCTGAACCGGGTGGAGAATCATGCGGCGATCGAGCAAGGATTTCGGGTGAACATTCCGCGGGCGGCGAAGGCGGGCGTGCCCAACGTGATCACGTTTTCCGGCAACCGCGGCGGCATAACGGATGAAGAAGGAGCGAGAAACACGATCGCGGGGCTGAACCGGGTGAAGAAAATTGCCGAGGACCACGGCGTGATCATCTGCATGGAACTGCTGAACAGCAAGCGCGATCATCCCGATTACATGGCCGATCACACGGCGTGGGGAGTGCGCGTAGTGAGGGAGGTGAACTCGCCGAATGTGAAGTTGCTGTATGACATCTACCACATGCAAATCATGGAGGGCGATCTGATCGCGACCATTCGCGAGAACATGCAATGGATTGGGCATTTTCACACCGGCGGCGTGCCGGGGCGGCACGAACTCGATGGCACTCAGGAAGTGCAGTGGGACGCGGTGATGCGCGCGATCGCCGATGCAGGCTTCAAAGGCTACGTGGCGCACGAATTCGAGGCCGCGGGCGATCCGCTGGTTGGGCTGCGGAAAGCGGTGGAGTTGTGTGATGTGTGAGGCGGCTTCAGCCTTCCGGCCTGGGCGGCGATGATCAGTGGAGATCGCCCTTATCCTCGTTATAAGAGAAAAGTAGTCGCAGTTCGAGACGCGCCCCGGTGAATTCGCTCGGTAACGGCGGAAGTGGACTCGACCCGATGACACCTGCCCAAGCGGCACGATCCAGCGCCGCGTCGCCGGCGCTGGCCACCAGTTTCATGTCCTTGACCGTACCATCCTTCATAATGGCGAACCTGATCTCCACCCTCCCTTGCTTGAGGACAGGGGGAAAGACAGTCGGGGGTAACACTCCTTTCCAGCTTCTGTAAATCTCGTTGCGAACGCGATGGAGGTACGGTCCGAAATCCACACCGTGTGTGTCGCTGAGAATTTCGATGCCGTCGGATCCGAAACCCCCGCCAGTTGCCCGACTGCAAACCGTCACTCTCAAGATTACGAAGCCTTGCTTTGTACGGATAACGTCGGAAACGTCGCCCGACTTCATGCCGAAGACTTTGTCCTCTATCTCTCTTGCAAGCTCGCCTCGCTTAAAGGCACCAGCTGGAGTGTAGGTTAGGGTGGGGCCGTCGGAGTACTCCCTTGCAACACTTTCGAATCCTGCCCCACTCAAAACTGCTCCGCGCACGCGATCTGCCTTCTGTCGTGCAGCAGCAACCTGAGACGGATCGTAAGGTTGCGGGGTGCTAATCAGGATTTCGCTGAGACAGATTGAATCGCCGGGAGCGGTCGGCTCGACTGGGCTTTGCGCCACGGAGAAATACGAAAGCAAAAGCAGCGGCGGCAGAAACTGCATCCATGTGCTCGTCACAACGCGTCTCCTTGGGCGTTCACACCACAGTTGAGCATTTTATCCCTGGGTGGTTAAGTATCAACCGAAAGAATTTGCGTCAAAGCGGGGTTAGGCCCCATCCTTGTAGCGTGAGACATTCCGGACCTGCCAGAGTGCCGCGGCAGCCACGCAGCGGCTTCCTAACTGTTCTTCAGCAAACGCATTTTTCCCTGCTGATGGCTGTCTGTCTGCTTATCGTTCTTGCCTGGACTGCTCTTCCCCTCGTCGCACCAGCGCGGGCTCCCCGTACGAACATCCCCACCCTTGCGCAAAAAGCGCGCAAGGATGGGGCACCCACGCCGACGGAGATTAATGCCGATCCTCCCGGGCTGCTCTATCAGGGCATGCCGGCCGAGATTCCGCAGGACGAAGGCATGTCTGGCCTGAGGCTGGAATTGCTGCGACTGGAGACCACGGCGCGGCTCATGCAGGTGGTGGCGCATCCGGATGATGAGGACGGCGGAATGCTCACGCTGGAAGCGCGCGGGCATGGCGTGAACACGCTGCTGATGACGCTGAACCGCGGCGAGGGCGGGCAGAACAAAGTTGGCAGCAATCTGTCGGACGTGCTGGGGGTGGTGCGCGCGCTGGAGTTGCTGGCTTCGGATCAGTACTACGGAGTGCAGGACCGTTTTTCCCACGTGGCCGACTTTGGATTTTCGAAAACCGCCGACGAGACGTTTCAAAAATGGGGTGGGCACGACGTGGCGCTGGCGGACATGGTGCGGGTGATTCGCACCTTTCGTCCCGATGTGCTGGTGGCACGGTTTTCGGGAACTCCGCGGGACGGGCACGGAAATCATCAGGCATCGGGGATTCTGACTAAAGAGGCGTTTCGCGCCGCGGCCGATCCGAAGCGGTTTCCTGAGCAGATTGCCGAGGGACTGGAGCCGTGGCAAGCCAAGAAGCTGTACATCGGCAACGTGTGCGGCTTCGGTGCGATGACGTGCGAGGACGAAAAGTGGACGGTAAAGCTGAACACGGGTGAGCGCAGCGAGCAGCTGGGCGAATCGTACGTGCAGTTTGCCATGCAGGGATTGCGGCATCAGTTGTCGCAGGGCGCAGCGAACTGGACAGTCGATCCGGGCGACCGGTTTACGTTTTACAAGCTCGAGGATTCTGTGATTCCGCCGACGCTGGATAAAAAGGGGCACGAGAAGAGCTTCTTCGACGGGATCGACACGTCATTGCCGGCGTTGGCGCCGTGGAAGCTTTCAGAACAGGAGAAGTTTTCTCTGCGGCGATCAATGTTGATGGAAATTGCGAAGCAAGTGGCTGAGGCTGCGAAGATTGCAAAGGGAAACGATCCCTCTGCCGCAGCTCCGCCGCTGATGAAGGTAGTGGCGGAATTGGATCGGGTGAGCGCCGAGATCACTGGAAGCGATCTGAGTGCAGAGGAAAAGGTGACTTTGCTGACGCGGGTCGCCGACAAGCAGCAGCAGGCGGAAATGGCACTGAACCTGGCGCTGGGAGTGAGTCTGACCGCAGATGTGGCGTCGAATGGCAGGCCGGATTCGCCCGCACTGAAAGAGGCCGAGGCTCTAACCACCGTTTCGCCGGGGCAGGAGTTTCTGGTCGCGGTAACGTTTTACAACGGCTCGAAGCAGCCGCTCGTGATTGATCACATCAAGCTGGAAGTGCCGGCGGGATGGAATACGATCAGCGGAAAAACGAAACCGGAAACAGTGAAGCCGGATGGAGACTTGCACGCCAATTTCCGCCTGCGGGTCCCGAAGGATACGACTTACACACGGCCGTACTGGCATCGCGACAATCCCGACATCGACAGCATTCATCACGTGGATAACGAGAAGTACGCGACGCTTCCCTTCCCGCCTCCAGCGCTGCGGGCACGCGTGGAATATTCGGCGAAGCAGGCCGATGGAGCGAGAACTCATACCGGAATTAACGCGGTTGTTGTAACGCCGTTTCTCGACGAAGCGGGAAAGCGGCGCACGCGGCCGCTGGCAATCGTGCCCTCGTTCTCGGTGGAGCTCGAGCCGGGTACGCAGGTGATCTCGACTCACAATGGCTCGACCACTACGGTTACGGTGGGAGTGACGACCAATCTTTCGCGCGAAGTGAGCGGAGCGTTGCGGCTCGATCTACCGGCGGGCTGGCGCTCCGACCCGGAGCGGCTGGACGTGAAGTTCGGGCATCGCGGGGAGAAACAGGACTTTCAGTTCAAGGTGATTCCCTCCGGATTGCAGGAGGGCAAGGCTGCGGTGCACGCGGTGCTGGAGGCCGAGGGAGAGAAATACAAAGAGGGATACACGCTGGTTACGCGCGAAGATCTCGGCAGCTTTTATTACTACCAGCCGGCGCGGCAGCGGGTGAGCATCGTGGATGTGCGCGCTCCACATGATTTGAAAGTCGGCTACATCATGGGCGCAGGCGACGATATTCCAACGATCTTGAAGCAGGTTGGAATGAGCGTCACGCTGATTCCGGCGGAAAAACTGGCGAGTGAGGATTTGAGCCAGTACGGAACGATCGTGCTGGGCATCCGCGCTTACGACACCCAGAAAGATGTGGTCGCCAACAACAAGCGGATTCTGGATTACGTTTCCGCGGGCGGAACGCTGGTCGTGCAGTACAACACCGGAGTGGCCGACTTCAATGCGGGCAAGTTCACTCCTTATTCGACCGATCTGAGCCGGGCGCGGGTTTCGGTGGAAGAGGCTCCAGTGGAAATTCTGGCGCCCGATGATTCCGTCTTTCATTATCCCAATGCGATCGCAGCGCGTGATTTCGACGGCTGGGTGCAGGAGCGCGGTTTGTACTTCATGAGCAAGTGGGATGAACATTTCACTCCGCTGCTGTCGTGTCACGATCCCGGCGAGGACGCGCAGAAAGGCGGTCTACTGCGGGCCCAGTACGGCAAGGGAACGTACATCTACACCGGATACGCGTTCTTCCGCCAGTTGCCCGCGGGCGTGCCGGGGGCAGTGCGGTTGTTTGTGAATTTGTTGAGCGCGGGACATGAAAAACAGTAGCCAGTAGTTCAGTAGTCAGTACCCAGTACCCAGTTGGCTGTTTAGTCCGACCAAGGCATGGGTTCCCCCAATAAAACGGATGCCGGTTCTCCTACTCTGATTCGCGGCATGGGGCTGGGGAGCGCAACTGCGCTGAACATGATCGACATGATCGGCGTGGGGCCGTTCATCACCATGCCGCTCGTGGTCGCCGCCATGGGCGGCCCGCAGGCCATCCTGGGATGGATTGCGGGTGCGCTGTTTGCCATGTGCGACGGACTGGTGTGGGCCGAACTAGGGGCGGCGATTCCGGGATCGGGCGGGTCGTACCGTTTCCTGCGCGAATCGTATGGGCCGCAGAAACTGGGCCGGCTGATTTCGTTTTTGTTCATCTGGCAGCTGACATTTTCTGCACCACTTTCGATTGCATCCGGCTGCATCGGACTGGCGGGTTATGCGGCGTACTACTGGCCCTCGTTTGACACAGTCCTGGCGCATCACGATGCAGCGCTGCATATTCCGTGGGCGGGCACGCTACAGGTGGGCTGGATCGTCACGCCGGGAACGGCGGTCGCGGTGCTCGTCTGCCTGTTCACAGTCTTTCTTCTCTATCGGCAGATCACGGTGATCGGCCGCCTCTCGAAAGTGCTGTGGTTCGGGGTGATGGGAACAATGGCCTGGATCATCTTCGCCGGGCTTACCCACTTCAATGCCGCGAAGGCCTTCGACTTTCCGCCGGGAGCCTTCACTCTCAACCACAATTTTCTGACAGGGCTGGGCGGGGCCATGGTATTTGCCGCCTACGACTATTGGGGTTACGGCAACGTGTGCTTTCTCGGCGACGAAATCAAAGACCCGGGGAAAAATATTCCACGCGCGCTGCTGCTTTCCATTCTCTTCGTCGCCTGTCTATATATCGTGATGAATGTGTGCGTGCTCGCAGTCGTGCCCTGGCGCGAGATGGTGCAGTCAGGACAGAACAACAGCGGGCTGTACGTTGTTTCACTGTTCATGGAACGGATCTATGGAACGTGGGCGGCGCGGCTGGTGACTGCGCTGGTGATCTGGACGGCGTTTGCCTCGGTCTTTTCCCTGACGTTGGGGTATTCCCGGGTGCCGTATGCGGCGGCAAAAGACGGGAATTTCTTCCGGGCGTTTGCCAAGGTGCATCCGGTGCACAGGTTTCCCTCTGTCTCTCTGGCCGCGCTGGGGGTGGTGGCAGCGGCGTTCTGTTTTCTGCGGCTGAAAGATGCGATTGCCGCGCTGGTGGTGATTCGCATTATTGTGCAGTTTCTGGTGCAGGCGCTCGGACTGATCGTCTTGCGAATCCGCGAGCCGGAGCTGCCGCGGCCGTTTCGCATGTGGCTCTATCCGCTGCCGACGCTGCTGGCGAGCGCGGGCTTCATCTTCATTCTGTTCAGCCGGAATAACTGGCAGAGGGAAGTGCGGTATGCGGCACTGATTCTCTTGACGGGAGTGGTCATTTACATGATACGAGCGTGGAAAGACGCGGACTGGCCATTCCAAAATACAGCGGAAAAGTCTTAACCACAGAGGGCACGGAGAGCACAGGGGAAGCTGCACAGACATGGCGGATCACATCTCAGTTCCGGCGATTGGGGGAGCAGGGCTTCGGCGAGCCGATTCGGCATGGGCTCCGCTGTCGGAGCCGCTGTTCCGGTCGCTGTGGATTGCTGCCGTCGTTTCCTACACCGGAACCTGGATGCAAAACGTAGGCGCCGGCTGGCTCATGACGCAGCTCACGACTTCGCCGCTGATGGTGAGCCTGGTGCAGGCGGCGGCTGCGGTTCCTGTGTTTCTGGTGGTGCTGCCCGCGGGCGCGCTGGCCGACATGGTGGACCGGCGCAGGCTGTTGCTGTTCACGCAAAGCTGGATGGTCGCGGCGGCAGCCGCGCTCGGCGTGCTGACTCTGCTGCATGCGGTGACTCCTTTGGTCTTGCTGGCGTTCACTTTTGTGATGGGAGTGGGAGCGGTGATGAATGATCCGGCGTGGCAGGCGATTACGCCGGAGGTGGTTTCGCCGCGGCGGCATGCTGCGGCAGTGGCGCTGAATTCGGCGGGTTTCAATGTGGCGCGGGCGGCGGGCCCTGCGTTGGGCGGAATGCTGGTGGCCTCGGCGGGATCGGGATGGTCATTCCTGCTGAATGCTGCGTCGTTCTTTGGAGTGATCTTGTTCTTGTGCAAGTGGCGCAGGGCGCCGCACGAACCGTTGGCCACAACACGGGTGCGGGATGCGATTGCGGAAGGCTTCCGCTACGTGCGCGGCGCTCCGGAAGTGCGCTCCGTCCTGATTCGCACGGGAGCCTTCAGCGTTGGAGCAACTTCGCTGCTGGCCCTGCTTCCGTTGATCTGCCAGCCGCACGGGGCGCAGGGATACGGGTTCCTCCTTACTTGTTTTGGCGTGGGCGCGCTGGCGGGAGCCGCCGTGCTGCCGCGGTTGCGGGTGCTGTATTCACTGGACGCGCTGGTCGCAGGTGCGACGGTTGTGTTCGCGGCCATGACGCTCCTGGCCGGTCAGGCATGTACCTTTACAGGGCTGTGTCTGGTATTGTTTACGGCGGGAGCGGCGTGGATTGGCATTCTGGCCTGCTTCAATGTAGTAGCGCAGACAATGTGTCCCTCGAACATGCGGGCGCGGGCGCTTTCCATGTACCTGCTCGTGCTGCAGGGAGGCATGGCGCTGGGCAGCGCGTTGTGGGGCGAACTGGCTGCCAAGCAAGGCGTTCCGGCAGCGCTGGCGTGGTCGGCGCTGGCCATGGTTGTGGGATTGACGAGCATCCGGCGCCACCGGTTGACGGCGGCGGAGTTGCGGATGGCTCCGGCCGTGGTGAGGGACTAGCGAAGGGAGGGTTTGGATGAAGATGACAATCGGGCCGATGTCGCTCGGATTTGCCGCGTGTACTTTGATGGCGCTGACGGTTGCCGCCGCGGCCCAGATGCCCAAGCCCAAGGTGGAGCGCCGCAACGTCACCGACGTGATCGATCATACTGTCCAGAATCTTGAGAAGGAGTTTGTTCCGGCGGCCGAGGCCATGCCGGAGGACAAGTTCGGTTTCGCGCCGACGAATGGCGAATTCAAGGGCGTGCGCACATTCGCCCAGCAGATCAAACACGTGGCGGCGGTGAACTACGAACTGGCTGCTGCGATTCTGGAAGAGAAGCCTCCGGTGGAGATTGGCGACGAGTCCGGACCCGCGTCGATTACCACGAAGGCCGATATCATGAAGTATCTGAAGGATTCATTTGAGTATGTGCACAAGGCGATTGCCACCATCAACGAGCAGAATTTTGTCGGCACCGTGAAGAGTCCTTTTGGAGAAGGAACTGTCTCGCGCCTGGGACTGGCGTCGGCGGTGTCATCGCATGGGTACGACCACTATGGGCAGATGGTGGTGTATCTGCGGATGAATGGAATCGTGCCGCCCGCCAGCCGATAATCATCCGCCGGTGCTTTCGTTCTTGCGCTGAGTTGTTAAGGCGGACTGACGCGGCGGCGACTACTTCAGGCGCGAACGTGCCCCGCGCAGAGTGATAGCAGTAGAAAGCAACTCGGCAGTGAGTCCGCTTTGCGACAGATGGGTCGCCACCAGCTTGCGCGCCGCATTCAGCGAAGCGCGCGGATCAAGGAAAACTAAAACCGATGGCCCGGCCCCGCTGAGGACGGCACCAAGAAACCCGTGCTTACCTTTCAACTCTTGCAGGCATGGGAGCAGCGGGCAGAGCGCGGCGCGGTAGGGCTGATGGATGCGGTCTTCCAGTGCCGCCGAGAGCAGATCGGGCCGCCCCTCGGTAAACGCCGCGAGCAGGAGCATTGAATTTTGCACGTTGACGACGACGTCGGCGCGTGAGTAGTGCGCGGGCAGAACGCGGCGCGCTTCTTCGGTGGCGAGGGCGGTCTCGGGCACGGCGAGCAGCAGCGGCCACTTCCCTTTCGGACGAATGCACACGACTTGAGCCTCCGCGGCGCGCTCCTCGCTGATGCGAGCCACGGTGAGCCCGCCCATCCAACAGGCGGAGGCATTGTCGGGATGGTGCTCCCGGCGCGAGGCCTCGCCGATGATTTGGGCGTCATTCCACCGGACGCGGCCGAAGTGGGCTGCGAGCGCGATGCCGGCCAGACGCGCGGCGGCCGAAGATCCGCAGCCTTTGCCGATGGGAATGTCATTGGCGATGCGGAGCGACAGAAGCTGCGGAGCTTTGCCTGCTGCTTCGAGAACTTCGCGGTAGGTGGTCAATATGAGGTGGTTCTCGAGCTGGCTGCAGATTTGCGCGTCGCGGCCCGTCGCGGTGATGGAGAATTCTTCGGCCACGCGAGCCTCGATCTTGATGTAGAAATCCATGGCGAGAGCAGCGGCATCGAAGGCAGGACCGAGGTTGGCGGAAGTAGCCGGAAGAGCAACGCGCAGCGTCGTTCTGGATTTTGATGGCATGGTCAGGATTGTTCCGCCTGCTCGAGTGTGCGAATCACCGCGTCCAGCGCGGCATCGAGCACGATGGGCGGGCGGCGGAGATGGTTGAGGGCAGCGGCAGCGGTTGAGTCAGCAGTCGCTGGAAGCAGGTCGCCGCGATGGAATTCGATGGTGTAGTCGGGATCCTTCAGCAAGTTCCCCGTTAGTACCAGCACCACGGTTTCGTCCGGGCGGACAAACTTTTGCGTGACCAATTTCTTCAAGCCCGCGAGCGTGACTGCCGACGCGGGTTCGCAGCCGAGGCCTTCCGCGCCGATCTCTGCCTTCGCCTGAGCGATTTCGACTTCACTCACCTGCTCGCACGTGCCTCCCGTGGTTTCAATGACTGCTAAGGCCTTTTTCCAGGAGGCGGGATTGCCAATGCGAATCGCGGTGGCGCGCGTTTCCGGTTGCACGCTTACTAAACGTTTGCCGTCTGCTTCGCGAATCGTCCGCACGAGAGCATTCGCTCCCTCCGCCTGAATAACGGACAGCTTGGGCAGGCGCGGAATCAAGTTCAGCTCGCGCATTTCGCGCAGGGCTTTGCCGATGGCGGAACTGTTCCCCAAATTTCCGCCCGGGACAATGATGTGATCGGGCGGTTGCCAGCCGAGTTGTTCGAGCAGTTCGAGCGCCAGCATCTTCTGACCCTCGAGGCGGAACGGGTTGATGGAATTCAACTGATACATGGGCGCGCGCAAGACAAGTTCCTGCAGCAGGCAGAGGCAGCCGTCGAAGTCGGTGCGCAACTGGCAGGTGACGGCCCCATAGTCGAGAGCCTGAGAAAGTTTGCTCCAGGAAATTTTTCCTTCGGGAACGAGAACGAGGCTGCGCATGCCTCCGCGAGCAGCGTAGGCGGCCATGGATGCGGAAGTGTTGCCGGTGGAAGCGCAAGCGACCCAGCGGAACCCGGCGCTGCGGGCGAAGGTGGCGGCGACGGTCATCCCACAATCCTTGAACGAGCCGGTGGGATTCATGCCCTGATGCTTGGCAAAAAGTCGCGGCACGCCGGTGATGCGCGCGCATCGTGGGAGATCGTAAAGAGGAGCGTTGCCTTCCCGGAGCGTGATGATTGACTGTTCGTCTTTGAGCGCGGGCAGCAGTTCGCGAAAGCGCCAGACGCCGCTCAGATCGATTGCGTCATTGGAAAGGCGACGGTTCCGCCACGTGGATTTCAGACCCTCGGCGTCGGGCTTGGCTTCGCTACCCCGCGGATAGCTGATCTCGAGCAGGTCGCCGCAGTGGGCGCAACGGAAGTCCTGGCTGGCATGGTCGCTGAGATCGCCGCAGGCGATGCAGCGGAATCGAAAATTTATTGCCGGTTGTGACGAGGAGTAAGCGGGCATAGCTCTAAGCTATTTGTGCCCTCGCAGATACTGATCCGTCTTGTTGATCCAGTCGGCGCGCGGCGGAGCGAACACATCAAGGTCGACCGTATCTTCGAGCGCTTCGGCCTTGTGTGGCATATTGGACGGAATGCAGAGAGTTTCGCCGGCGTTCACCGTGATTTCGCGGCCGTCGATCCAGAACTTGAGCGCACCTTGGAGGATATAGGTCAGTTGCTCGTTGTGATGGCTGTGTTCGGGAACAATACAGCCTTTCTTCAGCAGCACCCGCGCCAGCATGATTTCCTGGCCGACGACGAACTGACGTTGCAGCAAAGGATTGAGATCCTCGAGCGGAACTGAACTCCAGGGGGTGTATTGCAGTGCGGCTGTGCCGGCGCTGTGCTTGGTGACGGCGCGCTTGGCCCGGGAGTGAGAACTCGTGCTGCGTGGCTTCGATTTTGTCTTCGCTTTCTGCTTTTTCATGGCGTCTTTCCTGAGTTGCACAGAGCGCAAGTAATCTACTCCACGATACATCCATCACAACCCTTTATACATGCCTCCGTCAACCAGCAGGGTCTGGCCGGTGACATAGGAGGCGCGCTCCGACGCAAGCCAGATGATAGTGTCGGCGATCTCGCGAGGCTGGCCCAATCGCTTCAATGGAGCGTCGGCCGCCCAGCCGTCGAGTATTTCCTGCTCAGCTTTCCCCGTCGCCGCTGAGCGAGACTTTGCTAACTCTTTAAGTCGCTCGGTCGCCGTAAAACCAGGGCCGACGTTGTTGACCAGAATTCCGTCCTTGCCAAACTCGTTGGCGAGACTCTTAACCAGCCCGACGACGGCGGTGCGGACCGCATTCGACAGCACAAGGTCAGCAACCGGCTGTCTCGTAGTAATGGACGTGATGGTGATGATGCGTCCCCAGCGTTGGCGCTGCATGTGCGGGATGACGTTTCGGGCAAAGTAGACCGCACTGAGAAAGTTTGCCTCGATGGCGCGACACCAGTCATCGGCAGTAGTGGCGAGGAATCCTTTGGCGGGCGGACCGCCGGCGTTGGTGACGCAGATATCCACGCCGCCGAATTTGCCGGCGACCGCGGCGACAAAGCGTTCAACGGCAGCTGCGTCCGTAACATCGCAAGTTTCGGCGAAGACTTCGACGCCGTAACGCATTCTGACTTTTTCTGCAGCACCGGCGAGGACCTGCTGATTGCGGGCGCACATGGCGACACGGCAACCTTCAGCGGCGAAAGCTTCGGCCGTGGCCAGCGCAATTCCCTGACTGGACGCGGCAACGAGCGCAACGCGATTTTTCAGCCCCAAATTCATGAGCGAGCGATTATAAACGGTCGCCGGTGGTGAGAGCTGGTTGCAGGCGCGCAAGCCCCGCAAGTAAGCTTGACCAAGCGAGGCAGCCATGAAACGAAAGACACGTCGTCCTGAAACCGCCGCGGTGCACGGTGCGGCGGACCTGGAAAAGAAGAATGGGCCGGTTGCGACGCCCATCTACCAGACTTCGACGTTTGAGGTCACCGACAACGACGAGCAAATCCGTGTGACCGAGACCGACCGCTACTACACGCGCTGGGGAAATCCGACGATCACGGTCGCCGAGCAGACCGTCGCGGAACTGGAAGGCGCGGAAGCCGCGCGGACCTTCGCTTCGGGCATGGGCGCGATCACGACGACGATCATGGCGCTGCTGAAGGCGGGGGATCACATCGTAGCGCAGCGCGACGTTTACGGCGGAGTGGCGAAGTTTTTGTCGCAGTGGCTGCCGCGGCTCGGAATTGAGACCACGTTCGTCGACACGACCGACTATGAGCAGCATGAGCGTGCGATTCGTCCGAATACGAAGCTGCTGTACGTGGAATCGCCGACGAATCCGGTGCTACGCGTGGTAGATTTCAAAAGAATTGCGGCGCTGGCGAAAAAACATGGCCTGATCAGCATGTTGGACAGCACATTTGGTACGCCCATCAACCAGCATCCGGCAGAGTATGGGATTGATCTAGTGATGCATTCCGGCACGAAATATCTGAGCGGCCATGCGGATCTAACGTGTGGCGTGGTCTCAGGAAGCCGGGAACTGATCGCGCAGATCAACGATGCCCGGACCACACTGGGCAACTGCATGGACCCCCATGCGGCGTGGATGCTGATCCGCGGGCTGAAGACGCTGGCGGTGCGCGTGGCACGGCAAAACGAGAATGCGATGCGCGTCGCAGAGTTTTTGGGTCAACACGAAAAAGTCCGTCGCGTGCATTATCCGTTTCTGAAGAATCACGCACAGTACGCGCTGGCCCGGCAACAGATGAGCGGAGGCGGCGGCATGGTGACTTTCGAGGTGGAGGGCACGGGCGCGGATGCCCGTCGCGTGAGCGAGGCCATGCGCCTGTTCACGCTCGCGACCAGCCTGGGCGGAGTGGAGTCGCTGGTGTCGATTCCGGTGCTGACCTCGCATGCGATGATCCCGGCCGAGATGCGGGAGAAAATGGGCGTCACCGAGCAGATGGTGCGGCTGTCGGTAGGAATCGAGAACGGCGACGACTTGATCGCCGACCTGGAACACTCGCTCGAAGCCGTCGGGGCACGGCAGACGGTGCAGGTGGGGTAAAAGCTCCCCCTTTGATCCAGTAAATGAAGACCCAGCCCCTTGCGGAGCCGGGTCTTGTGTCGTGACGATGGCGCTAGAAGATAAACTTCAGCGCCACTTGCAGAATACGCGGCAGGTGCGTGCCCGCCGGGCGGAGCTCACCGTTGGGAGAGCCAAGAGCCGCTGACGTGCAACCGGGATCTCCCGCGGAAAACGGCGCCGATGCTCCGTAGCAGGAGAGCTCGTTAGCAATCGTGCCCAAGCCGGCGTTGCTCGCCGCCCCTCCACCATCGCCACCCAGCCAGTTGTACTCCACGTGATTGAACACGTTGAAGGCCTCAGCGCGGAACTCAAAGTACTTGCTCTCTGTAACCGCGAAATGTTTGAGCAAGGCCATGTTGAAGTTCGTCCGCCAAGGATTCGTCAGAATGTTTCTGCCGGCGTTGCCGAAGGTGAGTCCGGTCGGCTCAGCGAATGCTCCCGGATTGTAGAGCAGAGGCCCGAAGCCGTTGCCGATCTGGTTGCCAGCGAGTGGGCTAGCACTCACGCCCTCCTTGGGATTGCCGATCAGGTCCGGGTAAGAACCCGCGGTAGCGAAGCCGTTCCCCACACCTGCGTTGTCTGGGGTTGAACTCTTGTTGTAGACACTGAACGGCGTGCCGCTCTGAATCAGCGTAATTCCTGACCACTGCCAGCCTCCGAGCAGCGAGTGGGCCAGTCCCTTGCCCCGGAAGAACGGCACATCGTACACATAAGCCAGCGAAATGTTTTGCCGCTGGTCGAAGTTGGAACTGGCTCGGTAAGCATTGAGGTTGTACGAGTTCACAAAGCCAAAGTCGCCATTGTCGGAAGAGTCGTCAATGGAGTGGCTGTAGGTGTAGGCGGCATTCAATTCGAGTCCGCCGATGTTGTGGCGCAGCGACAACTCCAGGGCATTGTAGTTGGACGATCCGGTCTGATCCTTGCGCTGAATGCTGCCGATGCCGAGATACGGACGATAGAAATTCGAGTTGAAGCCACAGGCGACCGCAAGATTGTTGGCCCAGCTACCCGTCGTGGTCTGGGTGCTGCCGGGGATATCCACATTGGCGGTGCCCGTGGCTTGCCCGTTGGTAGTGCTGACGGTGACCGAGCTGCAATCGTCGGCGGTGATGACCTGGCCCGCAGAATAGGGATTCAGATTCGCAGGAACCGGCGTCATCTGGTTGTATTCGTACGAACGCGTGAGGTGCACACCGACGCTTCCAACATAGGAAACTGTCGCCACCGTGCTTTTGCCGACGTCGTGCTGGATGTCGAAATGCCACTGCTGCATGTATGGCCAGACGGCCTTGTCGTTGAGGGAGACGAACTGCAATGGGCTGGTGCTGATTCCGCTGCTGCCCACCAACAGGCTGGGATTCAGGTTGCTGTATCCGGAGATATTCGAGAACGAGGTGATTTGCGTGTTGATGTTGTACTGCTCCAAAGCCTCAGTGTTGGCCTCGTTGCCGTTGGTGTGCTCGAAGAAGATGCCGTAGCCGCCGCGAAGCGCCCACTTGCCATCGCCCTTGGGGTCAAAAGCGAATCCGATGCGGGGAGCCGGATTCCACCAGTGATTCTTCATGCAGCCCGCCGGGACGCCTGGCGTCACGCCGCAGTCTACCCATCCGTTGTAAGGATTTCCGTCAACCAGTTGCGTAACCGGATCCACGCTGCTGGCGCCCGCCACATAGAATGCCGGATCGAAATTCCAGGCCAGGTTGTTCTTCTCCCGATAGGTGCCAAAGAAGCTGAGGCGGACGCCCAGGTTCAGCGTCAGCCGCTGCGTAGCGTGCCAATCATCCTGAATGTAGCCTTCGGTGATTTTGAACAGCTCGTGCATCTTGAGAGCGTTCTGCTCCTGCGTAAACGTGCCTATATTTCCGAGAAGCAGGTCGGCAAATGCGTTCCCGGTGGTCACGGTGCTCGAATTCTGGAACATCAGGATTCCGTTGACCCCCGTGCCTGGTTGCGGGATCTCGTTCTTGTGGGCATTCACGAAGTAAATCCCAAACTGCAGGTTGTGGTTCCCGGCGATCTTTGTGATGTTGTCGCGGAAGGTGAAGGTCGGGTTTGAATTCAGGGGACCTTCGGGAACGTAGCCGGGATCCTCGGCAAAGCTGTACTGCGTATCGCTGAGGCTTATGCCCGGCACTTCGCCGTTAAAGCCGTTGCTGTACAGGCCCAGCGTACTCGGCACGGTGCCCCGCTGCCAGGCGCC
>CAYOUY010000359.1:0-6222 GCA_964407245.1 uncultured Acidobacteriaceae bacterium
AACTGGATGCCCTGAAACTCCGCGATGGCTTTGCCGAACGCCTTGCGCTCGAGCGCGTACTTGCAGGCAAAGTCCCAGGCGCCGCGCGCCAGGCCGATCATCTGCGCCCCGATGCCGATCCGGCCCTCGTTGAGCGTCTCGATAGCGATCTTGTATCCCTTGCCCGGCTCGCCCAGCACGTTTTCCTTCGGCACGCGGCAGTCCTCCAGAATCAGCTCGCACGTCGATGAGGCGCGGATGCCGAGCTTGTCTTCCTTCTTGCCCACTGTGAATCCGGGAAAGTCCTTTTCGACCAGAAACGCCGTTATGCCCTTGTAGCCGGCGCTGGGATCAAGCGTGGCAAAGAGCACAAACAATCCCGCTTCCTTGCCGTTCGTGATCCAGAGCTTGCGGCCGTTGAGCACATAGTCCGACCCTTTCAACAGGGCGCGCGTCTGCAGGGCGAACGCATCGGAGCCTGAGCTGGCCTCACTCAGCGCGTAAGCGCCGACGATCTCCGTCGCCACCTTCGGCAGGTAACGATGCTTCTGCTCCGAGTTTCCCCAGCGCAGCAGAGCATTATTGACCAGCGTATTCTGCACGTCCACGATGACGGCCGAGGAAGCATCCACGCGCGAGAGTTCTTCGACCGCAAGAACAGCCTCGAAGAACTTGGCGCCGCTGCCGCCGTATTGCTCCGGGATTTCAATGCCCATCAGACCAAGCTGAAAGAAATCGTGAATCAGGCTCTTCTCGAAGACGCCCTTCTCGTCCATTTCCTTGACTAGGGGACGCACTTTCTCGTCGGCAAACTGCCGAATGTTGTCGCGAAAAAGAATTTCGTCTTCGGTCAGCGTGGTCAAAGGATTGGGAGCAGCGGCTTGCAGCGCGGTTTCAGGCATGGGAACACCTTCAGCAGGAAAATGACGAACCCGGAATTCTAGCACTTTGAGGGAAGCAAGGGACGGGAGGAAATGAGCGCTCACCCGCGCTTGTGGACCAGCTTCAGCCCATCCGACTGCAGGATGCGCTTGATCTGGCTGCGGGCGTGCACCGACCATGGGCCTGAGGTGTCGAGCTTGGTGTATGCCTGCCAGTGCTTCAGCGCCTTGCGCGGCTCGCGCAGCTTCTCGTGAGCTAGTGCCAGATTGTAGTGAGCGTCGGCGTAGGTCGGGGCCAGTTGCAGCGCCGTCTTGTAGGCCTGAATGGCCTCAAGCACGCGGCCAGTCTCATCGAGGACGTTGCCGAGGTCGAAATAGGCGAGCGCGTAGCGAGGATCGGCCTCAATGGCCTGGCGATAATGCTTCTCGGCGATAGAGAAATCCTGGCGGTTGTAGTAGAGCGTTCCCAGATTGATGTGCGCTGCGGCGTGGTTAGGCTCGAGGTCGAGCACCTTGTGATACGCGGCGATCGCTTCGGTCTGCGTGCTGGGATCTTCCTCGAGCGAGATGCCGCGAGCAAACCACGCCGTCGCCTCGTTCTCGCGCGGGGTGGGTTCAGGCCGCGGCACGGGCGTGCTCGTGACCACTTTTTCGCGCTCGGAGAAGTCCATCAGAAACTGCCCGGCAATCGGCTCCAGCAATTTGCCATCGTGGCGGAAGGCGACGCGGTGCTTCGCCGTTGACCACGCTCCGGCCTCGAGCAGCGGCTTCTCCACTCCGGCCGCCTGCTTGCGCATGGCGTCGAGCGACTGGCGAATCACCGCCGGCCGCACGCTCATGGCGCACAAATCCCGCACTTTCTTGATTTCCAGTAGGTCGGAGAAGGAATACGTTTCGGCGGAAGTCAACAGCCCCGCGCGCTCCCAGTTGGCCAACTGGCGCGGGGTAATGTGCAAAATCCTCAGTAAATCGTTTCGGCTGTACACGAGACCACCGACAGTTCCCGCAGCGCAGGAACGTCGCCGTCATTATCTTCAACTTGCGCCATCCGGCGCAACTGGAAAGGGTGTGGAAACCTGTGGAGAACCTGGTTGATTCACATGCAGCGAAGATGGTGCAACGCGGCGAACTCTCCCCCAATGATTTTTCACTGCTGCACCGCACTCGCCTGAATCAACTGCTCCACAGGTGCAGTCACCATGAGCAGAAGTCCAGCCTGCGGTTTTTTGGCGTGCTCGATGAGAGTCAATTGCTGCATCTTCCAGGCGTGCGGCGCAGGCTGCGCTTTGCCGAGATAGTCGAGTGCCTCAAGCGCTGCCGCGCCCAGCGCCGCCAGATTCTGCGACAACGGTTCGTCCTCCTGCAGCAAAAAAGACTGATCCAGTAGAGGACGCAATCTGGCGTCGTTGTCGCGCCAGAGGTTGAGCGATGCACGAATCCGCGCCTCGACGGCCTGATCCTTTGCCCCGCCCTGCACATACACCTGCACCAGCGCCGAAAACTCCCGCGCCGTGTCGCTTTCCGGATAAACCGCATCAATCATGCGGTTCAGCGGCACGTGGAAGTTGATAGGTCCCTGCTTCGTTTCATCCCAGCGGTCGTAGTCCTTGACCGGTTCCACCACGTCGGCGAGAACGCGCAGCGCGGAAATATCAGCGTCGCCGGCCATACGGTGCAGCATTTGCATGCGGGCCGAACGGTGAGTCAGGCCAAGCCATTCGAGATCGAGGCTGACGGCATCGAGCCGCGAATACATCGAGGCCACGTCGGTCACGTTTTGCGGAGACCACAGACGCTCAGCAATCACCGCGTTGCGCGGCCAGATGTGGGAATCGACGTTTTCCGGCGTCACCCATTCGGCCCACTGGCACGACTCGCCACCAAGGAGCAGTTTTTGCTGCTCCGGGCCGAGAGCCGCGGCGTCTCCGCTCATCGGATCGACCGCATAGTGCCGCGCCGCCGGCCACATCAGGTCGAGATAGTAGCCGTAGGAAAGCAAGCCGCTGTAGCCCTGCTTCGCCGCCGCTGCCAATGACGCTTGTCCGCGCCAGGATTGCACCACGATCGTCTTCGGCAGATCGGGATGCAGAATCTCATCCCAACCGGCCATAATTTTGTGGTTCTTCGCCACAATTTTCTCGAGTCGCCGGTTGAAGTAGGCCTGCAGGTCCTGGTCGTTCTTCATCCCATGCGCCTGCTTGAAAGCCTGAATCTTCGGATTGGCGTCCCACTGCTTGCCGTCCACTTCGTCGCCGCCGATGTGAAAGTAAGCGTCGGGGAAGAGCTTCGCCATCTCCGCGATGAACTTCTCCAAGAACCTGTAAGTCTCTTCGCGCGTGGGATCCATGGCGGGAGCGATGCCGCCGTCGGCCAGTGTGTATGGGCCGGGGCCGCTGGCCAACTCGGGATATCCCAGGAACCACGAACGGCTGTGGCCGGGCATGTCAAACTCCGGGACGATGCGAATGCCGCGGTCATGAGCATAGGCAATGAATTCGCGAATTTCGTCCTGCGTGTAAAACATGCCCTCGGATCCCATTGCGGTGAGCTTGGGAAATTTCTTGCTCTCGGCGCGGAAGCCCTGATCGTCGGAGAGATGCCAGTGCAGAACGTTCATCTTCACTGCGGCCATGCCGTCCACGTTGCGCTTGAGCACGTTGATCGGGATGAAATGCCGGCTGACGTCGATCATCATGCCGCGCCAGGGAAAGCGCGGCTGATCCTGGATGGTGACGGCAGGGACGGCAAAACCAGTCGGGGTGATCTGCACGAGTTGCAGGAAGGTCTGCAGCCCATGCATGACTCCGAGCGCGTTCTCCGCCGTGAGCTTCGCGCCCGTAGTCGTGATCACCAGCTGGTATGATTCGTCTTCTCCTAATTTCTGCACCGCTTCCCGTCCGTGCGGGAAATGGATCTGCAACGTAATCGGCGCGTCGGGCTTGGGACAAAACGGAATTCCCGTCTGTTGCGAAAGTTGTTCTTCGAATCGGACGATCGCGTTGTTCACCGACCAGTCCCGAAAACTCGTCACCGAGAAAGACGCGTCGATCGGCAGTTGGCCTGTGCCCATCTGCACGCTGGCCGGCATGGGCATGAGGTTGAGTTGCGGTTGCGATTGTGCTGACGCCAGAAACGACAGGCAGAGAACTGCGATGAGAAAAAAAGAGGTGCGCATAAGTTTCACACGAATATCCACACGTAACAGCGGGAAAGAAAAACTTTGCGGCTCAGTGTCCTCCGCCCAGTTCGCGCACGATTGCTCCCACAAACTGCTTGGCATCGCCAAAGAGCATGAGATTGTTGTCGAGGTAGTACAGCGGGTTGTCGATTCCAGCGAAGCCCGGATTCATGCTGCGCTTGATCACCATCACGGTGTGGGCCTTGTCGACATCAAGGATGGGCATGCCGAAGATGGGGCTGGATTGATCGGTGCGTGCGGCGGGATTGGTCACGTCATTCGCGCCGATGACGAGAGCAACGTCAGTCTGTGGAAACTCGCCGTTGATTTCCTCCATTTCCATGAGGCGGTCGTAGGGAATGTCGGCCTCGGCGAGCAGCACATTCATGTGGCCGGGCATACGTCCTGCGACCGGATGGATGGCGAAGCGAACGTCGACTCCCTTCTTGGTGAGCAGGTCGTAAAGTTCGCGCACTTTGTGCTGGGCCTGTGCCACGGCCATGCCGTAACCGGGCACAACCACCACTTTGTTGGCGGCAGCCAGAATTGCCGCTGCTTCCTCCGGCGTAGCGCTGCGCACAGACCTGGTTTCCTGCCCGGCCGCAGCCGAAGGTTGCACCTGCCCGAACGCGCCGAACAGAACGTTCGTGAACGATCGGTTCATCGCCTTGCACATGATCACCGACAGGATGAAGCCCGACGATCCGTCCAACGCACCGGCGATGATAAGCAGCTTGGAATCGAGAACGAAGCCCATGGCCGCCGCGGAGAGTCCGGCATAGGAGTTCAATAGCGAGATCACCGTGGGCATGTCGGCTCCGCCGATAGGGATCACCAGGAAAACTCCGAAGACTAGGGCGATTCCAACGATGACCGGGAAGAATTGCTTCGCTTCAGGATGAATGACAAGATACACGGCCAGCCCGATGGCAACCGCGAGCAACACCAGGTTGACAATATTCTGGCCTTTGTACGTGATCGGCCTTTGCGGCAGAACCTCCTGCAATTTGCCGGCCGCGATCAAACTGCCGGTGAAGGTGAGGCCTCCGAGGATCACCTCCATGGAGAGCACCGACATCATGAACTTCGGAACATCCGGCGTGCGGAGATAGAACTCTGCAGTGCCGACCAGCGTGACGCATAACGCGCCGAACGCATGGCTGAGCGCGGTCCGCTGCGGCACCGCCGTCATCTGCACCATGCCCAGCGGGATGCCGATTCCTGAGCCGATCACCAGCGCGATAATGATCCACTTCCAGTCGACGATGCCGTGGCGCAAAAGCGTGCCGCCGATGGCCAGCACCATGCCGATTTCGCCCGCCAGAATGCCGTGGCGCGCGGTCGTCGGAGAACTCATCCACTTCAGCGAGAGGATGAATAGCGCGCTGGCGATCAGATAAATGACTTCGATGACGTACTGGCTTCCGGCAAACTCTGGGCTCATTGTGTCTAGCTCTGAGTGGATTCCTTCCCCGCCGCTTTTCGCATAACAGCGCGGATCGGCTCGTTATCGGCGTAAATCTGCCACAGCGCGATTTTTCCGTTTTTGATCAGGGCGCGCCATGCTGCTTTGGTGCTCCAGAAATTCTCTTTGCGGGTGTGGCCGTCTTGCGAAAAAGTGCCTTGCGCCGAGCCGAACATGGCCACGGTGTCGCCGTGCTTGAAGATCTCGTCGTGCGAAATGCTGTAATCGGGCACCATCTTGAAGTAGCCATCCCATGCAGCGCGTAGCTTCTCCAGGCCTTGTACGCGCGATCCCAGGGAGTCAATGAACACAGAATCCAGACTCAGCAAATCGACAACGGTTCCTGCATTACGCGAGTTAATCCTGCGCTCAAACTCCAAAACGACTTCCACTGGATCCGAACTCATTGCATCTCCCGGCGAAGCGCGCTTCGTGCAAATCGCGGACCTGTATCTTCATTTCTTTGCTGGACGGCTGGACTTGAACATCCTCAGCATGCGGTCGGTGATGAAAAATCCTCCCACCACGTTGCTGGTGGCGGCGATGATGGCAATTACACCCAGCACGGTCGCAAACGTACTTTTCCTCTCGCCCACCAGGACGATCGCGCCCACCACCGCAATGGCATCGAGGGCGTTGGTCAGCGACATGAGCGGTGTGTGCAGCAGCGGCGAGACGTGACGGATGACTTCGAATCCAATAAACGCCGCCAGCATGAA
>CAYOUY010000360.1:0-5682 GCA_964407245.1 uncultured Acidobacteriaceae bacterium
AACAGGACCGTATCAGGATCCACCGCGTCCGTCCGAACGTAGCGCGTCCGTGTCAGCGCGATATTTCCCGTATACGCAGTCACCTGAAGATTCAGTGCAGTCTGCTCGGTCTCGCTGCCGGAAGTGCCGGCAAACGACACCGACGAATTAGAAACACTCGCATAGGTTGCCGCGGTAAAGGTGAATTGCTGCGATTGTCCGGGGCCCAAGTAGGCGCTGGTGGGAGAGACGGCCACGCTGACTGGCAGGCCGGTCAGAGCAATGTTCACACCCCACTTGAACCCGTTGGATCCGTTCAAGCTTAATGTGACCGACCCAGAAGTTCCGGCCGGAATACTCAGAGTGGAGTTGGAAAGAGACAAGCTGAAGGTGCCGGGCGGCGGGCTGCTACCCCCCCCGGGATTCTGGTTTCCTCCACAACTGGCCAGCATCAGAAGTCCTGCGATTATCAGCCAGCGTGATGAGAGTGGCAGGCTATGAAGGATACGAACGGGAATACCACGAGAGACGCGATCCACGAACACGGCATCACCCCCAAACGGATGAGGCACAGAATCCCTGGAGCCGTGACTCAAAGGCTTCGGGATCCACGAAGTTATGATAGCTCAGCAGGGGTCCCCAACAAAGCTCTGTGTCGAGGTTTGTCCGAATCGAAACTTGCGTTATACCCTGGCAATGAATACCGGAGGGTACCACCTCACGACACCCCTTTACGCTTCGCTGCTCCCGCGCTCACCGAAACTCACAGAAACGAGTCGGTTTTCCTCACTCCCCATTGCGATAAACTAGCCCTACCGACGCCATGTCCCAATTCGTCCACCTGCATCTGCACACCGACTATTCCCTGCTCGACGGCGCCTGCGACGTGGAAAAGCTCTGCCAGCGCGTCGAGCAGCTGGGCATGCCTGCCGTGGCCATGACCGACCACGGCAATATTTTTGGTGCGGTGCACTTCGTCAATGCGGCGCACAAGCACGGCGTGAAGCCGATCGTCGGCTGCGAGCTCTACATCTGCAAAAAGGACGACCACAACATCGAGCGCACGCCTCCCGAAGGTGACACCTACAACCACCTGCTGGTGTTGGCGGAAAACGATGAAGGCTACCGCAATCTGGTCAAGATCACTTCCGAAGCCTCGCTGCACGGCTTTTACTACAAGCCGCGCGTGAGCAAGAAATTCCTGGCCGAGCACTCCCGCGGTCTGATCGGCCTTTCCGGATGCCTGAAGGGCGAGGTCGCCGAGCGCTTGGTGGAGGGCAACTATGAAGCCGCGCGCGCAGCCGCAGGCGTTTTCGCCGACATCTTTGGCAAAGAGAATTTCCACCTCGAAATTCAGAACCAGGGACTCGACGCCGAGCGCCGCATCAATCCCGGTCTTTTCCAGCTGGAAAAAGATCTCGGCCTCCCGCTCGTCGCGACGAACGATAGCCACTATCTCTGTGAGGACGACTCCGGTGCGCAGGACGTGATGGTGTGCATTCAGACCGGCAAATCGGTGCACGACACCGCGCGCATGAAGTTTGAAGGCTCGCAGTTCTTCGTGAAGAGCTACGAGCAGATGAAGGAAGTGTTCAAGGATTCGCCTGAGGTGCTCGCCCGCACGCTCGCGATCGCCGAGCGCTGCAGCCTGCGCCTGGAAAAAGTGGCGACGCCGTTTCCGCAATTTGATGTTCCGCCCGGCTACACTATCGACAGTTATTTCGTTCACGTCACGCGCGAGGGCTTCGCGCGCCGGCTCGAATCTTTGCGGGCGTTGCAGGCGGCGGGCAAGCTGAAGCATTCGCTCGCCGACTACGAACAAAGACTTGAGCGCGAGCTGGCCATCATCCAGCAGATGAAGTTTCCCGGCTATTTTCTTATTGTCTGGGACTTTATCCGGTATGCCAAAGAGCGCAATATTCCCGTCGGCCCGGGTCGCGGCTCGGCAGCTGGCTCGCTCGTTTCCTATTCTCTCGGCATAACCGATCTCGACCCGCTCCAGCACGAGCTGCTGTTCGAACGCTTCCTGAATCCTGAGCGCGTGTCCCTGCCCGACATCGACATCGACTTCTGCATGAACCGCCGCGACGAAGTGATTCACTACGTCACGCAGAAATACGGGCGCGACAACGTGGCGCAGATCATTACCTTCGGCACCATGGCCGCGAAGGCCGCCATTAAAGACGTGGGCCGCGCCATGGACATCCCTTACGCCGACGTGGACCGCATCGCCAAGATGGTGCCGACCACGCTGAACATCACGCTGGAAGAGGCGATCGAAGAATCGCCCCAGTTGCGCGAAGCCATCGAAAAAGACGGTCAGATTCGCGAACTGTTCCAGACGGCAAGAAAGCTTGAAGGTCTGGTGCGGAATGCCGGAGTTCATGCTGCAGGCGTGGTGATTTCGCCGCGTCCGCTCACGGAACTCGTGCCGCTGCACAGAACCAAGAACGACGAAATCGTCACCGCCTTCGACATGGTCGCCATCGAGAAGATGGGCCTGCTGAAGATGGATTTCCTCGGTCTGACCACGCTGACGATTCTCACGGACACGCTGAATCTGATCGCGCAAACTCACGCCGACGCTGGAATGCCAGTGCTGAGCGCCGAAGAGAATTGGCCCACCGCGATCCCGACCACCCTGAACGACATCCCACTCGAGGACCCCAAGACCTATGAGAGGGTTTTTCACAACGGGTTGACCTCCGGCGTCTTCCAGTTTGAGTCGCACGGTATGCGCGACGTGCTGCGCCGCTATAAACCGAATTCCATCGAAGACCTTACCGCACTCAACGCTCTCTATCGTCCCGGGCCCATCCAGGGCGGGATGATCGATGATTTCGTCGACCGCAAGCACGGGCGCAAGAAAGTCGAGTACGAACTGCCCGAACTGAAAGAGATCCTGGAAGAAACCCTGGGCGTCATTGTCTATCAGGAACAGGTGATGCAGATCGCCAACCGGCTCGCCGGCTACTCGCTCGGCGAGGCTGATCTGCTTCGTCGTGCCATGGGCAAGAAGAAGCCGGAAGAAATGGCCCAGCAGCGCGAGCGATTTATCGAAGGCGCCGCGCAGCGCAAATATCCGCCGAAGAAAATCGAAAAGATCTTCGACCTGATGGCGCAATTCGCCGGGTATGGCTTCAACAAATCTCACTCGGCGGCCTATGCCCTGCTGGCCTATCACACGGCCTACTTGAAGACGCACTATCCGATCGAATTTATGGCCGCTCTGCTGACTTCCGTCACCGGTTCAACCGACGACGTCGTCAAGTACATCAACGAATGCCGAGAGATGGGCATTGCCGTGGAGGCGCCAGACATCAACGTCTCCGATGCAAACTTTACCCCACATGGCGAATCCATTCGCTTCGGCCTCGCCGGCGTGAAGAACGTCGGCGGCAACGCGATCGAATCCATCGTAGCGGCGCGCAAGAAGGTCGGGCGATTCAAATCGATTTTCGAGTTCTGCGAGCATGTCGATCTCCGCTTGCTCAACAAGCGCGTCGTGGAATCGCTGATCAAAACTGGAGCGATGGACTCGCTCGGCCGGCGCGCGCAGCTCATGGCCGTTCTCGACAAGGCCATGGATCAGGCGCAGAAAGCCCAGCGCGACGCCGAATCCGGCCAGCATGGCCTGTTTGGCGTTTTTCAGGAAGCCGAGGTCGTCAACGAAAACGGCAAGTTGCCCAATGTTCCGGACTGGGATGAGCACACGCGTCTTGCCGCGGAAAAAGAAATTCTCGGATTCTTCATCACCGGACATCCACTGGAAAAATATAAAGACAAACTCGCCGACCTCCAGGCCCTCAGCACGGAAGAAATTGCCGCGATGAAAGGCTCGACCGGCAAGGACGAAACCATCGCGACCGCCGGCATCATCAGCAACGTGCGCGTGCTCAAATCGAAGCGCGGCGATTTCTATGCGCAAGCCACGCTGGAAGACATGCTTGGATCCGTCGACATGATCGTCTTCCCCGAGGCCTACAAGCGGCTGGGCGACAAAGTAAAACTCGAAGTTCCGGTGCTGGTAAAAGCCGGCGTACGCATAGAAGAAGGGGCGAACCCGAAAATCACCGTGGCTGAGATCATGCCTCTCGAAGATGCCAAGGTTCCCCTGCCGCGCGCCATCCGCATCCGCATTCCGCTCGAGTCTGCCGACGAGACAACGGTCGACGACCTGCACGCGCTGTTTCTCGAGCGCAAGGGGCAGGCCAAAGTGTTGTTCGACGTGGAACGTCAGGGGGATTTTATGGTGGTGATGGAAGCGGACGGCTATAATGTCGTTCCGGACCGCAATTTCATCGCGCGCGTCGAGCAACTGTGCGGGCGAGGAAGTGTCCGCATCATCAACTGACAGCATGGCCGTCTCTGAAAAAGCGCAACGCGAGTTGGAGCAGATCGAGCGCCAGGTCGCCGAAATGGAATCGGCGGGCAGCGACGAGGCCACGCGCCGCCAGATCGCGAAGTTGCAGGAACGCATCGAGACGTTGCGCCGCGATATGCACGTTCCCTCCACCGCTTGGCAGAAGACCGAACTGGCGCGGCATCCGCAGCGTCCGCAGACGCTCGACTACATTGACCGCGTCTTCACCGACTTCAGCGAAATTCACGGCGATCGCGGATTCGGCGACGACCCGTCCATCGTCTGTGGGATGGCTCGCTTCCACGGCGAGGAAGTTCTGGTTCTCGGCACGCAGAAGGGACGCGACATGAAGCAGCGTGTCTTCCGCAACTTCGGCACGCCCCACCCCGAGGGATACCGCAAAGCGCTCCGCATCATGCAGGTCGCTGAAAAATTTCGCCGGCCGATTTTTACGCTTGTCGATACCGACGGCGCCTATCCCGGCATCAACGCCGAAGAGCGGGGCCAGGCGGAAGCGATCGCCTACAACCTTCGCGAAATGGCGCGCCTAGAAGTGCCGATCATCGCCACGGTCATTGGCGTGGGCGGCAGCGGCGGCGCGCTTGCGATTGCCGTGGCAGACCGCGTCCTGATGATGGAAAACTCGATTTATTCGGTGATCTCTCCCGAGGGCTGTGCTGCCATCATGTGGCGCGATGCCTCGAAGAAGGAATTGGCGGCCGAGGCCATGAGAATCACGGCGAACGATCTGAAGGAACTGGGTGTGATTGACGACATTGTGCCCGAGCCCGAAGGGGGCGCGCATCGGGACCACGAGGCCGCGGCCAATCTTCTCGATGTCAGTTTGCAGAAACACTACGCCGACCTGAAACGGATCCCCCCTGCTGAATTAGTCGTATCACGATATAATAAGTTCCGGGATATGGCCCACTTTTTCAAGACGGAAGCGTGAGCCCCAATTCATTTCCAGTTTCTGATTCGGCGGTTTCCAACATGGGCTCCTCTCCGCTCTGGGCGGGCGATGGGCGGCGACGACGAGCGACCGCCTCCGCCGTATAATGAAATGTTTCCCGCAATTCAATTCATGGGTAATTGGGTTCTGCCCGCAAACTGAAAGAAGGTGTTGGGATGGCCACTACGGATGTCGTGCCCCGGGGCTCTTCTGGCGAACGATCAGCCGGTCATTCGGGGCGCGCGCGCATTGTCAACGACATGAGCCTTCAGGTCGCGACGGTGAATGGTTCCGGCTCGCAAAGCTCCAACTCAGTTCTGCTCCGCGCCATCTTTCAGATGGGCGTGCCCGTCTCGGGCAAAAACATGTTCCCGTCGAACATCGCCGG
>CAYOUY010000361.1:0-9862 GCA_964407245.1 uncultured Acidobacteriaceae bacterium
GATGCGGGCGGAATCTATGGGCCGGGCGAGACGCTGACCTATGCTGCGCAACGCCTGCTGGGGAGCCACGCCATGGCGCGTCAGTTTTCCCGCAGCCAGATCTCGACAAATCCGTTCGCCAACGAAGTCGATCCCTTGGGCGATGAATTCAAACTCCTGCAGATGGCGGGTTTTGTGGACTGGCGTTTGACTGTGGATGGCATGGTCACACGTCCAACGGCATTCTCGCTGGCAGAGATCAGGAGTTTCCCCACCAGCTCGCAGATCACGATGATCGGCTGCGAAGAGGGCTGGACTTACATCGCAGAGTGGACGGGTGTGCCGCTCTCTTACATTCTCGACCGCGTGGGAGCGCGGCCGCAGGTCCGCTATGTGGTGTATCGCTCGATCCAGCCCGACTGGTGGGAGAGCATTGACATGTCGGACGCGCTGCACCCGCAAACCGTTGTCGCTCACCGCATGAACGGCAGTGAGCTTCCCGTCCCATTCGGAGGGCCGCTGCGCCTGCGCGTTCCGCGGCAGCTGGGCTACAAGAGTGTGAAATATATCAACCGACTGACTCTCACCGACAACCTCAAGCCATTTGGCAAAGGTACCGGCGGCGCAAATTCGGACGGCGGCTACGCGTGGTATGCCGGCATCTGAGAGCGCGGGTCGGCCTAGCGTCTGCTGTGACTATTTCACGCCTTTCTCCGGGTTCCACGAGCCCTGCAGTCTACGGACGTAGACGATCTGCCCGACGTGGTAGGCGTTGTGAGTGCAGATGTTGCCGATGGTCGGCGCCCACTTCGCAAGCTGTTGTTCGTCGGCGGTATCAACCAGCTTTTCTAGAGCGCCCATGACCTGGTCGAGCTGGTTGACGATGTCGGCCCATTGTTTGTTGTCGAACTTGTCGAAGGTCTCGTCGTTGTTACCGCTGTACTGTCCTTGGGGATCTCCTTTGAACTTGGCCAGGTTGCGGCGGTTCCAGAACAACAGGTGATAAGTGAGCTGACCGGCGGAGTGGCCTCCGTTGGGCGGCTGCCAGCTGGCCTGCTCGGCGGTGAGTCCGTCAACGGCGACGCTGATGGGCACGAACCAATCGGCTTGATTGTGCGTGGTGTGCAGCTCCTGCAACAGGAGGCTGCGCAAGGTGGCCGGCCTCTGCTGGTTCTGTGCCTGGGCGTGGGCCGGGAGATGGAATGAGAACATCAGGATCACAGCCAGAAGCAGGACAACGAATCGGTGCTTCATCAGAAGTCTCTCCTTTAATGGTCAGGGATGGTAGTACAGAGATTAAGAGATAGACGAGCGCAGGCGGTTCGATGTTAGCAACGGCATGCCGGTGGCAGGGCGGACTGTCGGCCCACCGATCTTCGTGATCGCCAACGGTCTGGGCGGACGCGGGCGTTCGCCGCCCCATGTTTGCGGCTCGTTTCTACTTGGCCGCTGGAGCCGGTTGCGGCGTGAGGCTCGCCTTCACCGATTGCGGAAGCTTGTCGGCGTTGGCCAGGAGCAGGCTCACCTGCCACATCTGCGTGGTAGTGAGTGACTTGTCGAAGCCGGGCATGCCGGTCATGCGGATGCCTCCGGCAACTTTCCAGTAAGTTTCGCAGGCTGGGTCGTCCGTGACGCCAGTGCCTTCCATCAGTTTGGGCGGTTTGGGAAACATGCCCTTGGCGATGGTGCTCTGCGGCTGGCCGGGCAGGCCGTGGCAAACGGCGCAGTGGTCTTTATAGACTTGCGCGCCAGCGGTGTAGGCGGCCTCGTCGGCCGCGATGGGGACGGAACCGGGCATCTCCTTGTTCAGACGGGCATGCAGCGCCAAGTGCGCCAGTTTCCGTTCAAACGGCATCGGCGGGGCAGAAGTCGCGACGGGTGCGTTGCCGGAAGAAAAATAGAAGTAGACGGCAACCGGAACCGCGAAGAATCCAAGGATCAGGCCGATCAGGAACTTTCTCATGCACGTTCTCCCAGGGAGTTGAGTCGAGCTTTGATACTAACCTAAACCAGCTCTTGCCGTGATCCTGCGCACAGAAAGTGGTCACGAGCGGTCCTACTATGTCAGCAGAAAGGCAAGTCGCTCTCTGACGGTACTGCCGTACAGGAGGTGCGTCATGCTGCTGATCTTGGGGTTGCTGCTGGTCGCCTTCGGTGCGGCCCTCGTCCTTCTGATGCCCGCATTGTGGGTGCGGGAAAGACATCATCAATATTCCAGGCCTCGAGCGGTCATCTGCCCGGAGACGCAGCGGGAGGCAGGAGTTACCATTGATGCCGCGCATGCGGCCGCGACCGCACTCAGCGGTAAGCCGGAGTTCCGGCTCTCGGATTGTACGCGCTGGCCGGCGCGCGTTCACTGCGGGCAGGAATGTCTTCCGCAAGCCGTGCAGAACGAACCTTACACCGAGGGCGAAGTGCATCTGGCCAGACCCCGCGGCCACATCTATCACCTGCCGGTGCTGCTGGCCGCGTGTGCCGCGTGGTATGTCGGGATGCTCTGGCACTCGCGCTATTTGTTCCGCGAACAATGGATGAACGCGCTGGGCATGAGCCAGGCGGAATGGCGGCAGCTGGTTTTCTGGTATTCGCCTCACTTGCTGAGCATTGCGGCCTGCCTGCTGTTCGCGTACGGTGTGGCGTGGCTGCAGACGTGGCTGGTGCGCAAGGGAGTGTGGCAGGGCATTTTGTCGTCGACGCTGCTGTGGTGCGCGATTCTGTTTGCCACACTGCCCTCGTCGTTTGGCTTGTCCCGCGAATTGCTGCTGATCGAGGCCGGCTACACCTTCGTGGCGACGCTGATTGTGGGCGCGATCATCGGCGGGCTGAGCGGGAAGTTCCAGCTGGCAGAATCGAAGTAATGACGCCAGCGCTGCGACGAATCTTTTACACCTCTCTAACTTCGTGGTGACACCTGCGCCGTCGGACTGCTTTATCTTCCACTCACGTTGATGTCGAAGTCCCTGCCTCGATTTTCCAACGTCATTCCAAGAAAATTCGGAGCGCAGAATAATGAGCCACGAAAAAGTTCCTTCCACGGTTCTAACGCCAGATGCGGGTCAGCCTTCAACCTCAACCGAATCGAACCCTCCCACGAAAGCTCCCAACCGGCGTTCGTTTCTGAAGAAGAGTGTCATTGCGGGCGCCGCCGTAGCCGGCGCCGGCCTGCTCGCCAAAGGCCGTGCCGCCTTCGCCCAAACAGCAAGCAGCAAATCGCTTCCTGGCGGAGACATCGCGATTCTTCAGTTCCTCGCGGCGGCCGAACTGATCGAGTCTGACCTTTGGACGCAATACGCGGAACTCGGTGGCATCGGCGATCTGCCGCCCATCGAAGTCGACCCGAACGAGAGGTTAAACCTCTATCAAATCGCTTTGTCGAACCTTGATTCCGATGGCCCGCAATACATCGCCAGCAACACACTCGACGAAGTGAGCCATGCTACTTTCCTCAACGCCTATCTCCAGTCCAGAGGAGCCGCACCGGTCGACCTCTCTCAGTTCGCGACTTTACCGGGCAGCACGGCGAGGGGATCATCGGGGCAGCTTCGTCTCACCAACCTCATGCAGCTCAACGTGGACACCAGCTGGTACGTACGGTACCGCAGCACGAGCAGTCCAGATCTCGGCGCGAAGTTTCCCCAGGCCATTACTCTGAATGGCGTCACCGCGATTCCCAGATCCGACGCCGATTACAAGGGCACAGCCAACTCTAACTTCAAGGGCAACGATCATATTCAGGCGATCGCCAATGTTGCGGCCTTTCACTTCGGACAGATTGAGCAAGGCGGCACGAGTCTCTACGCAGCCATGAGTCAGAAAGTGACTGATCCGCAAGTGCTGCAGATCACCCTCGGCATCGGCGGGGACGAGATCGTGCACTTTCTGGAATGGGTCGATTTTTCGGGCAACGGAGTGCAAGCCCCGATTGCCCCTTTTACCGACTCCATATCGGGCCTCAGCTTCCCCAACTTTTTCAGCCCGCTCGATCCGTTGATTCAACCGAGCCTGATCTTCCCCGTTCCTTTCGAATTCAGCCCCAACGTGCCGAACGTTTCGATGATTCGTCCGGTGACCGATAAGTTCGCCGGCGCTCAGGCCGCGGTCGCGGCCCTCACCGCCAGTGGACTTTTCATCGGGCAGTCAACACAGTTCTTCGACACTTTGAACACCCTGGCTGAGGCAGCGGATGCGGCCCAGCGCGGTTAGTGCATCGTGTCGAAGAGTGTTTGGAGGTGTGTTTACGAAGCGCGGCAAAAAGGGCGCTGTGTCGCATCGCGGCGCCCACTTTCATTCGTTTTTTCGTCATTATTCCTGGATTCACCACGCGAGGAGACCATGTTTGAAGGCTTGTTGCAACCTACGCACCTCATTCTGATCGCCGGGATAGCGCTGCTCATCTTTGGTCCAAAGAAGTTGCCTGAGCTCGGCAAGGGACTGGGTGAGAGCATTCGCGGATTCAAGGCCGCGATAGCGGCGAAGGAGGAAGCTCCTGCACCGGGGAAATCAGTGGGTGAAGGCAAGACGGCTATGGACAGCTAGTTCCGTAGATGACAAAATCCCACTTCTGGCAAACCCGGCCAGAAGTGGGGCACCCGTATTTCTAAGCTCCTATTGATACTGCTCTTTGAGCGCTAGCCACTAGTCCCTGGCCCCCGTTCTTCGCTACACTCGCATTGGCATGCTGACACATCTCGAATGCACGCGCTGCGGCGAACATTATCCGGCGGAACGTCCGCAAACCGTGTGCCTGAAAGATGGGGGCATACTTTACGCGCGCTACGATCTGGCGGCGATCAAGCGCAGTTTTTCGTCAGCCCGGCTGGCGGGCCGTGCGCCAACCATGTGGCGCTACGATGCAGTGTTGCCAGAAGCCGATCCGGTATCGCTCGGCGAGGGCTTCACGCCCATGCTTCCCAGCCGCGAGTATCCCAATGTCTTCATCAAAGATGAAGGGCTGAATCCTACCGGCTCGTTCAAAGCGCGGGGACTCTCAGCGTGCGTGACCATGGCGCGACACTTCGGGCTGAAAAAGCTTGCCATTCCTTCGGCGGGAAATGCGGCCGGTGCGTTGGCCGCATACGCGGCCGCCGCGAAAGTCGAAGCTCACATCTTCATGCCGAAAGATGTGCCCGCAGCCAACCGCATCGAGTGCGACTACTATGGCGCACACGTCACGCTGGTGGATGGGCTGATCAGCGATTGCGCGAAAAAAGTGGCGGAGCTTAAAGATTCCGAGTCTTGGAAAAACGACGGATGGTTCGACGTCTCAACGACGAAAGAGCCGTATCGCGTCGAGGGCAAGAAGACGATGGGGTATGAGGTCGCGGAGCAACTGGGATGGCGATTGCCGCAGGGCATTATTTATCCGACCGGCGGCGGCGTTGGGTTGCTAGGGATGTGGAAGGCGTTCGAGGAGATGGAAGCGCTGGGATGGATCGCCCCCGGAACGTCCGGTGCGGAACGACCTGGGGTACGGCCAAAGATGATCACGGTGCAGGCCGCGGGCTGCGCGCCGATTGTGAAGGCGTGGGACGAAGGAAAATCTAGCGTCGAAATGTGGGCGAACGCAGCGACGCTGGCTGCGGGACTGCGCGTGCCCAAGCCGTACGGCGATTATCTGATTCTCGACATATTAAAGAAGAGCAAAGGCACGGCGGTGAGCGCCACGGACGAGGAAATTGTCGAGGCCACGCGGCACTGGGCGAAGGTGGAAGGAATTTTCGCAGCTCCCGAGGGAGCGGCGTGCCTGGTTGCGTATCGCAAGCTGCGGGCGAGCGGATTCTTCAAGCCGGAAGATATGGTCGTGCTGTTTAACACGGGCAGCGGATTGAAGTATCTCGATGTGCTGGATGCGGGCGTGGCGCGGCCGGTTTCCTCGACGCGTCCGGTGCAGTCGGTGAAGCCGACGGGCCGACAAATCGGCGGAATTATCGGGCCGTATTGAACTTCTTGCGTTGAGCCTTCTTTGCATCTGAACCATCTTCATGCTCTGAACGCTTCCTATGACTGAGCGGCTCTACCATCATGACTCTTTTCTTCACGACTTCGACGCCAAAGTCGTCGATACGTTCGAAAGTCCGCGTCCGGCGCTGATTCTCGATCGCACAGCGTTTTATCCCACCAGCGGAGGACAAGTCTTTGACACGGGATGGATTGATGTGGGCGAGACGAAACTCCGCGTGGCCGAAGTCGCCGAGTTAGAGGACGGCAGAGTTGTGCATTATCTCGATGCTTCACAGCACGCGCTGCCGAAAGGGGCGCTCCAACATGGAGCACGCGTCTATGGTCACGTCGACGCCACGCGTCGGCGGGACCACATGCAGCAGCATTCGGGACAGCACGTGCTGTCGGCGGCGTTTGTACGCTTGTACAAAATGCCGACGGTCTCCTTCCACATGGGCGAGGATTACTGCTCGATTGACCTCGACACGCCGAACTTGACGAAGGAGCAGGTCGAGTCGGCGGAGCGGCTGGCGAATGACATTGCGATCGAGAATCGCGAGGTGCAGATACGGTTCGTCACGCGCGAGGAAGCGGAGAAGCTGGGGTTGCGGAAGATTCCGCCGGCGGAGCGAGATCAGCTGCGGTTGATCGATATTCGCGAGTTCGACCTGACCGCTTGCGGCGGCACGCATGTGAACCGGACCGGTCAGATCGGGGCGATTCTTTTGCGCAAGATGGAAAAGGTGCGCCAGGGATGGCGGGTGGAGTTTGTCGCCGGGCAGCGCGCCGTGGCCACTGCGCGCCGCGACTTTACTACGCTGACGGAAGTGGCCGGGCTGTTCTCGGCGCATATCTACGACGTGCCGCAGCAAGCGCGCAAAGCGCTGGACGAGATCCGATCGCTGCGCAAGCAGTGGGAGCAGGCGCAGGAAGAACTGGCATCCTCGCAAGCAGTAGCGTTGCTCGCCGAAACTCCCGAGAGCAATGGGCGCAAAGTCGTCGTGCGGACGTTCGCCGACCGCGATCTGAATTCTTTGAAATTGCTGGCGCAAAGACTGACGCGGTTTTCGCCGAACGTGGTGGCACTGCTGGCAACGACCTCGCCACAGCCGTCATTGGTGTTTGCGCAGTCCCCGGGCCAGCCCTTCGATATGGGCACGCTGATGAAAGAAACCATGGCCAAGCTGGGCGGGCGCGGCGGCGGCAGCCAAGATATGGCGCAGGGTGGCGTGGGCAAGGGCGACGGGCTGGAAGCAGCGCTGGCGGAGGCCGCGGTAATAATCAAGTGACGCAGCAGCTCAGGATGCTCCGGTCCTTCCCTATTGCGAGCCCTACTGCGGGCTCCAGGTCATCTCCACCTTGATTGGAATTTCGTTCTTTACAGGCAAGGTGAGCAGCGACGGTGGGTCGATTGTGAAATCTATGAGCGTGGCGGGGATTGTGCCCGCGATCCGTTTGTCGTTTCCTTCCGTCGTCAATTCGAACGACACGTTCTGGTAGCGGGCGGTCTGGCCTGCGAACTGGATCTCGAGATCGGCTTTGATGGCGTCGGCAGACGACACTGTCTCGGGCAGGCGGGTACGCACCGTCACCATAGGAAATTCGGCGCCACGCGTGACCTGGATCATGTGCAGGTCGCGGTTGGTGTCGCCGGAATCGAATGATTTCACCGGAACGGCAATGAGAAAGTCGCACTGGCCTTCGTGGCAAATGCCCTTGCCGCGCGCGGCGTGACTCACACCGTCAGTCTGATGCAGCGGGTGAGAGACGTGGTAAGTCAGCGTGCTCTGTTTGAGCACCCACGTGTGGTCGGCCGCCAAGAGGCTCGGCGCGATCAGCAAAACGAAAATCGGAAGGAGTTTCTGGCTCACGAATTCTCCTGATGGGCCCTCAGCGGCTAAAGCCGCGGCGAATTTCGATGCCCTAACGGCGCGGCTGAAAGCCGCGCCTTTTCAAATCAACGACACGAGACTCAAATCAGAATTTTACCGACACCGACAGAAGAGCCGCCCCGAACGCGCCGGCTGTGACGATCGCCACTGGCCCGTGCGCCTGGGCAATACCGTGGACTTTCTCTCCGTTGTTTTTCTGGTTGAAGGCGATTGCACCGAGAATCGGGGTCAAGACCATTCCTGGCCCATGAATCCATGCCATAGCCTCGTGGAAGCGGATGGGCCCGCGTTTCGGCGGCGCGCCTTTGATCCGTGGCGCGCGAATCGCGTACCAAGCGGTGATTCCGTACAGGTCGCCAGTGAGCGCGCCAAGTGCGACATGCAAATCGCGGGAGGCTGTACCTTCGCTCCTTCCGCCGGCGTTGATCGAAGTGATGACCGTTGCGATCAAAGGCGCGGCGGTGATCAGTCCCATGCGCTGATGAATCTTGAGCATGTGCGTGCGCTTGTCGAGCAGCGCCTGCTCCTGCGGGTTGCTCTGCTGCTCGGATTTCGAGAAGCCAAGATCTTCGAGCGAAGGTTGCGTTTGGCTGCTGGAGGGTGCGTTGGGAAGACCCTGCGAGGGCTCAACCACCAATGGGCCTGACAATCGCTGCATCCTCAGTTTAAGCGGTTCTTGATTGGCGCCGGTAACGGCAGCCTTGGCAGTGAACCCGACAAGGCCTTCGGCCGAAACCGAGATCTCATAGTCGCCCGGAGCAAGGTTCGAAAAGCTGTATTGGCCAGAGGAATCGGTCTGGGTCTCGCCGGTTGCGCCCGTGGACAGATTCTTGAAGGTGACTTTGGCATTGTCAACAGGTGCGCCGGATGAATCAGTAATAGTGCCGGACAGTGCCGATGGCACGTCTTGCGACATCAGGGGACTGGCGATGAAGATTACGATCCACAGGTACACTACGACTGAAACAAAGTTCGGAAGACTGCGATCCATGCAGTTGACCTCAGACACCAACGAGACAGCAGGATATGGTAATGTCTCCGATGCGACGACCTGCGCCAGGGATGTCCCGGAAGGGCTGGCTGTGATTTCAATCACAAATACGGTTTAGACTGGGTGGCATGACCACCACGACTCTCAACTCCCTCGCCCGCGCTTCGTCTGCATATCTGCGATCGGCGATGCATCAGCCGATTCGCTGGCATGAGTGGGGCGAGGAGGCGTTTGCCGCGGCCCAGCGCGAAAACAAGCCCATGCTGCTCGACATCGGCGCGGTGTGGTGCCACTGGTGCCATGTGATGGATCGCGAGTCGTACGACGATCCTGCGATTGCCGCGATTGTGAACGAGTACTTTATTGCGGTGAAGGTCGACCGCGACGAGCGCCCCGACATTGACAGCCGGTATCAGGCGGCGGTGCAGGCAGTGAGCGGCCAGGGAGGGTGGCCGCTGACGGCGTTTCTCACGCCCGATGGCAAGCCATTTTATGGCGGGACGTATTTCCCACCCGACGATCACTATGGGCGTCCGAGTTTTCGGCGGGTGCTGCTCAGCATTGCCAACGCCTACAAAGAAAAGCACGGCGACGTTGTCGAGCAGGCTGCGACGGTGGAGAACGCGATCGCGCAGTCCGAGTCGTTCGCCGGGCGCGGCGGGCGGGTTTCGCGGAATGTGATTGCGACGATCGAGGAGTCGGCGTTCAAGATGTTTGATCCCGAGCACGGCGGATTTGGGCGGGCGCCGAAGTTTCCGCATCCGTCGGCGCTGGATTTGCTGATTGAGAGATATGCACAAATCCCCACTTCTCGCGTACAGAACGCGCGAGAAATGGGGCACCCGGCGGACGAGGGCGGCCGCCCCCACATGGGCCTTGCCGACGGCAGCGAACAGCTTCGCAACGTTATCGTCGCCACACTCGAGCACATGGCGAACGGCGGGGTGTATGACCAGCTGGCGGGAGGGTTTCATCGTTACTCGGTCGACGAGCGCTGGATTGTGCCGCACTTCGAGAAGATGTGCTCCGACAATTCGGAGTTGCTGAAGAATTACGTGCG
>CAYOUY010000362.1:0-18865 GCA_964407245.1 uncultured Acidobacteriaceae bacterium
TCAGGAGGTTTACCGGCTGCAGGGCGTGAACATCAACGACAAACACATCGAGACTATCGCGCGCCAGATGATGCGCTGGGTCAAAGTGGAAGACGTGGGCGACACGCGCTTCCTGCTGGAAGAGCAGGTGGACAAGTTCGCTTTCCGCGAAGAGAACGAGCGCGTGATCAAGGAAGGCGGCAAGCCGGCCACCGGCCGTCCGCTGCTCCTCGGCATCACGAAGGCCTCGCTCTCTACCGACTCGTTCATTTCGGCGGCGTCGTTCCAGGAGACCACGCGTGTGCTCACCGAAGCCAGTATCAACGGCAAGGTCGATCACCTGCGCGGCCTGAAAGAGAACGTCATCGTCGGCCGTCTCATCCCGGCCGGAACCGGCATGGAGTACTACCGCAACGTGCGCCTCTCACCCGAAATGGAAGAGGCCGCCGCCAAGGTGCAGGCGGAAGTTTCTGCCGCCTACGAGGAAGCCGAACGCGCTCTCGAAATGATGCGCCACGAAGGCGAGAACGAAGAACTGACCGCCGAACTCCCAGCCGAGCCGGCGTAACCCGAAACCCGAGGGTGCCCCACTCAAGCCCGTTTTTGGCTTGAGTGGGGGTTTGCGGTTGCCCCACCCTTGTCGCGCTTCTTACGACAGGGTGGGAACCGACTAGACGACACTATGGTTGCCCCACCCTTCCCGCGTTTTGTGCGGGAGGGTGGGACCTCGATTTCCCAACTAAACGATGGCTACCCCGCAGCAAGTGCGTATCGAGGAACCTGCTCCACTTCCTTCTTTGCGCCCGGTGCCTCCCGGCCCTAAGCTAAGTCAGCTAATGCTGCGCTTTTTCCGCCTTTTCCGATTGTCGATCTGGCGTGCCTTCGTGCACGACGCTTTCGCCATCGCCAAAGCCTCGGCGTATTCGTCCATTCTCACCTTCTTCCCAGTCTTGCTGATTCTCGGCTCGGGCCTGGCGAACTGGCGCAAAGGCGGCCCATATCTCCGCGAAATTACCTACGCCCTTGGCAGCATTCTTCCCGCCGGAAGCACCACCGCACTGAATTATCTGAAGGGCGCGGCGCAGCACCCCGTCGGCCTTCTGACCACCACCTCGCTCATCACGCTGTGGACCGCCTCCGGCGTCATGATTTCCTGGATGGACGGCTTCCGCCGCTGCTACGAACTCCCCAAAACCTGGGGACTGGTCAAAGAACGCCTCATCGCGTTCATGCTCGTGATCTTCGCCCTTATCCCCATGACCTTCGCCACGCTGCTCGTGGCCCTGGGCTCGAAGATCGAGACGCGCTTTCTTTCCTATATCCATCCCGACTTCAGCATCTACATCCTTCTCTTGTGGGGAGGCATGCGCTGGCTGATCGCCACCCTCACCAGCATTGCCGTCATCGCATTGATCTACCATCACGCCGTCCCGCGCACCCAGCCCTGGCACAGCGTGATCCCCGGCGCCACGCTCGCCACCGTTTTGTGGTTCTCCGTGACCATCGGCTTCCGCTCCTACCTGCAGCACTTCGGCAGCTTCGCCACCATCTACGGATCGCTCGGCGTCGCCATGGCTTTGCTGGTCTGGATGTACTTGATTTCGCTCGCCATCCTCGTGGGCGCCGAATTCAATGCGCTGCTGTTCCCGCGCGCCATGCTGGGCAAAGAGCTGAAGGGATTGACCGCCCTCAGCAACGGCAAGGCCTGAGCAGGTCACCGCGATCGGGTGCCCCATTCAAGCCCGGCTTTGGCTTGAGTGGGGATTTGCTCGTATAGGGGCGGACGCGCCGTCTGCGCGTAATTTTAAGGTGCCCACCGGCAGCCTGCCCTTAGCGTAGTCGAAGGGAACCTGCTTTTTGCACAAATAGACCGGAATCAAAGCACCAGGAATCCGAACTCGCCGGCAGACCAGCCGCGTAGCGGCGGTGTATGAAAGCCCGGCACGGAAGTGCCGGGGCGCTTGCGAGGAAAACCCAACGAGTCCCGTAGGGACGTCACTGGCTACGTGCGAACTTCGATCCCTGCGATATATTAATTACCTCTTTGTTTCCGACCCACGAAAACGCAACCAACACCTGAGGAAATTTTGACCGACGTCACAAAATCCAACCCCCGCCGCGCCAAAATCATCTGCACCATCGGCCCCGCCTGCTCCACTGAGGCCGTGATGCGCGACCTCCTCCGCCTCGGCATGGACGTCGCCCGCCTCAACTTCTCTCACGGCACGCACGAAGATCACGCCCACAACATCCACCGTCTGCGCCGCGCCGCCGAACGCGAAGGCCGCACCGTCTGCATCCTTCAGGACCTGCAAGGCCCCAAAATCCGCACCGGCTTGCTCGAAGGTCACACTCCCGTGCTGCTGAAAACCGGCGCCGTCGTCACCATCACGCCCGCCAACATTCTCGGCACCGCCACGCGCATCTCCACCACCTTCCCCGATCTCGCCCGCGAACTTTCATCCGGCGCGCGCATCCTGCTCTCCGACGGCCTCATCGAATTGCGCGTACGCGCCGTCCGCGGCAGCGATGTCCACTGCGAAATCATCAACGGCGGCCTGCTCGGTGAGCACAAGGGCATCAATCTTCCCGGCGTCGCGCTGTCGATTCCGGCTTTAACAGAGAAAGACCGCAAGGACCTCGAATTCGGCCTCAAGCACGGCGTCGATGCCGTCGCCTTCTCCTTCGTCCGCACCGCCGCCGATATCGCCCTCGGCAAGCAAATCATCGCCGCCCACCGCAGCGACATTCCCGTTATCGCCAAGCTCGAAAAGCCGCAAGCCATCGATCATCTCGAGGAAATTCTCGAAGCCGCCGACGGAGTCATGGTCGCCCGCGGCGATCTCGGCGTCGAAATGGCGCCCGAAAAAGTCCCCGTCATTCAGAAGCACGTGATCCGCCGTGCCGCTGCCTGGCGCAAGCCGGTCATCACCGCCACGCAGATGCTCGAATCCATGGTCGAAAACCCGCGCCCCACGCGCGCCGAGGCCAGCGACGTGGCCAACGCCATTTTCGACGGCTCCGATTCCGTCATGCTCTCCGCCGAAACCGCCAGCGGCAAATATCCGCGCGAATCCGTCTCCATCATGGCGCGCATCGTGATCGAAGCCGAAGGGAGCATGGGCGACCTCAGCCATTTCCGCCGGCGCGGCGATCACCGCCGCCTCTCTGTCGCCGAAACCATCTGCGAATCCATCGCCCACTCTGCCGAAGACCTGCCCATGGGCGCGATCGCCGTCTTCACCGAAACCGGCAACACCGCGCGCATGCTCTCCAAGCACCGACCGCGCGCTCCTATCTTCGCTTTCACTCACATCGTGCCGGTGGTCCATCGTCTGAACCTGTTCTGGGGAGTGCATCCCGTGCGCTGCCGCCAGGCACGCTCCGCCGAGCAAATGGTAGCGATGGCCGAGCAACATCTTCTCCGCCACCGCCAGCTCAAGCCCACCGATGTTCTCGGCGTCGTCGCCGGCACGCGCCAGGCCTCCGGTTCCAACAACCTCATGCGCCTGCACACCGTCACCAGCGAGGAGGCCGCCCGCATCACGCGTCCGAAAAAGCCACAGAAGAAACGCCACTAAGAAAACACCAGTGTAGGGGCGGAGGCATTCCTCCGCCCTGCGGAGCGCAGCTCCGCACAGGATTCTCCCTTCCTCCGCGCTATAATTCCGTCTATGGCTCACGAGATCCTTTCAGTAGCCATCTGGAAACCCGTCCCCGAAATGGAAGCCGCGTCGCTCGCCACGCTCAGCGAACTCAAGTCCATCGTCGCTGCCAAGGGATACGGCCGCGACCTGCTCTACCGTGATCGCGAATCGAACTACGTTTTTCTGCGTTATTGGAAATCAGAAGACGCCCGCCGCACCGCCATGGAAGATCCCGACATGCTCCGCTGCTGGGCCAAGCTGGGCAACGAAATCAGCACTGTCAAGGTCTACGAAACGCTGAACGAAGTGCCCCTCACACGCGCCAGACCCTGACCAATCCTGCCTCGCTGCTTTTCAACTACTAAGTTACGAAGCCCGCGGATATCGAAAGGTCCACACCAGCAGGAACATGCCCACCATCAGCCCGAATATGATCGGTGGGGCTTCGTAATGCGAGAAGTCCATCTCTTTCTTTTCTTTCGCCGTTACGTAGCGCAGCGCCCCGTGATTCACACTCACCGGATACACCTGACCAGTCGCCGCGACCGGTACATGCGGTGCCGACACGTACACATCCGCTTCCTTGTTAAGCGCGCTGCATCCCAGGTAAATCCACAGGGCAAGGCCGCAACCCAGCAGCAACTTGCGCCACAGCGGCAGGTCTTCGAGGCTTCGCAGCTCGCCGTAGCCGCCAGGAAATATGTACTCCATGCGACCATTGGACCGCCTAACACGAAAGACCGCCAGTTCTCTTTGGTAATGACGGGAGGGAATCAGGGCAGACGGATTTAGAATGACCTCTTGTCCGCAACCTCCATTCGCGCCTTCGCCGACAACGCGGTCGATCCGCCCGTCCGCGGGTTTCTGCACACTCCCGAAACGCCCAACGGTGCCGCGGTCGTCCTCACACACGGTGCCGGCTCGAGCGCGCAGGCCCCGCTCCTGGTCGCCCTCGCCGAAACTTTCTCCACCGCCGGATTCACCGTCCTGCGCTGCGACCTGCCCTATCGCCAGGTGCGCTCCTTCGGCCCTCCCGGCCCCGCCGACGCCGCCCGCGACCGCGCTGGCCTGGAGAACGCCCTCGAGGCAGTGAAGAAGAACGTGGGTGCCCCACTTCTAGCCGATTTTGCCAGAAGTGGGGATTTTCGAGGGAGGGATCAGAGCGAGGTTGCCCCACCCTTGTCGCGCACTTTGCGACAGGGTTGGGATCAAAACAAAGTGGGTGCCCCACCCAACGCGGTTTTCGTTGGGTGGGAAAGGAGAATCTTCCTCGGCGGCCACTCCTACGGCGGACGCCAATCCAGCATGCTGTGCGCCGAATCCCCCGACCTGGTCGCCGGCCTCCTGCTCATGTCCTATCCTCTCCATCCCCCGCGCCGTCCCGAGCAACAGCGCACGCAACATCTCCCGAGCCTGCACGCGCCCACGCTGTTCGTTCACGGCACTCACGACGCCTTCGGCTCGATCGCCGAAATGCAGCACACCCTGAAGATGATCCCCGCGAAAACGAAACTGCTTCCGGTCGAAGGCGCCGGTCACGACCTGGGATTCAAAGGAAAAGCTAAGAAAGAGGAATTACCGCGGCTGATCTTCTCCGAATTCGCCCACTTCTTTGAACTCTCATCCTGAGCGCTGCCATTTCGAACTTCTAAATTATTTGTCATCCTGAGCGAGGATTTGCTCCGGCCTGCCGGAGCAAACCGCAGTCGAAGGATCCCTTTCAGCACCCATCTATCCCGGACACTGCAGGGTGTTTTAACCTCGATCCTTTGCGCGTCGTTTTGAGGTTCCGATCGGCTTTGCCGATTTTCTATCCGCCGCCCTGGCTCCCGACTTCGACGTTCGTGTCCCCGGCACCTTGCCGATTCGAGGATCTCCGGCGAGCACCAGCTCACAGGCGCGGAGCGCAGCGCTCTCAAAATCGGGCGCGTCGGCGGGCAGCACCTGCCAGCCCGTCACCGGTTTCCCCAATACTTCGATCGATCGCATGTTTGGAAATTCGCGGCGCAGGCTGTCGTGGTGATCGTGAGTCGTCGCAAGCCAGACTCCATTGTCCGCAGTGCTTGTGGGCTTGTCCCGCAGCACCAGAACAATTTTGTCCTTTACATAGACGGCCAGGCAGCCAAACATCGGACGCGTATACGGCGATAATGAGTCAATCGCCTCCAGCACGAATGCATGCGGGACAGCCTTGCGCTGCTTGGGTAGCAAGCTCTCGCCCAGAGCAGGGAGTCGCGCTTTCCGAGGGGACTTTGCCATGGCTTACCGTCGAAGGTACATTGGGGTTTTCCTTGTTCTTTTGAAGCCGCTGAATCGGTGGAGGATGCAATCGAAGCGGTTGGATTACAGCACAACGAGGTCGATCTAATTCTGCGAATGGCGCAGCTTTTTCTTAAGCGTTTACTTGTTGTCCGCGGCCGTTGCCGGCGGCGGCACGTAGTTCGTGTTGTGGAACGCCACGATCAGCCATTCTCCATTGTGCTTCTGCATTGTCAGAGTCTGCAAGCCTTCACGCGGCTCGGGCAGTCCCGGTGGCATATGCGCGCCTGTCATCGTCCATCGGGCATGTGCGATGGCGATCTCCGGCGTCAGGAAACGCACGTCTACTTGCGTGAACGTAAGCGTGCTCTCACGGAAGATGTTGGCGAACATGCGCGTGAGGTTACTTTCAATCTCGGCGCGGCCCCTCCACCACCACGCCACCACGTTGACGACGTCGCCATCTTCAGCGAACAGTGCGGCGTAAGCATGCGCATCGTGCTGGTTCCACGCCTGCTGCTGTCGCACCCCGATTAGGTCTCGGATGACAGACTCATCGGTAGTGCGGTCGGCAGCGCAGAGCGGAAGCGGCTTGCATGCTAAGAAAAGGACCGCAACCGTTAAAAATTGCCAGACCAATTTGTTATCTCCCTAGTGCGACAGCAGAGAGTCGCACAAATTCCCCACTTGAACACCCTGAGCACATTCGTAACTTGCCGTGAAGCCTGGTTGAAACCTTGAAGCTTTGAAATTTTGCCACCTTGCCACTTTGAAACCTGAGTTCAATTCACCCACCCCGACTTCCCGCCGCCATTGCCCTTGCGCGTGTCGTCCTCGGGAGGGATGTAGTTTCCGTGCTCGTCGAAATGCACCTGCCGGTCGTGCTGCCGCATGTACACTTCGAACTTCCGCGCCGCCCGCCGCCGCTTCCAGCGATAGTAGGAATTTTTCAACTCGTAGTAGCGCTCCGTCAGCCCTGGGCCGCCCGCCATCGCCCGCCGTGGCCCGCGCCGCACATACAGCCAGCCAAAAAGCAACCCTCCGAGATGCGCCACGTACGCCACATTCCCGCCACCGCTCATCGCCAGCGCCAGCGTCACCACAATCAGGATCCCGACGAAATACTTCGCCTTGATCATAAACGGGAACGGAATCATCATGATTTCCTGATCGCCGAACAACACTCCGAACGCGATCAGAATGGCGAACACTCCGCCCGAAGCGCCTACGGTCGCAACATCCGGTCTGCCGAGTATGTGCAGGTACGAAAGAACTACAGTAGTGACCGCAGCCCCGACAACGCCAATCCAATACAGCTCCAGGAATCGCCGCGTGCCCCAGGCGCTCTCAAACGCCGAACCGAACATCCATAACCCGAGCATGTTGCCCAATAAATGCCACAGGCCCTGATGCAGCACGCTGTAGGTGACCAGCTGCCACACCATCCCATGACGAATCACCTCGATTGGCACCAGCTCGCAGTAAGCTTTGACGTAGAGGACTGCGATTGGCGCGATCATCCCCAGCAGTTCCATGAGCAGAAAAACGCCGGTATTAATGCCCAGCAGCCACGTTACCGCCCGCGTAAACGGGGGCAGGCTCAACGTCATCGGTTCGCCAGTTCGCCGCACTGATTTTGACCTCGACTAATTCTACTCTCGTCGTGGTTGCCCCACCCTTGTCGCGCCTTTTGCGACAGGGTGGGTTGCACGACAAAACGAGCGAGTGACAAGGGCCAGCCGCGGAGCGGCGGTAAGTGATAGCCCAGGGCGTAAGCCCTGGGTAAGCCGGGGAAAACGGAACAAGTCCCGTAGGGACGGCACGGACTGTTGTGCAGGTTCCTTCGGCGGAACGCATAGCGCGAAAAACTTCTGCCAAAAATACAACCCGTCACCTCCTGCCCCGCTTCTCATCAACGTGGCGCACGGCAAATTCCTGCCCCACGCTGTACAATCTCACGTTCCTTCCACCGGGCCCCTGGGCAATACAGCACGAGGAGCCGCTCATGAAAACCACATCCCTGCTGCTACTCTTCACTGCTTTTTTCGCCGCCTTCGCTCACGCCCAAAATCCCGACAGCATCGTCGTCTTCGGCGGATTCTCCCGCCTCGGCTACGGAATTTACGCTGATTACAGCGGCCCATGGATCTCCGCGCCGCTCAACGGATTCGAAATCTCGGGCGCATTCAGCCCCGTCCGCCACTTCGGAGCCGAAGTGGACTTCGCCCACGGATACAGCCCCAGCAATCACTGGAGTTCGCAGACGTTCATGGGAGGGCCGCGCTTCTCGGCGAACATCGACGGCTCGGCCTTTTCGGTCACGTTCTTATTGGAGGCCTCACCTTCAACGGCACCGGAAGCCAGACCACCTTCGCTCTGGCCTTCGGCGGCGGCGTCGACGCCTGGTTCATGCGCCACATCGGCGCGCGCCTGATTCAGTTCGATTACCTGCACAACAACAACAAGGCCGCCCAGATTGGATTCGAAGGCTCGCCCGGTTCAGGGCCTGGCAATTGCTATCGCATCGCCACCGGCATCGTCTTCCGCTTCGGAAAGTGACAATTACTTCTGGGGGTGCCCCACCCAACGCGGTTTTCGTTGGGTGGGCATTTCTTTCCCGAAATATTGACCGTGGCGAACCAGGTCATGGGTTGCCCCACCCTTGTCGCGCTTTTGCGACAGGGTGGGCTACAGCACAAGAGCATCGAGCGGCGAGCGCGAGCCGCAAAGCGGCGCAAGAATACATCCCACGGCGCCAGCCGTGGGCGCAAAGCGGGGAAAGGAAAGAGCCCGGAGGGGCAAAAGAAGAGCCACAACACAAACCGCATTCATCTTTCGCGATCCGCGCTTCACCGTTCCGGCACCGGCACCACCGGCAAACTCCGATGTCCCGCCTGATCAACAGCCCGCACCGCAAAGATCGATTCGTCTTTCGAAATCTGCAGCGTAATCTTCGTGACGTCCCCGGCCTTCAACACGTGCTCCCAGTCCGGCGCGGAAGTCGCGCGCCACACCACCTCGTAACCAGCCGCGCCCGGTGAAGCTTCCCACGTCAGCGTCGACGAATTCTCCAGCCCCTTCGTCAGCAAATGCACATTCGCCGGAGGCGCCGGCCCCGCCACCAATGACGCCAGCGTCGCCGCATTCAGCCGCGCCACCCGCGCCACGTACTCGTAGTCCACAAACTTTGGCAGATCGCCATATTCAATGCCGCCTTCCATCCGTGCATTCTGGTGCTGATGATGAAAATCCTCGCGCAGCTCCGTGAACCGCACCGCCGCGAACCCTTCCTTGTTGAACGCCGAATGATCCCCTCCGCGCAGGTACCGATCCAGGCGGAAAATCATCATCGGCTTCACTCCGGTTTCATACGTGCGGCCCACCTCGGCGACATACCGCGCCAGTTCCCGCGAGCCCGAATCATTCTCTCCACCCAGCCCGCGCATGCGCTGGATCTCCTGCTCCGTCGCCGCCGCAGGCACTCCCTCCGAAAACACCCGCACCACCGAAGGGTCCTGCTCCGGATTCTTGTCCCCACCGACGATGTCGTTGTTCAGCACCGCCTCAATGTCCCATCCCCGCTCCTTCGCCATCTGGGCGAAGTGACGGCTTCCCACCAGTCCCTGCTCTTCGCCCGCGACAGTCAGGAAAATAATCGTTGCCGGAAACTTCATCTTGCTTAACACTCGCGCGCATTCCAGACTCACCGCCGTTCCGCTCGCGTCGTCGTTCGCTCCCGGCGCATATCCCTTCGCATCCAGAACGTCGCTGTTGCGCGAATCGTAATGCCCCGTCACCAGCACGATCCGTTTCGCATTTGCAGTGTCCGTGCCCTTCAACACCGCATAAACATCGGTGATCTCCGTCGACGCCGGAATCCTCTCGCCGGGCGGCTCGACGAAGCGATACGTCTCCACATCCAGGCATCCGCCGCAATCCTTGCTGTAGCGCTCCAGTTCCGCCACAATCCACAGCCGCGCCGCCGCAATTCCATGCCCGGCATTCAGCAGCGCCTCATCTCCCGACGACAGTGTCGACCTGGTGTCGAAACTCGCCAGCTTCTCGATCGTCGCCTGGATCTGTCTCGCCGAAACCTGCTTCAACGCCTCCGCAATCTGCGGATCAGCCATAGACTTCGACTGCCCCACCGCACCGGCCGCCGTCAGCAGGAATGCGGCAAACATGAAAACAAGAATTTTGTTGAATCTCGCAGGATTCCTCATAAATCGAATCACCCCGGAAATTGTCAAGCCAGCGAGCCAGGCTTGCCCCGGCCCTCCCTCTTGACCAACTGCCATGAAGAATCTAAATATTATCAGGGGGCTCTAATCGGCTACGGAGGCTTTATGGTTGTCTGTCCCGAGTGCGACACCAATCTGGACATCGAAGAAGAAGAGGTTGACGAAGGGGAAGTCATCTCCTGCCCCGAGTGCGGCACGGATTTTGAAGTGGTCACCACCAATCCGCTCGAGTTGAAGGCCGTCGAAGAAGGCTACGAGGAAGACGAAGAAGAAGGCGAGGAAAACGAAGACGGTGATTACTCCTGAACCTCGTCTGCGCCTCGGGGCCGCGCGCTGGTTCGCATTCGCCCTCACTCTGCTCGTCGCCCTTCCCACCTGCGTCCCGCAACTCCTCGCAGCCGCGCCCGAACCCGCTGCGCCCGAACCCACCGCGTCCCAAAAAGGCGAAAAGCCCTACGCGCTGATCGCCGGCACCGTCTGGAGTCCCGACAATCATCCCGTCTACGGCGTGAAAGTCAAAATTCGCCGCGCCAGCGACAAGCCCAACAAAGTCCGCTGGGAGCTCTACTCCGACCACATGGGCGAGTTTGCCCAGCGCGTTCCCGCCGGCGAGCAGGACTACATCATTTCTGCCGACCTCAAAGGCCTCAAAATGCCTGACGGTACGCCTCTCCGCCTCGAAAAAGAAGTCACCGTCCACATCTACAACGACGAGCGCCAGGAGACCGGCCTGCACCTCACTTACTAATTTCTTGGGTGCCCCATTCAAGCCCGCTTTTGGCTTGAGTGGGGATTTTGACGCTCGGTTCGTATCAGGTAGCGGTTGCCCCATCCTTGTCGCGTTCTTTGCGACAGGGTGGGGATTCTCGTTTGTGTAGGGGCGGACGCAGCCTGCCCTGAGCGGAGTCGAAAGGTCGGCCCTGCGGAGCACAACTCCGCATCAGGTGCCCCCGGGCGAAACCAACCTGACATCCACCTCTTCTCCAATCGCGTGAGACAATGAAACCGATGAACCGGAAGCCATCCATCGTCGCGGCTGTCACTGTTCTTTGCGTGCTCTGCCTGACTCTCACCACACTGGCCCACTCTGCCTCCGACAAGAACAAAAGTGCTGGCCGTCTCCTCTTCGGCAAGGTCCTCGATCCGCGCGACAACCCGATTCCCGACGCCGTGGTCTACCTGACCAACTCCCGCACCCGCGCCGTCAAGACTTACATTGTCGGCCCCGACGGCTCCTACCGCTTCCCGGCGCTCTCCACCGCCATCGACTACGAGGTCTATGCCCAATACAAGGGCCGCAAGAGCGACACCAAATCCGTCAGCCAGTTCGACGACCGCTCCCAGGTCTACATCGACCTCCGCATCGACACCCGCTAGGTTAGATGCACCTTTTCAAGCAACTTTCCCCGCCCTCGGGTGTTCAATAATAACCAGGGATACTTGTCTGGAGGACATTGTGAAAACAACGCAATCTTCGAAAAAGCGCGCCCCGGCCTTCCTGGCGAGTCTCGCGCTGATGTGCGCGGCCGCCATTTCCGCTCTGGCCCAGGGTGGCGCCATGAGCCCCAACCAGGGCGAACAAGACGGCGTCAGCGCCGGCGGCAACTGGATGGAGTTTCAATCGGAAAACAAAATGACCGGCGCCAAGCGCGTCCGCTTCGAACTGCTCGCCAACAACTACTTCAAGGAAGACCCCGACTACAAGCCGCGCGTCGAACTCATCTGCGAGAGCGGCAAATACAAGATCGCCCGCTTCAACCCCGGCGTCCGCATTCGCCCCAACCGTCCGCCCGGATGGTACGGCCAGCCCCAGATCGAAGTGGAAGTCCGCGTCGACGACGTCCACTACTTCAAAGGCTGGAACTGGATACCCCGCCAGGCCCTTGACATGGACAAAGGCACCGCCCGCGGCATGATGAGCGGCCAGGTCGTCAACATCGCCCTGCCCACCGCCGGTGGACGCCAGATCGCCGAGTTCTCGCCCGCCGGCCTGAACACCGACGAAGTCCGCAAAATGTGCGACATCACCCCCAAAAAGCCCAGCAAAGACTAAGAACCAGGGACTAGGGGCCGGGGAGCAGAGGTCGGAATTCCGAGGGTGCCCCATTCAAGCCCGCTTTTGGCTTGAGTGGGGTTTTTGTTTATGTAGGGGCGCAGGCATTCCTCCGCCCTGCGGAGCACAGCTCCGCGTCAGATCTGTCGGTCTTCGCATGACTTCTGGAGCTCTGTGGAAGAGCGGCGCTTCAGCGCCGCGTAGAGGATGACTTTCCCCGAGGGGCTTTAGCCCCTGAGGCCCCCACCGCCGCAACCCTTCCGATACTTGCCCACCCGCCTGCTCTCCTGTCACCTTTAACAGCATATGGGCGCCAACATCATCGAAGGCCTCGCCTTCTTCCTTTTCATCATCGGCATTCTCGTCTACACCGTCATCCTCTACAACGGCCTCGTCCGCCTGCGCAACGAAAACGACCGCGCCTGGGCCAACATCGACGTCCTGCTCAAGCAGCGCCACGACGAAATCCCCAACCTGGTCGAAACTGTAAAGGGTTACATGCAGCATGAGCAGCAAACCCTGCTCGCCGTCACCCAGGCCCGCGCTGCCTCCATGAACGCCGCCAGCATCAGCCAGAAAGCCCTCGCCGATCTGCAACTCATGAGCGCGCTCCGCGGCCTCTTCGCCGTCGCCGAAAATTATCCCCAGCTCAAGGCCAACGAAAACTTCCTCAAGCTGCAAAACCGCATCTCCGAGCTCGAAGAACGCATCGCCGACCGCCGCGAATTTTTCAACGACGACGTCAACACCTACAACACCCGCATCGCCCAAATCCCCGACGTCTTTCTCGCCGGCTTCATGGGGCTCAAGCCCCGCCAGATGTTCCAGGTCTCCGACGCCGACCGCCGCCAGGTCGAAGTCAAATTCGCCGCCAGCCAGTCCGCCAGCGGTTCGTAATTTCAAGCCACCGCGAAGAAGCAGAGAATCTAGTGACTGCGCCATCCCGAAGGCCCGTGCATTCACCAACGGGCCGAGGGATCTCGCGCGGGGCGCACACGAGGCGGTTGCCCCACCCTTCCCGCGTTTTGTGCGGGAGGGTGGGAACCCCCCAAACTAAAATCCATCCCCTCCCCCTCCCGGCGAATCAATAGCCCTCGAGGCCCCCGGATGCAGCTCAAACCCTTTCTGCTCGACGCCTGGCTCGACCAGTACGAACACAACATCGAATTCAACCTCGCCGCCAGCACCGGCCCTGTTTGGACCGTAAATGACATCCTTGCCCTCGCCGACGACGAAACCCGCCACCGCTTCTTCCACCACAAGCTGGTCTACAGCCGGCCCGCCGGCGCCGACAGTCTCCGCGAGGCCATCGCCGAAATGCAGCATGTCCCGGTCGAGACCGTTCTGGTCGTCACCGGCGCCTCCGAAGCGCTCGTCGCCCTGATGTGGCTGGCCGCCGAGGCCGGCGCGAACGTCATCATCCCGCAGCCCGGATACCCTCCTTTCTCCGCGCTCCCGGAATCTCTTGGCCTCGAAACCCGCTTCTATCGCGTGCGCCGCGAGAACGGCTTCCGCATCGATCCCGACGAAATCAAGCGCCTCGCCGATTTCAACACGAAACTCATCCTCGTCAACAGCCCGCACAACCCCACCGGCGCCACCATCAGCGACGCCGAAATGGAAGCCCTCCACGACTTCGCGGCCGAGCGCGGAATCCAGCTGGTGAGTGACGAGGTCTACCATCCCATCTACCACGGCAGGCCTACGAAATCGGCAGCGCGGCTGGCGCACGCCACCGTGATCTCCGACATGTCAAAAGCATTCTCGATTGCCGGTGTTCGCATCGGTTGGATCATCGAGCACGACGCCCAACGCCGCCAGCAATACTGGAATGCGCGCGCCACCTTTTCCATTTCCAACAACACCATCGGAGAAATTCTTTCCGAAATCGCCGTCCGCAACCGCGACGCCGTGATCGGAAAAGCACAGGAAGCTGCCACGCGAAACCTCAAGCTCCTCGAGCGCTTCATGGCAGACCACAACGACATCCTCGGCTGGATTCCGCCGCAGGGCGGCATGACCGCCTTCCCGTGGCTGCGCGCCGGAGAGAATGGTGGCGAGAAGGTCGCCGGAGCAAGCGGCAGGGACAAAGAAAAGACGACCGTCGAAAATGCCCGTCCCTTCTGCCAGGCCGCCGCCGAGCACGGAATCCTGCTCGCCCCCGGCGATTGCTTCAACGAGCCCCCGCATTTCCGCCTCGGCTTCGCCGCCGCCGGAGACAATTTTCCCAACGCCCTCACCCGCTTCTCCGCCTTCATAAAAACCTGGTCGCGCAAGATGGTCCCCGCCTGATTTGCGTGGCGCCGAGGGTGGCCCATTCAAGCCCGCTTTTGGCTTGAGTGGGGACTGTTCGTGTAGGGGCGGAGGCATTCCTCCGCCCTGCGGAGCGCAGCTCCGCATGATATTTCTCGACCTTTCGTGCCGCTTCTGATGCTCGTGAAAGAGCGGCGCTTTAGCGCCGCGTCAAGGCGTCTATCTTTAGCCGGGGCTTTAGCCCCTGCAGTCCGGTCTCGCGCGGGGCGCACATGATCATGCCGCGAAACCGGCGGCTGGCACTGATACGGCGCTGGTTCGTATCAGGGCACGGCTTCAGCCGTGCCGTTACGTCTCCAAAGAACGTGGGGCTTCAGCCCCCGAGGCCCCCCAAACCCCGCCAAAAATCAGCCCCCACTCGAAAGGCCTAGAACGCTCGGATGTGCAAATCTCAAAAACGGAGAAGAAGCATCTATCTCGCCAACTCCGCCATGTTACTTCCCGATGAATTGCATAACTGGTTACTATTCATCGGCTTAAAGCGCGCTGCAAGGACTTGCGCACGCTCCCAGCCGGGTCTTTTCTCTCAGCTATTCTGAACGCGGTTTTCAATTCCACAAGCTTTTCCACAGGAAGGAGGTGTCTCCTCACTGCTCCTGCTCCTCCGGCCCAAAATCTCCCTCCACCATAGTTTCAAACCGCGTACAGGGCTTCAGGAACGCCAGCCGCACCTTCCCCGTCGGCCCGTTCCGCTGCTTCGCAATGATGATCTCCGCCTTGCCCTGCAGCTCTGGATCATCCTGCCGGTAAACTTCCTCCCGGAAAATGAACATCACCACATCCGCGTCCTGCTCGATCGATCCCGACTCTCGCAAATCCGCCAGCTGCGGACGATGATCTCCGCCCCGGCTCTCCGGCGCGCGGCTCAACTGCGAGAGCGCCACCACCGGCACGGTCAGTTCCTTCGCCAGCGCCTTCAGCCCGCGCGAAATCGCCGACACTTCCTGCGTGCGATTTTCAAATCGCTTCCCCCCGCCTGACATCAGCTGCAGATAGTCCACGATCAGCAGATCGAGCCGCCCCTCCTGCGCCTGCTTCAGCCGCCGCGCCTTGGCTCGCATCTCGCTCAGCGAAATTCCCGGCGTGTCGTCAATGAAAATTTTCGCGTGCGCTAACTGCTCCATCGCCCGCACAACTTTTTTCGTGTCGTCTTGCCACAGCGATCCGGTCCGCATCTTGTGCGCGTCCACGCGTGCCTGCGAGCAGAGCAGACGCAAGAGCAGTGCCTCGCGCGACATTTCCAGCGAAAACACTCCCACCACCTGCCCGTCCTCAATCGCAGCATTCTCCGCGATGTTCATCGCGAACGCCGTCTTGCCCATCGAGGGCCGCGCCGCAATGATCACCAGGTCCGACCGCTGCAATCCGCTCGTCATCTCGTCCAGATCGGTGTAGTGCGTCGCCAGCCCGGTGATTCTTTGCCCGCGCTGCAACAGCGCATCCACCGAGCCGAAAGTTTGCTCGAATATTGTCTTGAACTTCTCAAACCCGCGCCCAATGCGCTTTTCCGACAGCGCGAAAATCGCGGCCTCGGCATCGCTCAGCACCTCTTCCGCCAGGTCAGTCTGCTCGCTCGCCCGAGCAATCGCTGTGTTCGCCGCCGAAATCAGCCCGCGCATCAGCGCCTTGTCGCGCACGATCTTGACGTAGTGCTCAATCGACGGCCGCTCCGGCACGCCCTCCACCAGGCTCGACACATACGCCACGTCGCCGATCGCCTCCAGATCCTTGTGCCGGTCGAGCTCCTCGATCAGCGTGATCATGTCGATCGGCCGCGACGACTCCGCCAGCTCCACCATGCGCGCGTAAATCCGCCGGTGCGAATCCAGCGAGAAGTCCTCCGTGCGCAGGTGCTCCGCCGCCTGGTTGTATGTGAAGTTATCCAACAGGATCGCGCCCAGGATCGAGCGCTCCGCTTCTACATTCGCCGGTAGGCTGCTGATCGTGTAATCCGAAGTGGCCAACGATTTCTCTCTCTATTTAGGAAAATTGCCTAGCGAAACTCTGATTAAGTCCGGCTTTGAAAGGGAAGGCCTTTCCGGCTGTCCGTAAATGCCGCAAAATAATCGCGACTTTAGTCGCTGAGGGATTTCTGTCATGACTTAATCAGACCCTCCGTTGTCTCCAAACACAGCTTCTGGGAAGGGCACGGCCGCAGGTTTTGAGCCTGCCCTGAGCGAGCGCCGAGCGAGCCGAACGGTGCCGTACAGAGCTATACAACAGCGGGGTTTCAGCCCCTGAGGGACGTGGCGCCAGCCCGCAATGCATTTTTGCAACATGCTCCAACGAACCCTAGCCGCCCTCGCCCTGTGAATGCGAGTGCGCGCGCAAGGAAAACTCAGATCAAACCAAAATTATTTTGGAAGCCTGAATGATTCCCCGGCAGAACTCAGTGTAGGCGAACAAAACACGAATATCAAGGTGGCAGGTGGCCTCATGTAGGGACAGCCGCCCTCGGCTGTCCGGTCGAGCGCAGCTCGACAAATTTCGCCGCGCGCAGTTCTTAGCCGCGCCCGAAAGACAACAGAACGGCTATCCCCACCAGCGTGAGACCCTCGATCAGGAATGCGTAAACCGTCAGTCTCTTCGCACGCGGGAACCGCGCAAACAGCCGGCTCGCTCCGATCCCGAACGCTACCACCGGAGAGGCAAAGAGACGAAACATGCATGCGTAGCCCAGGATCGAGTTGCTACGGTTCACCCAGGGAATACTGATGATTCCCACCGACAGCGGCGCCGTCAAACTCACACCAACGAGGGCCTTTGCGTAATTCGTGTAAGCCGTCTCCGACTTTCTGATCACCAGAACCAGAAAGAAGGTGACCACCAGCAACATCCCCAGAATGAAGAACTCGAGCAGCAAGTCCCCGCCGGCCCACATCCCGCCAGAAGCGGCCACGTCCGCCGCGTGCGTCGCATACTGCCACCGCCGAACCATCACCAGGACGACGGAGATCGCCACCACGGCCGCGTAGGCAAACCCAATCAGGCGTAATTGTGTTTTCCAGGGAATCCACTTCACGAAGACACTCCACCAGCCCGCAGTGATTGCACCGCGTAACCCAACCAGCCTGTTCGAAAATTCGATTTAGCTCAGTCCGAAGATCCGGCTCAGCCGCGTCCTAAATCGTGTATGCCCCAAAAATTCGAATGCGGCCCGGGCCAGCCACCCAAGCCGCATTTGTACGTGCATTCCCGGCTCTGCCTTCGTCACCGCTGAGCAACGATTCGCCACACGTGATCTCGCGATCACGCATTGGCCACCGTCGCCAGCCAGCGGCTCTATCCTGCTCCAGCTCGCCAAAGCGAACGAAGCAGCGATGGGGGAGGAGGCCGCAACGCCCGGGCTACCAGTCGCGCTCGCGCGCGCCACTGGGCTTTCCCCCGGCAATTTCACCCTCGAGAAACCGCCGGATGCCGCTGGCTCTGCCGCGATCATTCGGCAGATTCAGGAACTCACGTTTTTCGCTGCAACACACTCTGGGCTACTTTGTTGCGCCCGGCAACAAAAAACCCTTACTCGTTTGTGCAGAAGCTGTGGACGTTCCCTCTTCCCTGTGGAAGCCTTTGGAAATCTTAGGACGAGCCACCACCCAACTCGGTCATCCGGTGCGGAGTCGAAGGATCCCGCCCTGAGCTTGCCGAAGGACCCGGCGTTTACGCGCAGGCACAAACGGTCGCACCGGCAATTCGGACGGTTCTGCGCCATCTACCCATCCTCCTCCCGTTCCTCCGACCGGACCTTGTCCAGTCCCATCTGCCGGCGCGCAAACTCCATGCATGCCCGCACTCGCTCCACAACATTCTCCGGATGCCTCGGTGCCGATCCTACGCCCTCTGTCGCATGCGCCTTTCCTGATGGTTCTTCGATTACTGTCTCAACCGATTCCTCCTGACCGGGTGCCCTACTTCTGGCCGGTGTTGCCAGAAGTGGGTCTTTTGACTCTGGCCCGCTGCCCGCCGCCTCCCGCAGCAGATGCCACGCTTCGCGATATTTTTCGTATTTGGCCTCGTTGCCATCCGTACACAAGCTGATCGACTTCAGTCCCCGAATTTCTTTCGCCGGAATGATGTACCACGCATCTTCTGGAATCACATAGGCAGCCAGAAAATCGAACGCCCCCGCCCGATATACCTTGTGGCTGCTGCACGTCGAGCAACTATACCCCGTCCCGCTCTGCAATTTTGCAAGCGTGCACTTGACCTGGACGGCCGCGAACTTGCGCGGATATCCAACCACGCAGTCGAAGCTGTTCGAATCTCCCCAGGGCTTGCTGACAGGCAACCCATGCTCGCTCGCCCGGGCGATAAACTGCATCTCGGCCCACTCGCCGCGCTGCTTCTTGTCTTCGATGATCTTCTTGCGCTTCTTC
>CAYOUY010000363.1:0-3125 GCA_964407245.1 uncultured Acidobacteriaceae bacterium
CGACTAGAAATGATCAAAGCCATTCGAGGAACGCGCGATCTGTTGCCGCCCGACACGGCGCTGTGGAATTTTGTCGAAGCCGCGGTGCGTGACGTGTTTCGTGCCTACAACTTCCAGGAGATTCGCACGCCCATTTTCGAGTCGACGGAACTGTTCGCGCGCGGCGTGGGCGAAGAAACGGACATCGTCGCGAAGGAAATGTTCAGTTGGGAAGATCGCGGCGGGTCCCAGAGCGAGAATTTTGCGAGAGCAACTGAGGCCGCGGCCGCAAAGTGGAATGCCGAGGCGCCGAAAGCAGCTTCACCGGAGCAGTTCGAAAGACTTATCAAGACGATAGGCGGGATGATCGACGAGGGTAACTTTTTCAGAAAAGACGCGTGGGGAGGCCAATCCCTCACCCTCCGCCCCGAGGCGACCGCCGGCATTGTACGCGCCTACATCGAGCACGACCTTGGAAAGCGCGGGCTCAACAAGCTCTTTCTGATCGGCCCGCTGTTTCGCCGCGAGCGCCCGCAGAAAGGCCGATACCGGCAGTTTTATCAGGTCAACGCGGAAGTCATTGGGCCGGCTTCTTCGGGCAGCGACTCGCCCGCGCGCGACGCAGAAGTGCTGGAGATGCTGGCCACGCTGCTCGACCGGCTCGGCATCACGGACTGGAATCTGGAGCTGAATTCGGTCGGCTGTGCCAATGACCGCGCCAAGTTCAACGAAGCGCTGCGCAAGGCGCTCGAGCCGGTGAAGGACAAAATGTGCGCCGATTGCCAGCGGCGCGCGGTTACCAATCCGCTGCGGGTTTTCGACTGCAAGGTGCCCGAGGATCAGCCGATCATCGAGAAGCTGCCCCGCATCAGCCATTTTCTTGATGAACCGTGCCGCGAGCACTTTGCCGCCGTCCAAAGCATCCTGAAAGCTGTCGGTGTCGAGTTTCAGATAAACTCCCGTCTGGTTCGCGGGCTCGACTACTACACGCGCACGGCGTTCGAGTTCACGCACGGTGCGCTGGGAGCGCAGAACGCGATCCTGGGCGGCGGGCGCTACGACGGCCTGTCGGAGGCGCTGGGTGGCCCTGCAGCTCCGGGCATTGGATTCGCCATTGGCGAAGACCGGCTCGTGCTGTCGCTCGAGGAAAAGACTCCTGCCGAGAGCGTCGTGCGCAGGCCCGACGTGTACGTTGCACCTTTGGGGGCCGGGATGAACGGCGAAGCGGCGCGGCTGGCGCGGGAGTTGCGCCGCCACGATCTGGTGGTCGAACTGGGCGACGAGAATTTCCGCCTGAAAAAGTCGTTTGAGGCCGCGACAAGGGCCGGAGCAAAGTACATTCTGATTGTCGGCGAAAACGAGGTGAAGGCCGATGCCTTCGCGCTGAAGAATCTGGCCACGGGCGAACAGATTTCGGTGCCGCGCAGCGAACTGGCGCAGAAAATTCAGAAGGGCTGACTGGGAGATTCGACGACGTCTCAGCTTGAGGAGTGCTTGTGAAGCGAAAGTCGCGCCCTGACCGAGCGTCGGCCCCAGCCCAAACTGCTCCGCAACCAACCGTATCACCGATTGCGCGACCGACTGAAAAATCCACTCAGCAACCCTCTCCGCAACCGGCGCCTCAAATCCAGAAGCCAATCGAAAAGCTCGGCTACTTTGTCGGCCAGTGGACGACTGCGGGAACCATCCTGCCGGGGCCGTGGGGCGCAGGCGGGAAGTTCGGCTGGAAAGAAACCACAAAATGGATGACCGGCAACTTCTTCGTGATCGGGCACTGGGACTTCACCATGCCCCGCGAACTGGGTGGTGGCGGCGAGGAAATCTTCGTCATGGGATATGACGCCCGGCAGAATGTCTACACCTTCGACGCCTTCAGCAGCCAGGGCCTGCACCAGGTGTCAAGAGGCACGCTGACGGACGACACCTGGACCTGGATGAGCGAGGCGCTCAGCGGCGGCCAGGCGATGCAGCAAAAGATGACCATGAAGGTCATGTCGCCGAAAAGCTACAGGCTGAAGTTTGAGCTTTCGACCGATGGAGTGAACTGGACCACGTTCATGGAAGGCGAGGCGAAGAAAACGTAGGTGTACAGGGAGTAACGCCGGCGGCAATCCTCGGGTAAGCGTCTGCCACGCCTGGAAAGCTCCGCCGGAGGGCCTATTCCCACAACGGGACGTAACCCTTTCGTAACCCTCCCGGTGCACATTTTTCGTTGCACTTTAATACTCCTGAAATATCTTGCTTGTAATCTAAGCAGAGACAGGAGGCCGTTTCCCATGGGCTCAGCCCGCGTCGCCAAGTCGTTGCCGCTGCAGGTGGCGGCCATCTGCTATCGCCGGCGGAGCAATGCGGTTGAGTTCCTCCTGGTGAACACCAACGGCGGCAACAAATGGACGTTTCCCAAGGGCTCGACCGACCCGCGGCTATCGCACAGCCAGGCGGCAGAGCGCGAAGCCGCCGAGGAAGCCGGCGCCATCGGCACGATTGAGCCGCGCCACTTCCATCTCTATCTGCATTCCAAGGGTGTGTTCTGGCAGCCGGGAGGCTTACAGGAATTTGTGGTGAAGGCCTTTCTGATGGAAGTCCACCAGATGCGCAAGCCGGACGAGGGCAACCGCAAGCCGACTTGGCTGAGCCCCGAAGAAGCGAAGCGCCGCCTGGCCAAGGGCCGCGAAGTGAAGTATTTTCATGAACTCGAAGCCGTGGTTGACCGCGCCCTCGAACGCATCCAGTTCCACAGCGAGCTCTGGGGATCGTACCCTGGAGCGCGCAACGCGCGTGTGCTCGCCTCGCCCAAAGACCCCATCGCCGAAGCAGTCTGGCCGTAGATTGTGGTGGTGAGGCGGCAATCCTCTAACCTATCGAAGCGCAGAACTCTTCGGCATAGCCCAGAAGCGGCTGGTGAATATCGACTTCATCATCAGCTGACGGACCATAGATAGCGGGCACTTTCCCACCCATGGGACGAATATAGACCGTAAGTTGGCCGCGATGATGGATGGCATCGAAAAGGCCAAGCCAGAACATGTGTCCCATACTGGTCTCGAAAAACACCCGGCCATCGACCACGAACTGCGTGGGCTTCTGGTGCCAGCTTGCGTCGTCCACTACCTTGAGGCGCGGTGCCAGTTCGCGGTGAGCTTCCT
>CAYOUY010000364.1:0-5971 GCA_964407245.1 uncultured Acidobacteriaceae bacterium
AGGCGCCGCTGCGGAGGACTGGTACTGCGCGTTTTCGGTGCTTAGCCAGGTCGCCGTGGCGTGGTTCATTCTCCCGACGAACTCAAGCTCATCGTCACGGCGAGCCGACAGCTCGGGCAGATTCCCGAATTTCAGGAGGAAATGATCCATTCGGCTATCGAACTCGACAACATCACCGTTCGCGAGGTGATGGTCGCGAGGCCGGATATCTTCTCGCTACCGTCCGACCTGCTGCTCGACGAGGCTCTGGCCCGCGTCGTCGAGGGCCAGCACTCACGCATCCCGGCGTACGACCCGCAGCGCGGCCCCGAGCACATCGTCGGCGTGCTCTACTACAAAGACCTCATGCGCTGGATGCGCCTGCGTCTTTCGAATCTTGGCCAGACGAGTGCGATTCGCATCTCGCGCATGCACATCAGCCAGATCATGCACGATGTGCTCGTGGTCCCGGAGACGAAGGTGCTGGCGGAGTTGCTGGCCGAATTCAAGGAGCGACGGCGGCATCTCGCTGTTGTGGTGGACGAATTCGGCTCGACCGCCGGTGTCATCACGGTGGAGGACATCCTCGAGCAGTTGGTCGGCAACATCGAAGACGAGTTCGACGTCTCGCCCACCGAGCCGGCGCTGGAAGATGAATCCGTGATGGTGCTCGAGGGCTCGGTGAACATCCGCGACCTGGAAGCCGAATATGGTCTGACCCTGCCTCGGGATGCCGGATTTGAAACCCTGGCTGGATTTATCCTGGCGCGGCTGCAGCGTATTCCAAACCTGCGCGACCACTTCGAATATGAGGGCCGCCGCTACACCGTCGAGGAGCTGGACGGTCATCGCATCGCGCGGGTGAGAATTGAGAAGACAGCCAAAGTCGAAGGCGAAGCGGAAGTCGCGAAGCAGGGCGGAGATTAAGGCAACTTCTTTTCCGCAGATTTAGCGCGGATGAACGCGGATAGACCAACCCCTGAGAACCCTCCTCCAACGCGTGCTCTACACCCTGCCAGTCATCTGGCTGGTCGTGTCGCTCGTCTTCCTGCTCATCCACCTCGTCCCGGGCGATCCCATCCAGCAGATTCTGGGCGAGGGTGCGCCGCCCGTCCAAATCGCTGAAATTCGCCACGCCTACGGCCTCGACGCCCCGCTCGGCGAGCAATACATCCGTTACTGGAAAGGTGTGCTGCACGGCGACCTCGGACGATCCTTCCGCTACAACCAGACCGTGTCGCAGTTGATCGGGCAAAGATATCCGTACACGCTTCGGCTCACGCTGGCGAGCCTGTTCGTCGCCATCGTTCTCTCGATTCCGGCTGGAGTTCACTCCGCTCGCCGGCGCAACCGCTGGGACGACCGCTTGCTCTCCGTCGTGAGCCTCTTCGGCCTGTCGTTCCCCAATTTCGCGCTCGGACCCATCCTCATCTTGCTATTCGCCATCAAGCTAGGCTGGCTGCCAGTGTCCGGCGCGGGATCGTTTGCCAACCTTGTACTGCCTGCGATCACGATGGGAAGCGCGCTGGCGGCAATTCTGACGCGCATGGTGCGCACTTCGATGCTCGAAGAACTTAGCCAGGACTACATTCGCACTGCGCGCGCCAAAGGGTTGGCCGAGCGCACGGTTGTCTACCGGCATGCCCTGCGGAACGCAATGATCCCCGTGCTGACCGTGCTCGGGCTGCAATTCGGCGCACTGCTAGCAGGCGCGATCGTCACCGAAACGATCTTCGCGTGGCCCGGTATCGGCCGCCTGACCATCCAGGCGATCTCCAACCGCGATTACTACCTGGTGCAGGGCTGCATCCTTGCCATCGGCCTGACGTACGTCGCAGTAAACTTCCTGACGGATGTGCTGTATTCGGTGGCGAACCCGAGGATCAGGCAATGAGGGCTGAACGCGACGAGGGTAGGTTATAGGGGAGCCACCGTTACCCCGCCCTTCCAATAAATCTGGTCTAAGCCATTCATTCTGAAGGGTATATATATTTGCAAAATCGCCCGGTTTGGTGAAGTGAATTTGCTACTCTGAAATTAGAGAGAGACAAAGCACAGTGGCGCAGGCCCCAAGGCTGCGCCACTTTTGTTTTGCTGCAGCGAGAAGGAGGTCACGACGATGGCTCATGATTCTTTTCTGGTTGGGTTTGTCGACAAGTACCATCTGTGGTCGTCGCTGGCTCTCCTTGTACTACTTGGTGGCTACCACTTGCTTTATCAGATGGTACACCTGTGCTACGAACTCCTAGGAGAACTCAGCGACCGGTACTACGCGCACAAGATTAAGTGTTTGGAGAATAAACGACGCTACGACCGGGCAGTTCGCAGGTTCCTCACACCAACTCAATCACCACCCGCTGCCCCACCAGCGCCGCGGCCCGCTGCAAACTCCCCAGCGTAATGTCGCGCTTCGGATCGAGTATCCGATCCACCTGCGACCGGCTCGTCTTCAACAAAGCCGCCATGCGCGTCTTCGAGATTTTTCTTTTCTTCATTGCCTTGGCCAGTTGCCATGCCACGACTTCCTTGATGGCCTGCGCCTGCGCTTCCTCGAAGATCTTCTCGCCCTTGAGCAAGTCGTCAATGCTTGATCCCAGATTCTTCCTGCTCATCGTTCCAGCTCCTTCTGTCGTTTTCGCGCCAGCGCCAAATCGTCTGCTGGCGTAGCACGCCTTTTCTTTATGAAACCGTGCAACGCGACCAACCGTTCCTGATAAAAGCAAATCAACACGCGCGCGGTACGATTGCCGGGAAGATCGGTTCGAACCTCCCATAATCCCTTACCCATCGGGCGGCACAATGGCATTCCAATCGGCCATCTCCACTGTGCTCGCAGCAAATCGGTTCCGATCAAATGGCGTTCTGCTTCATTCAGTCCCTTTAACCACTCTCGAACTGGTTCGCCGCCCGCATCATTGCGGAAAAATACCAGTTCGACTTTCCGGGGTGCGTCGTCGGACTGCATGGGATTGCTTTAATTGAATGTACCATAAAAGGTACACTATTTACCATGAAAAGCGCGTGAGCCTTAGCCCACGCGCCATAACCCATCAGCGACTAATTCCGTCTCGCAGCCTGCACCGCCAGGTCAAGCTCGTGCTCGGCGGCGTGCAGATGCTCTTCCGCCTTTGCGCCGTGACCTTCCATATCGTAGTGGTTGGCGGCGCGGGCGCGGTCCATCTCGTGAATGGCTTCAATCACGTGCCGGTGAACAGCATCCAGATCGTGCCAATCACGAACCTGCGCCGACAGCGCGGCTCCCGCTGCGAACGACAGTGCAAGCGCACCAATGCTCAGGACTTTTCTCATGGTTTTCCTCTCTCTGTGTTTGATTTTTTATTACAGGTACTGGAACCCGAAAGCGATTGTACCGGGACGAAAAACAGATGCACGTCCCGATCGGACATTGTCCGTCGGTACAATCGACTTTCGATTCGCAACCAACGCGGCCTCTCTTTGACGTCGAAAGTTGACAGCCGCGTCTAAGATGGGAACACATGTCTACGGTTGAAGTTTCGTTTGAACGCGAGGCGGCTAACTCATTGTTGATGCGAAGAATCGCGCGCAATGCCCGCCACAATCCGCTGGCGGCGGCCGGTGTGGTGATGGTCGTGATCTTCTTGATCTTCGCGCTGTTTGCGCCGTGGATCGCGCCGCAAGATCCTGCGGCGATCAATCTTCCCGCCCGGCTTGACTCGGTGTCGCACGCACACTGGTTCGGCACCGACGAGCTGGGCCGAGACATTCTCTCGCGCGTCATCTACGGCGCGCGCATTTCCATGCTGGTAGGAAGCTGCGTCGTGCTCGCGTCGCTCGCTCTCGGGCTGGTCATCGGCTCCGTCGCAGGCTACTACGGCGGGCGCATCGATCGCTTCGTGAACGTCGTGCTGATGAACGCGTTCTTATCTTTTCCTGGGATTCTGCTGGCGATCGCCTTCGTGGCGTTCCGCGGACCGGGCATTTTCAATCTGGTGCTGGCGCTCTCACTTGGTGGATGGGTCGGCTATGCGCGGTTGGTGCGCGGGCAGGTCCTGGCGGCGCGCGAGCGCGAATTCGTCGAAGCCGCTCGGGCGCTGGGTGCGAGCGACCTGCGCATCGTCGTGCGGCATATTCTGCCAAACATCATTCAGCCGGTGATCGTGCAGGCGGCGATCGGAATGGCGGGGGCGATTCTGGCGGAAGCCACCATGAGCTTTCTTGGGCTCGGCGTCCCGCCGCCGACTGCGAGCTGGGGAGCGATGCTCAACGACGGGCGCGCCCATCTGTTCGACGCGCCGCACCTCGTGCTGTTTCCCGCGTTGGCCGTGATGCTCGCGGTGTTGAGCTTTAACTTCATTGGCGACGCTCTGCGCGATTATCTCGACCCGCGGTCGCGGATCGAGGCTGGACTGTAGGAGACCTGCCCTCATCGAAATGCCCGTCCCTCGCGGCGTTCGGCCTCTAAGCTCTTGCTCTTGCGAGACATAAAATCTCTGCAACATTTCTTGACAATCTGGGTTTCTTCCGGTGTGGCCACGACCTTAAACAAGTGCAGGGAAAATCAGACCCCAGGAGAGAGTTCCATGAAGAGGACGATCAAGATTTCGGTTTTGAGCGCCGCACTGGCGATGTTGGTTCCAGCGCTGCCCGTTGTGGCGCAGAGCAATGATCCCGCGCCGGCGGGGCAGAGCATCCAGCAGCGCAAAGAGAATCAGCAGGATCGCATAGCCAACGGAGTGGCCAGCGGACAGTTGACCGCGGGTGAGACAGCGAACCTGGAGAAAAAAGAGTCGAAGCTGAACCAGGAAGAGCGCGACATGCGAGGGCTCGATAACGGCAAACTCACTGCCGCCGACAAAGCCACGCTAAACCAGCAGCAGAACAAACTGTCGAACCAGATTTACCAGGACAAGCACAACGCTGCGGTGCAGAACACCGATCCGAAGAGCGAAGTCGGGAAGCGCGCCGAAAATCAGCAGGACCGCATCGCGCAAGGCATCAAGAGCGGGCAATTGACGGCGGGCGAGGCTGCACATCTGGAGAAGAACGAAGCCAAGATCAACCAGGAAGTGCGCAACGACCGCGCCGCCAACGGCGGCAAGCTGACTTCGCAGGAAAAGGCGCAGGTCAACCGCCAGCAGAATCGCGAATCGCGCCAGATTTATCGCGACAAGCACAACAACCGCCGCCAGTAAGTCAGGACCTCCCGGCAAGATACTCACTGGAGCACGGGGAAGTCCAAACGCCTTCGGCCAAGAGCCGGAGGCGTTTTTCTTTGCACAATTCTGCACACAGTTTCAAGCCATTGAAAACACGTTGGATTCGATTGTTGACATGAATTACAAATTGCAATATAAATATGTCGATTTGAAATAACAATTGAGCGCGACCCGTGAAGTTGGGCGAAAAAATCCGTTATCTGCGCGAGGTGGAAGGCTCGCTGCGCGGGCTGAACCGCCCGATGACGCAGCTGGAGATCGTCCGGGCCGTGCGCAAGGAACTGGGCGGCGCCGGGAAAGGCGCAGGGAAAACGACCATCAGCCAGTCGTATCTCTCGCAGATCGAAAGCGGCGCCCGGCCGCACATGACGCAGTCTTCGCGTGCGCTGCTGGCGAAATTCTTCAAGGTGCATCCGGGATTCCTGGTAGATGACCCCGATGGCTACCACGCGGAACTGACCTCTGACTTGCGCACGACCGAAGGCCAGCTAGATGTCTGGCTGCTGCAGGGATCGGAGCGTTTTGCCAGCGACCCGGAGGTCAGCGCGGTGCTGATCAACGCGGCGCGCGAAAAAGACACGCGGCGCTGCCTGCTGCTATTGGGCGCGATTCTGGAGACGCCAGGCTTGGCCGATCGTCTGCTGGAGGCCCTTCGGCCCGAACTTACGCCCGCGGGCAGCCGCCACCATGCGGCGGTTGCGGAAGGGAGGCGAATCCGATGACGTCGACTCGGGTTGATTGGTCTGACTTTTATCTGATCTGTTTCGCGGTGGGCTTCTGCTTCAGTTTTCTCG
>CAYOUY010000365.1:0-4912 GCA_964407245.1 uncultured Acidobacteriaceae bacterium
CGCCGAGACGACCGCGATTACGCCTTTCCCATATTTCGCATGATCGCGTTCGAGGACAATCGCGCGGGCCAGCTCGCGAAACTCGGCAGCGCGCGCTTTCTTCTTGACAGCGGCAAATTGCTTCTCGTTGGCGCGCGTAGCAAGGACATTTCCGCCGTGCCCCGCCAGTCGCGCGAAGATGGCGGCGATCTGCGCCGGCGTCTTGCCCTCCCCGAGGATCACCTCGGGCATGCCTGCCCGCAACGCCCGGTGATGGTCGACTTTGGCGAAGCCCAGGTCTTCAAACGGCAAGTGGCGCATGCGAGCCACTGCATCGTCGGGCGTAAGTTTGCCCTTGCGCACCTGTTCGAACAGCTGGCGGATGGATGCGGCGTTCAAGAAGCACTCCGTCGGCACTCGGCAGTCAGCTTGGCGGGGTCTAGATTAGCAGATGGGAACGGCTCTTACGCGTGAGCCGCGCGCGCCAAGGGACGCGAGATGGCGCGGAGCTTCGCGATGACTGCGGCGCAGACCTTCCGCGCCATTCCAGCCTCGCCGAGGTGGGCAAGGAAAAGCCGGCGCACTCCACGGGGCGCGACTTTGCCGGCGAGATACGCTTCGTAGATCTGGCTTCCCAACCGGTAGCCCCATTCCTGTGCCGAGGATTCGGCTTTGTCGTCAGCGGCACGACTGGCGGCCTGGCCGGCCTTGTCCAGCGCGGCGCGCGACAGGTGGAGCGATTCATCGGCGGCTGGTGCCGGCCGCGAAGGATGGAGCACGCGCGAGCCGAAGTCTGCGACCGCATGCTCGATTACACTCGCATAGAAATCGTCGATCGAATTTCTGCGCTCACTGCCCCTGTCCCCATTCGCCCCGGTTCCGTCGGGCGCGAGGCCATTCAGACGTTGCGGCAGCCCCTGACAGGCATGATGCAGGAAGCGGGCGGCGTCTTCCGCCGCGTTCATCATCTGAATTTCGCGGATATAGAAGGCGTTGATCAGCGGCAGGTAAGCGCTCCCGCGTTCCTCAACGCTTGCCACCAGCGATTCGCACTCCGCTTCCGTCATCCCCTTGCGGCCGAGCAGGCGGCGCAGCATCGCGTCAGAAGATCTGCCGTGCACTTCAGGAAGCATGTCGACAAGGAATTTTGGTTGCGTGCCGTTGTGCGGGGCGTAACGGTTGATTTCGAGGAAGCTGGCCAGGCTGTCGATCAGGTTGTAAATCGTGGGAGCGAAGTCAGGGCCGTCGTCGGCCCGGCTCCATTGATCGAGAAACAAGCGATAACTCTCGTACTTTTCCAGTGGCGTGGCATTGAACACGCACAGGACGTCGTCGTTGACACGAACGGCTTCGACCTTATCCGAGCGTTCTCCGGCTGCACGCCAGTACAACGCGTCGATATTCTGGAGAACGGTGAGGATCTTCGCACCCGGCATTTGTTTTTCGAGAACGCGCGGCAGGTGTCCGGGAGCAAGATGCGACTCGCCGAACAGCACAAAGATCACGGCGTTGGGATGACGCTCGCGGATCTCTGCAATTTTGACGGCGGCGTGACGATCGCGGGCTCCGATCTTGCGCAGGTCTTCGCGCGGCATGCAGTCCAGGCCGTAGAGCGCCTCGGCGTGATCGCGCGCAGCAACGAGAAGCTCGTGAAAAGGAGTCCAGTCGTATCCCCAGTCAAGATCGAAGCGGATGCGCTGGCGCAGTTCGGCCTCGTCGATTTCGCGCCGCCACCACTCGTCGAGAATGTGCTGGTCGCGCGCGAAAATGGTCTCAACGCCCAAAACAACCGGGCGGTCGCCGGCGAGAGCGCGCTGCTCGAGCATCGACGCGGCGTAGCGCTGGGCCGCAGCCAGGGCGTGATAGTCGCCGATGAGCACAACATCAGCCGCCCGCAGAGCAATCTGAACCTGCTCGGAATCAAGAATTGAATCGTAGTTGCGGAACGCGTGATTGAATTCGCGCAGATACTTGCGCTGGTTGTGTGAATCCAGGCTGCGGATTTCGCGCTCCACACCTGCCAGCGCCTGCAGTTGAGCTGCGTTGCGGCGCGACCCGAGATTGGTGGGCGATGCCATCTATAGCTTCTAGCTACTTGCTTTACATGTGACTTGACTTCCGCCGCACGGCCTTCCTATGCTCCAAACTTCGTGACAGACTTCCTGGAGGCGTCTTGACCAACCGTCCGCCGCAAAATCTGACCGTCGCCACAACTGGAGCCAGCGGGGCCATCTTTCTGCGGCATTTTCTGCTCGCCGTCGAACGCGACGAGCACGTTCAAATGGTGAATTTCATTGCTTCCGACAGCGCTCTGCGCGTCATGGCGGAAGAACTGAACATCACGGGCCGATCCAACTTGATCGCCCGGATTCTCGGTTCGTCCTCGCCCGGCGGCGGCAAGCGCTCTGCCAAGAAAATCCACCTGCAATCGAACGACGACATCGGAGCCAACGTAGCCAGCGGTTCCTATCCCGCCGACGCCATGGTCGTCATCCCGTGCAGCGTGGGCACGCTGGCGCGCATTGCCAACGGCGGCGCCTCTCACTTGATCGAGCGTGCTGCCGACGTCACGCTGAAAGAGAAGCGCCCGCTGGTGTTGTGCGTGCGCGAGACGCCGCTCCACAAAATTCACATCCGCAACCTGTACCGTGCGGCCGACGCCGGGGCCACGATCTTTCCTCTCATCCCGGCCTTTTATTACCGGCCGGCTTCCTTGGATGAACTGGCGCGTGAGTTTGCGTTCCGCGTTCTGGCTCATCTGGGGCTGCCGCAGCCCGATGCCTTTCGCTGGAAAGGCTGACGGATCAGCAACTTGCCCGCCCAGGCAAATCGCACGCTTATCTAAATCAATCGGCTCAGTTATTTCCTGCAATCAGGGGAGGATTTCAGTGTAGAGAGCCAAAGGTGCCGGTGGCAGATGCCCGCCGGACATGTACGCCGGGATTTCCTCTCACCTCCGAAGATTTCCAAAGCTCGCGCCGCGAATGGTTGTCGTAGAATGCGAAGAATTTTCCTGGGTGATGCATGGGCAAACGATGGTGTTTGGCGTTGGTCGTTACGGCGTTCCTCGGAACTGCTGCCTCCACGGCCGACGATCGTAATCCGCTCGCGGGCGATCCAAAGGCCGCGAAGGCGGGCGAGTATGAGTTCCGCATCAACTGTGCGCTCTGTCATGGTCTGGGCGCGCGCGGCGGAGGGCGCGGGCCCGATTTGACGCGGGCTGTGAAAAAGCACACGCACTCCGACGCGGAGATGTTTCAGGTCATCAGCAACGGCATTCCGGGCACGGCAATGCCCGCGAACGGCACAAACGGGCAGGGCGTCGGCATGACCGACGAAGAAATCTGGCAGATCATCGCCTACATCCGCAGCCAGGAAGTGAAGGCACCGGCGAATGCGTCAGGAAATGCGGCGCGCGGCAAAGACTTGTTTTTCGGGGACGCGAATTGCTCGCTCTGCCACATGGTTGAGGGTAAAGGCGGCAGGCTCGGACCGGAACTCACTGGCGTGGGTGGCGCGCGCACACGCGAGGCGATCATCGACTCGGTGCGGAATCCCAGCCGGCGGCTGGCGTGGGGATTGACGGAAGCAACGAAGGAGTTTCCGCAGGAGTATGAGAGCGTCACTGTGGTGACCGCAGACGGGAAAGAAATTAGAGGTGTAACGCTGAATGAAGACAGTTTCAGCGTGCAGATCATGGACGCGAACGAGAAGATTCATCTGCTCGACAAGAGCACGTTGCGTTCGTTCCAGAAGTCTCGCCAGTCGGCGATGCCGAAGTATGACGCAGACGTGTTGAGCGACAAGGACCTGGTGGACATCGTGGCGTTTCTGGTCAGCGTGGGGGCGAAATGAAGACGAGCATTCGGCGACGCAGCAGCCGCGACGCGGCGGGTTTCTTCGATTCGCAACGGGAGTCAACGGCGCCGTGGAAGAGCGGCCCTTTCAGGGCCGCGTTACGCAGCACCGAGAGATGGGCCTTCAGGCCCTGTGGACCACAGGGGCCAAAGCCCAGCCGAGAAGGGACGCCGGAACACGGCGCTGAAGCGCCGCTCTTCCACGGAGCGGTCAAGGCAGTGCTAGCTGCCGGATGCTTCGCCCTTCTCGTGTGCGCCTCAACAGCTTCTGCCCAGGTTACCTTCGAGCGGCTGGTGAATGCTGCCAAAGAGCCGCAGAACTGGATGACTTACTCCGGCGACTACTCCGGCAGGCGTTTCAGCGGGCTGGACCAGATCAATCTCGGGAATGTGCATTCGCTGGTGGCGAAATGGGTGTATCAGACTGCCGCGACGGGAAAGCTCGAAACCACCCCGCTGGTTGTTGACGGAATTATGTATGCGACCGCACAGGATGACCGCGCATTTGCCCTCGACGCCCGCACCGGGCGGCCGATCTGGATGTATCAGCGGCAAATTCCGTCAGACATTCGTCCCTGTTGTGGTCACGTGAATCGCGGGCTGGCGATCCTCGGCGACAGGGTTTTTCTGGGAACGCTCGACGCGCACGTGATCGCGCTCGATGCGAAAACCGGCGCCGTCATCTGGGATGCGACCGCGGCCGACTACCGCACCGGCCACAGTTTCACGGTGGCGCCGCTGGCGGTGAAGAATTGCATCATCATCGGTGTTTCAGGCGGCGAGTACGGTGTCCGCGGATTCATTGATGCTTACGACGCCGAAACCGGAGCGCGCAAATGGCGCTTCTATACAGTCCCAGGGCCGGGCGAGCCTGGCCACGAAACCTGGGAGCGTGATTCCTGGAAAGTCGGCGGCGCTCCCGCATGGAACACGGGCACCTACGATCCTGCAACGAATCAGATTTTCTGGCCGACGGGCAACCCATCCCCTTCGAACCGCGGCGAGGGACGCGCTGGCGATAACTTGTACAGCAATTCCCTGCTGGCGCTGAACGCCGACACGGGCAAGCTGAACTG
>CAYOUY010000366.1:0-41622 GCA_964407245.1 uncultured Acidobacteriaceae bacterium
GCTGAAACGCATGAAGCGCGGTGGAGGAGCTGATGTCTTCCTGCGCTCGATCGCGAAAATGCGGGGCACCGTGCCTGACCTGACCTTGCGAACGTCGTTCATCGTGGGCTTCCCCGGTGAGACCGAGAAGGAATTCGAAGAGCTGTGCGACTTCGTCCGCGCCGCACAGTTCGACTGGATGGGAGCGTTTGCATACTCCGACCAGGAGGGCGCGGCCGCCTTTTCAGCGGAGAAAAAACTGTCGCCGCGAGAAATTGAGCGCCGGCGCAAACATCTGATGGGGATTCAGCGCCAGATCAGCAAGAAGAAGAAAAAGGCTCTGATCGGCCGAGAATTCGACCTTCTCCTCGAAGGTGAATCGGAAGAGAGCGAACTGCTGCTCGAAGGACGGACCGCCATGCATGCGCCCGAAATCGACGGCAAAGTCTTCGTCAATGATTTTCCCGAAAAAACGACGCCCGAACCCGGCCGCTTCTACCGCTGCCAGATTACCGAGGCGCACGACTACGACCTGGTGGCGAGAATCGTGTAGAGCCGCGATTTTTCTCCTCCACTTTCTCCAACCGCAATCGGAAATCTTCCTTCTACAATGAGAATTCCTATGCCGCGAAAGCGCTCGCTCAAACTTCATTGCCCGATCTGCAAGAAGCCCGTGAAGAGCACCGACCCCGACTCTCCTTTCTGCAGCGAGCGCTGCCGCACCATCGATCTGGGAAAATGGGCCAGCGGAGCCTATGTGATTTCGTCGCCGGTAAAGGACGCCGACGAGGGTATTCACGATAGGAATCCGGAAGATCCCGAGGAACGCTCGTGAAATTGAAGTCAGAAAACGAGAGCAGCGTCGACCGTAACGCCGGCGTCCCGCCGGCTGTCGCGGGCGCGTCTCGCCCCGCGCCGCTCTGGGCAACTCTAGTCGCTACTTTTTTCGGCATCGGCCGCATGCGCCCCGGCCCCGGCACATGGGGATCGGCTGCCACAGTGGTGCTCTGGGCAGGCGTGGCATCGCAAGTCCATCCCCCTCTGCGCATGCCAGTCGGGATCGCTCTCGCCGGGGCGGTCATGCTCGTCGGCATTCCCGCAGCGACCCGCGTGGCGCGAGCCTGTGGCGCGAAAGATCCCCAGTTCATTGTCATCGACGAAGTTGCCGGCCAACTGATCGCTTTGATCGCTGTGCCTCTCGCGTGGAAAACTTTTCTCACGGGTTTTATACTTTTCAGAGTGTTCGATATCGTCAAGCCCACGCCGGTTCGCCAACTGGAAAAGCTGCCGGAGGGCACTGGAATCATGTTCGACGATGTCGCGGCCGGCTTGTACGCGCTAGCGATCATGCAACTTCTGCTGCACTCTCATCTACTCGGTAACTAGCAAATGGGATTTTCCGACCGCATCCTCGGCAGAAAAAGTGTTAACGGCGGGCCGCGCATTGACACTGTTTCTCCCTCCGCTGCCATCACTGGCGGTGAAATCCGCATCAGCGGCTCGGGCCTTCGCCCGCAGGAGCTGCAACGCCCGAAAGTGCGGTTTGGCGACGTGGAAGGTGCGCTCGTGGTCAGCTCTGATGCGTTCCTGATCGCTCGCGTTCCCGAAGGGGCAACCTCCGGGCCGGTCGTGGTGGCGACCGACGGCCACGTCAGCAACTCGCAGACGGTGCGGGTGGCGGTGCCCATCGTCGAGACGCTCCATCCCGTCACCAATCCCGCGCTCGACGCCGAAGGCAACATTTACGCCACGTTTTCCGGATCACGTGGCCAGAAGGTTCCGGTCGCCGTTTTCAAGATCGACACCAACTACGAAGTGAAACCGTTCGTTGTTGAGCTGATGAACGCCACGTCCATCGCCTTCGACCGCCAGGGCCAGATGTATGTTTCGTCGCGCTATGACGGCGCGGTCTATCGCGTGTCGCCGAACGGAGCCATGACCACCTATGCGGAAGGCATGGGAGTCGCTACGGGCATCGCTTTCGACCGCGAACAGAATCTCTACGTCGGAGACCGCAGCGGCACTATCTTTAAGATCGCCCGCGACCAGCAGGTTTTTGTCTTTGCCACGCTCGAGCCGAGTGTGTCAGCCTATCACCTTGCGTTCAGCCCGAAGGGCGACTTGTTCGTGACCGGGCCAACCACGTCGAGCTATGACCGAGTGCACAAGATTGATCCCAACGGCAACGTCAGCACTTTCTATAAAGGTCTGGGCAGGCCGCAGGGCCTGGCTTTCGACGTCGAAGGCAACCTCTACGTTGCCGCCTCGCTGGCCGGCAAACGCGGTATTGTGAAGATCACGCCCGACGCCCATCCCAGTCTGGAAGTCGCGGGGCAGGGTCTGGTGGGTCTAGCTTTTGCTCCGGGGCGCAGCGTCGTCTTGGCCACTACCAGCGGCGTGCACCATCTTTTATGGGACATTCAGGGCTTGCCTCTGTTGCCGGAATAGACTCCCGCTTTTCATTTACACTTCTCCCGTGAACGCCGAGATCATTGCGGTCGGGTCCGAGATGCTCACGCCCTACCGCATGGACACCAACTCGCTCTATCTGACCGAGCAGCTCAATCTGCTGGGCGTGGAGGTGATTTTCAAGAGCGTGGTCGGCGACGATCTGCGGCGTCTGGTCGCGGCCGCGCAGCATGCGCTTTTCCGCTCCAGCATTGTCATTTTCAGCGGCGGCCTTGGGCCAACCGAAGATGATCTGACGCGCGAAGCCGTGGCCGAAGCCCTCGGTGTAGGCCTCCACCGCGATGCCGAAGTCTTGCATGGGATTGAACAGCGCTTTGCCTCGCACGGCTGGAAGATGGCGCCCAACAACGCCAAGCAGGCCGACATTCTCGACGGAGCGACTGTGCTGCCCAATGCCAACGGCACCGCGCCGGGGCAGTGGGTCGCAGGACGATTCGACGGACGCGAGCACATCGTCGTGTTGCTGCCAGGACCTCCGCACGAACTGAAAGCCTTGTTTGACGGTGAAGTCCGCGAGCTGCTACGCGCGAAAGTTCCTCCCGCATTTCTTGCTTTTCGCACGCTCAGAGTGGCCATGCTGGGCGAGTCGCACGTCGATGCCCGCGTTTCGCCCATCTACAAGCGTTACGGCGACGTGGAAACCACGATCCTGGCAGGGGCGGGCGAGGTCGAATTGCATTTCAAAACGCGCGCCGCTACTTTGGATGCCGCGCAGCAGCGCGTCGATGAAGTCGCCGGCCTGGTCGAGGACGAACTCGACGACGCCGTCTATTCGAGCGACGGCCAGTCGCTCGAGCAGATCGTCGGCTACTGGCTGCAGATGCGCGGCGCCACGCTCGCGGTCGCGGAATCGTGCACTGGAGGCTTGCTGGCGGAGCGTATCACGTCGATCAGTGGGAGTTCGCGCTATTTCCTTGGCGGCGCGGTGGTGTACTCGAATCAGCTGAAGACGGAGCTGGCCGGCGTTCCGGCGGAAATGATCGAGCGCCATGGCGCGGTCAGCCGCGAAGTTGCAGCGGCGTTGGCCGAAGGCATCCGCTATCGATGCGAGTCGACCCTGGGCGTAGGCGTCACCGGCGTGGCGGGGCCTACAGGAGGCACGGCCGAAAAACCCGTGGGACTGGTGTTTCACGCCGTCGCCAGCGACCGCGGGACCGAAGTTGTCCAGCGGAACTTCGCCGGCGATCGCAAGCGCATCCGCCGCTTCGCATCGACTATGGCGCTGGACATGGTGCGAAAGAAATTGATCTAGTCCCCAGCCGCGAGCCCCGGAGTCCCGAACAACCTCGCGTGGTTTTTTAACTGGGACTCAGGACTCATGGCTCAGGACACGCGACCAGTTATGCGCCTCTTTGTTGCTGTCGACATCTCCGACAACGTCCGCGAGCGGATGGTCCGCTTCATGGAGGGCGTCGAACCATTCGCTCCTGATGCGCGCTGGGTAAAGCCTGAATCTCTGCATGTCACACTCAAGTTCATCGGTGAGCAGCCCGACTCCGCGGTCGCGCAGATCGGGCAGGCACTGGCGGGCGTGAGCGGACACACGGTGGAAATTCAGTTCAGCGGCTTTGGGTTTTTTCCCACCGCCAAATCGGCTCGGGTCTTTTGGGTGGGCATGGAAGCCGGCCCGCGACTCGCCGCGCTGGCCGCCGCGGTAGGCGACGCCACAGCATCGCTCGGCATTCCAAAAGAAGATCGCGCCTTCAGTCCCCACCTGACTCTGGCTCGCGCATCTGGCGGTTCGGGATCGCCGCGCTGGCGTAAAGGGGACGCCCCCAAGCGCGTGTTTCAACGGCTGCAGGAAAAACTGGCCGGGCTGGCCGCGCCGGAGTTTGGTACCATGACCGCCCGCGAGTTTTTTCTGTATCAGAGCCAGTTGTCGCCTAAAGGATCGAAGTACACAAAGCTGGAGAGATTCGCGCTGAGCGAAGCCTAGCGCCGAGGCCTTTCCCGCAAATGCTTCATCGAATATGCGAGTTCTACTCATCGCCGCTGCCAGTTATCTGCTGGGCTCGATTCCGTTCGGATATCTTCTGGTGCGCATTTTTCGCGGCGAGGACGTGCGCCAGAGCGGCAGCGGCAACATCGGCGCAACCAACGTGTCGCGCAAATCGCCCGGGCTGGGTGTGCTGACGTTGCTTCTGGACGCGGGAAAAGGTTCCGCTGCGGTTCTGCTGGCTATTTATCTCAACAGCGCCCGCGCCAACACCCACACGCCATATCGCTCGATGTCTTTGGCCGCGCTATTTGCGGTCGTCGGTCACCTGTTTCCCATCTGGCTGAAGTTTCGTGGAGGCAAGGGAGTCGCCACTGGCTTAGGGGCGTTCGCAATCGTTGCGCCCAAAGCCGTCCTGATCTCGGCGTGCATTTTTGTCGTCATCGTACTCGCGTTTCGTTACATCTCTCTCGGATCAATCACTTCGGTCGCGGCTTTCCCCTTTCTCGCCCGAATCCTGCACGAATACTACGGCTGGATCTCGCTCGCGTTCATGGGTCTGGCATCCCTAATGATCGTCGTCAAGCATCACCAGAACATCCGGCGCCTGCTGGCCGGCACCGAGAATCGCTTCGGAGCCAGGCGCACATGAGCGAGATCGCAGTCATCGGCGCCGGCGCGTGGGGCACAGGCATTGCCATCGTGCTTGGACGCAAGGGCACGCACCGCGTCCGGCTCTGGGCGCACGAACGCGACGTTTGCCGATCCATCACCGAGCGGCACGTCAACGAAGCGTTTCTTCCGGGCCGCCAGATTCCTGACTCCGTCACAGCGACGAATGATTTTGCCGATGCCCTCCACGGCACGCATATCGTCGTCAGCGTCATGCCGTCGCAGCATTGCCGCGGCTTGTTCGAAAGGATGCGGCCGCTCATCCCCGCTCGGGCTTTCATTGTCAGCGCGACCAAAGGCCTAGAGGAAGGCTCGCTGCTGCGCATGACAGAAGTGATTGCTCAAGTCCTGGGTCGCGAAAACATATCCGGCATTGGGGCGCTCAGCGGTCCGTCATTTGCTCTGGAAGTCGCCCGCGGTGATCCGACGGCTATTACCATCGCTTCGCGCGACGCCGACCTTCTGCGCTCGGTGCAGCAGGAATTCAGCGACCCAAGTTTTCGCGTTTACACCAACAGCGACGTGGCCGGCGTCGAGCTTGGCGGCGCGCTGAAAAATATCGTCGCCATCGCCGCCGGCATCTGCGACGGGCTCGGCCTCGGCCACAATTCGGTCGCCGCGCTGATCACGCGCGGACTGGCGGAAATGACGCGCCTCGTCGTGGCTTGCGGCGGCCGGGCTGAAACCATGGCCGGACTGGCCGGACTCGGCGATCTGGTGTTGACCTGCACTGGAGGACTGTCGCGCAATCGCAGCGTCGGAGTCGAACTCGGCCGCGGGCACAAATTGCCTGAAATTCTCGCCGCCATGCACGGCATGGTCGCAGAAGGTGTCTTCACCACCACGGCGGCCATCGGGCTCGCTCACGCGCGTGGGGTGGAAATGCCGATTACAGAGCAGATGCACGCTATCCTGCACAAGGGCAAATCCCCACGCGAGGCCATCCACGAACTGATGACCCGCAGCGGCAAAAGCGAAGCGTAAGGCTCGACAATTCACTGCCAAACCCCGCGCCAGGCACCAGTTCAAAGGTACTTTGGTAATGCCAGCCTCTCGCAATTCCCCATTAGAATTTTAGGGATACCGTGAAATTTGCCGTCACTTCGACTTCGGCGTCCGCGAGTTGAGTGAAGGGAGAGCCTTGTCCTCCAGCACTTCCAGCCACGCCCGCATCCCGATCTTGTACTTGATTCTCGGGGTGCTTCTGGTCATCAGTATTGTGCCGATGTATTTCTACTCGTCGCAGGTCGAATCCATCAATCGCGACCGGCTCAAGACCAACGAGATGCTGCTGCAGAACACCGTGACGCGTTCGCTGGCCGACGATCTTTCGCAGCACGAACGCTCGCTACGTATGATGCTGGCCAATCTGTCGTCAGCGATTCAGGTCGCCAGCGGCGGCGACATCGGCGGGAAGAATATCGAGACTCCCGAACTGCGCGCGCTCCTCGAAAACTTTGTTTCTTCTTCAGACGAAATCGCCTATGCCACGTTGATCAACTCCGACGCCAAAGGCATTTCCGCCGGCCGCATCACGCCTGACGCTTTTCTGAACCGTGAACTCGAACGCGCCTATGCCGCGGCCCGCGACGGGCGCGTTTACAACGGCCAGGCTCTGTCCGTGGGCGAAGGCAAATCCACGCGGACTGTGTTTCTCGTCAGCTCCCCGGTCATGTATGGATCGCGCTTTCTCGGCATGATCGCGTCCGTTGTCAATCTGCAATTCCTGATCCGCCGCCTGCAGGAAGTGAGCGGCGGAGGCCTGACGCCTTATGTGGTCGACGCGCAGGGACGCCTCGTGGCCGCGGCCACTCCTGAGTTCGCCACCGGCCAGGACATGAAGAACCTGGAGATTGTCCGCAACTTTGTGGAGGGTGGGAACAAAGCGCAGCTGGCGGCGACGCGAGAATTCACCGTCAACAGCGGCTTCGAGAAAATTGAAATGCTCGGCACCAGCAGCCCGGTCATGGCGCTCGACTGGGCCGTCGTCGTGCAAAAGCCGCGCCGCGAAGCCTACCGTGGAGTGTATGAAATGCAGCGCACCGCCCGCCTGCTGGCGCTTCTGGCGGTTCTGTTGAGCATTGGCGTGAGCATCTTCGCGGCGCGCCGAATCACCAATCCCCTGGAAATCCTCACGCAATCCAGCCGGGCTCTGGCCAAGGGAGATTTCTCCCAGCGCGTCCATCTCTGGAGCCGCACCGAAATCGGCGAACTCGCCCAGACCTTCAATACGATGTCCGAAGAACTGGAGCGCTTCGTCGAGGATCTCAAGCGCGCCGCCGATGAAAATCGTGCCTTGTTCATGGGCTCCATCCAGATGCTCGCGGGAGCGGTCGACGAAAAGGATCCCTACACCCGCGGCCATTCCGACCGCGTCACGCGCTACTCGCTGCTGATCGCGAAGGAAATGAAGCTGGACCACACCTTCATGGAGACGCTGCAGATTTCAGCCCAGCTGCATGACGTGGGCAAGATCGGAATTGAAGATCACATCCTGAAGAAACCGGGCGCGCTGACCGCCGAAGAATTCGAAGTGATGAAGACGCATACCACCAAGGGCGCTAACATTCTGCGTCCGGTCACGCAGCTCGCGGAAATGCTGCCCGGCATCGAGCTGCATCACGAAGCGCTCGACGGCCGTGGATATCCCTACGGCCTGAAGGGTGATCAGATTCCGCTGCTGGCACGCGTCATCGCAGTGGCCGACACCTTCGACGCTCTCACCACGAATCGTCCGTATCAGACCGCACACACGCCTGATCAAGCGCTACAGATCATTCAGAACCTTGCCGGCAAGCGCCTCGATCCCGACGCTGTCAAGGCTCTTCTCGCGGTCTACGCGCGCGGTGAAATCCGCATCCAGCGCTTCACCATCAAGCGGCCGGTCGCTCCAATGCCGGCGCCTATGGTCGAACCGGAATCCGTTGCCGTGGCAGAAACCGCCGCGACGCAAGCCGCCCTCGCTGCCGACGCGGCAGCGCTTGAACGCACGCGAGTGTAGCCGCGGCCGATCCCAAGCATCTCGATTCGCCCCAAGTGGGTCGTCCTGTCGCAGTAAGAAGCCGCGCCCTCTACAACGCCGCCACGCGCCTTTGCACCGCCAGAAAGTACAGCGCCACCAGAATCAGCAGGAATCCGTTCACGCCCAGCACGACGGGTGCAGTAAACGCGGGAACCAGCCAGCTTGTTGCAAGATTCCCCATGGGCATGCCGCCGCGAAAGGCGAAGTTATAAACGCTCATCACGCGCCCGCGCATTTCGTTGGTCACGATCAACTGCACCAGCGAAGTCACGGTGGCGAACACCGCCATCATCGATGCTCCCACCAGCACGAGCATGGCGTAACTGACAGGCAGAAATTTCGAGAGGGCAAATCCTGAGATCCCCGCGCCCAGACAGATCAGCATGGTCAGCGCGAACCGCCCCTTCTTCCCGATGTTTCCCAGCCCCGCGACTCCCAGCGACCCGCAGATTGAGCCGACGCCCATCAACGAAAGCAGGTTGCCGTAAGTCTCCGGCCCGCGATGGAAAATGTCTTTCACGAACACTGGGAAATAGGTCCGCATGGGCATGCTCAGGAAAGTCATCGTGAACGCCAGCACGATCACACCGACCATTGCCCCGTGATGCCAGATAAAGCGGAATCCCTGCTTCAGGCTGCTGAACATCGACTCCGCCGATTTTTCCGGCAGGAACCGTGCCGAAATCATGGACAGCGAGATGATCGGCGCCAGAAACGAGACTGCGTTCAATCCGAAGCACCACTTTTCGCCCAACCGAGCCAGCGTTATGCCGGCCAGTGCCGGACCGACTGTCACCGCCAGGTTGAACTGAATGGAATTCAGCGCGATCGCGTTGGGCATGTCCTCGCGATCCACCAAAGTTGGAATCAGCGCCGAATATGCCGGACCCCCGAACGCCTGCGCCAGCCCCGACACGAACGACAGGCACAAAATCTCCCACACCTGCACCATGCCCGTGGCCACGAGCACGGTCAGAATCGCCGCACTCGTCATCTGTATGTATTGCGAGATCAACAGAATCTTGCGCCGCTCGACACGGTCGGCCACCACCCCGCCGATCAACGTGAACAGAAAAATGGGAAGGCCGCCGAGAAACTGATCCAGCCCCAGCAGAAACGACGAGTGGCTGAGCCGGTAAATCAGCCAGCCCTGGGCCACGATCTGCATCCACGTGCCAATGCTCGAGGTGCAGGCGCCGATCCACATCAGGCGAAAATCGCGATATTGAAATGCCTTGAAGACTCTGCGGAATGTGGAAGTGTCCATGTGCTCGAGCGGGGCGAAACTCCAGCAGTCTATCTTCGCATGACTGCCTGTGGTTGGATGGCCCGAGGCTCGCCGACGACTCGAAAAGACGCCGGCGCGAAGACTGGGCGGACGTTCGTGCATGCGCGGTGCCCGTATAATCGTGTTTGGCCCCGTTATGATTCAGACCCTTTTCGGCAGCCTCGAGGAAGAACAAAAGCCCAGTTTTCTGGACCGCATGAAGCAGGCGGTTACGCGCACGCGCGAAAACCTGGCCGATCGCATCGAAGCGGTGGTCTCGATTGGCAAGGAAATCGACCGCCAAACCCTCGACGATCTCGAAGCCACACTGATTGGCGCCGACCTCGGCGCCACGACCACGCAACAGGTTCTAGCCAAGCTGCGCGACAAGGCCGACCGCAGGCAGATCAAGGACGTGCAGGAACTCAAGCGCCTGCTCAAAGAAGAACTGCTGGCGATCCTGAGCGCCGCGAGCTTGCGGCCAGTGAACAGAGTCGACGGCACGCCGGAGGTAATCCTCGTCGTCGGCGTCAACGGCACGGGCAAGACCACTACAATAGGCAAGCTTTCGCAGGTCTTCCGCTCGCAGGGCAAAAACGTTCTGCTCTGCGCCGCCGACACCTTCCGCGCAGCTGCCATCGAGCAGCTGGAAATCTGGGGGCAGCGCACCGGCACGGAAGTGATCAAGACCAAGCCCGGCGGCGACCCTGCCGCGGTTCTGTTCGACGCGCTGCAGGCCGCGGTCGCGCGCAAGACTGATTATGTTGTCGTCGACACGGCCGGCCGCCTGCACACCAAGAGCAGCCTGATGCAGGAACTCGAAAAAATGCGCCGCACCGCGCAACGTATTATTTCGGGCGCGCCCCATGAAACTTTGCTGGTGATGGACGCAACCACGGGCCAGAATGGCCTGCAGCAGGCGCGTGTGTTCACCGAGTCGGCGGGCGTGACCGGCATCGTGCTCACCAAGCTCGACGGTACCGCCAAAGGCGGCGTCGTGGTTGCGATTTCGCGCGAACTCGGACTTCCCGTGCGGTATGTGGGTGTCGGCGAGAAGGCGACCGATCTGCTGCCGTTCGATCCGAAGGAGTTTGTGGATTCGCTGTTCGAATAGCAGCGCTGAGGAATCTGATGTCAGCGGTTTTCGGAGTCTTGATTTCGCTGGTCGCGATCCTGCTGGTGTGGCGATTTGTGGCGTCCTTGTTTCAACCCGGTCAACCGGCGGAACCGATCGACGCCGAACCTATCGACGACCCGTATTCCCGTGTGCCCGCCTTTCCAAAAAAGCCTCCCAGAGGGCGATCCGGCGCGATGGCTCTGGCAGAGCCGGATGACGACCCACCCGCCGACTGCCTGCCGCCGCGCCGCTAGATTCCTTTCGCCGGCCGCGATTCGCTAGAAGCGCAGCACCACTCCGGTTGAAAATCTCACGTTGCTGCTGCCGCTGAATGCCGGGAAGGGGGTTCCAGCAATCGTCTTGCTGCCAAAGTGGTAGTAAAGCCAGTCGACCTGCCCGAGGCGAATCGCAAGAAAATGATTGACTGCAGCGCGCACGCGACAAGCGGATAGCCGGGCGTGGTAGATTCTCCCTGCATGCCCGCCCACTCGGCTGACGAGCAACTTCTTCACCGCGCGCTTGAGCTTGCGCGCGCAGGCATCGGATTGGCCTCGCCCAATCCATACGTTGGCGCGGTCATCGCCGACGCACAGGGCAATGTAGTCGGCACCGGAACCTACACTTACGCCGGCGTAAAACACGCGGAGATTCTGGCCCTGGAGGCCGCGGGCGCGAAGGCCCGTGGCGGCACGCTCTACATCAATCTGGAACCGCATGCACATCAGGGACGGACCCCTCCCTGCACCGACGCGCTCATCGCCGGGGGAATTCACCGCGTCGTGGCCTGCATGCCGGATCCGAATCCCAAGGTCAGCGGAGGCGGGTTCGAGCAATTGCGCGCCGCCGGCGTGCACGTGGAAGTTGGGCGCCTCGAGGAGCAGGCCCGTCGCGTGAACGAAGCCTTCGCCCGCTACATTCGCCACGGCGTGCCTTTCGTGACGCTGAAGTCTGCCATGACGCTGGACGGCAAGATAGCACCGCCCCCGGCGAACGCCTCGAGGCCAGGAGCGCCGAGGCGAGACTTGCTGTCTAGCGGTTTTCAGGGGAAATTGATCACTGGTGAAGCGGCCCGGGGCCACGTCCACGAACTGCGCCACCAGCACGACGCGATCCTTGTTGGCGTGGGCACAATCGTTGCCGACAACCCTCTGCTCACCGACCGGAGCGGCTACCCGCGCCGCCGACCGCTGTTGCGCGTCATTCTCGATTCACGCCTGCGCCTGCCGCTCGACTCGCGGCTTGTTAACAGCGCCGCGCGGGAAAACGCGGGCGACGTAATTGTTTTTTGCTCGTCGGTAAGTGAGCAAAAAGTGGCTCAATTCGACAAACTTGGCATTCAGGTCGAGAGCCTCCCACCGCTCCCAGGCGGTCGCCCCGACCTGCGCGCCGTTTTGCGGCGCCTCGGTCAACTCGAAATTACCAGCGTGATGATCGAAGGGGGAAGCACGGTGAACGGCGTCGCGCTTGCCGCAAACGTGGTGGACAAAGTTTTTCTTTATTACGCGCCGAAGCTTCTGGGCAGCTCGGGCTCCGTCCCCTTCGCAGCCCCCGAATTTCGTGACGCGAAAGAGCCCGCGCACCTTAGCCACGTTCATCTGCACCGCTTCGGGGAAGATTTCGCGGTCGAGGGATATCTGCGAGATCCTTACGGCGACTAAGCACTCAGCAATCAGCACTCGGCATTCAGCCAACAAATTCCATTAAGCCCGATTGCGGCCGCAGCTGGCTGAATACTGACTGCTGAATGCTAAGTGGTCGAAGCAGTAGAATGTTGCGTTCATCCTGGAGGTCTTTCATGTTCACCGGCATCATTGAAGAAGTCGGACGCGTCACTCGAATCGAGGAGCACGGCGAAAACCGCCGCATCACCATCGCCGCCGAGCGCACGCCCAAAGAGCTCGCCACCGGCAACAGCGTCGCAGTCAGCGGGGTGTGCCTCACCGCGCTCGACATCAAACCTGGCTCGTTCTGCGCCGATCTCGCTCCAGAAACATGGGCGCGCACTTCGTTTTCGCGCATTCACGAAGGGGCCCTGGTCAATCTCGAATTGCCCATGAAAGCCGACGGCCGCTTCGGCGGCCACATCGTGCAGGGGCACGTTGATGGTGTGGGGAAACTAATCGCGTTCGAGCGCATCGCTGATTCTGAAAATTGGTGGCTGCATATAGAACTGCCCACCGATGTTGAGAAGTACACGGTCTTCAAAGGCTCGATCTCGATCGAGGGCATCAGCCTGACCGTTGCGAAACTGGAGAAGGAATGCTGCACCATCGCCATCATTCCCCATACCGTCGACGTGACGAACCTGCATTCGCTCAAGCCGGGCGATCCCGTGAACCTGGAAGCCGACCTGATCGCCAAGTACGTCGAGAAGATGATGGGGCGCGACGCCGAGAGTTCGCTAACGATCGAGGAACTGGTGGAGCAGGGATTCTGAAGCAGTGGCTAGTGGCTTGTCCAGCCTGCCAGCCACTGGTTCTTACGCTTGGATCTTCAATTCATCCAGTTCCAGAAATTCCTGAATGATCGGCTCGCTCGACTTTTCCATTTCGCCGTACGGGCCGAAAAAAATCGCTTTGGCCTCGTGCAGAAAGACGACCCGGTCGGCCAGCTTCTTCGCCAGGCGCATGTCGTGCGTCACGACAATGCTGGTCAGGTTCAGCTGAATCTTGAGGCGCTTGATCAGATCGCCCAGCAACTGTGCCATCAGCGGATCGACCATCGTCGTCGGCTCATCGTAGAGCACGCACTCCGGCCGTGCCGCCAGCGCCCGCGCAATGGCCACCGAACGCTTCATCCCGGTCGACAGATCCGACGGCAGCAGGTCGCGCATCTCCTGCACGCCAACCATTTGCAGCAGACCGTCCACGATCTGGTAGATCTGTTCCTCGTTCAGTTCGCGCGATTCGCGCAGGGGAAAGGCCACGTTCTCGCCGACCGTGAGCGAGTCGAACAGCGCGCCGTTCTGGAAGACCATGGTGACTTTCTTGCGGATCGGCTCCAGTTGCTCTTCGTTGTAGTCAGTAACGTCCTCGCGCGCAACGATGACACGGCCCGAATCCGGCTTGAGAAATCCCATGATGTGATGCAGCGACACCGACTTGCCCACGCCGCTGCGCCCCAGAATGCAGACCGTCTCCGCGGGCTTCACGTCGAAGCTCACGCGATCGAGCACGACGTTGTCGCCGAACGCTTTCGAGACGTCGCGAAACTCGATGTAGGGCCCGGATTGTGGGTCGTCTGGCACTTTCACCTTGTCATCCTGAACGGAGTAATTGGTTCGCGACAGCGGACCAATTACGCAGTCGAAGGGCCCTTTGTTACTGAAACACCTGTACCCACTTCGCTACCCGCTGCCAGTTCTTCCGGCGTATTCAGATTGCGAAACATTTTGGCCGAGAAACCCGCGGCTTCCAACTCTTGTTCGCCGATCGTCTGCACCTGCACATCACTGAACAGCGCATCAATCTTGTTTCGTCCCGCACGCAGAGCTTTCTCTGCGCCATCCGCAAATTCTCGGCGATAAACCGCGCACAGCGGCTGCCAGCCTCCACCAATTCGCGGAATCGTGACAGCTGCCGCCGAATTTCGCGCGCGGCTGATCAGATACTCCAGCAGTTCCCGCGTCACAAACGGCACATCCACAGCAAGGATCAGATTCAGTTCCGCCCGCCCTTTGTGCAGTGCAGCATGAATCCCGCCCAGCGGCCCGCAGCCGGGAAATACGTCCTCGACGACGGGAGCGAAGGCCGCGAATTTCGCCGCATCGCCGACGATGCTAACGTTTGCCGTCACCGACCGCGCCACGTCCAGCACCCGGGCCAGCAGCGTGCGACCATCAAGCATGACGAAGGCCTTATCCGCTCCCATACGCGTGCTCTTGCCGCCAGCAAGGATGAAGGCCGCCACCTCGGCGGCGTGATCGCCCATGCGGCGATGATACACGCAGCGCCTAACTACTTGCGTGCACTCCACTTTCCTCTCTGCCCGCTCTCCCCCTGAACGAAGGTAACCTACCCAAACTGTCCCCTTCGCGCGATGATGGCCTTGCGTCCGAGGCGCTTCTGACCCGGAAGTAACCCATCATGCCGCAGAAATTCATGGATGTGCTTATGTTAGGGCGCTGCTCCCACGAGTTCTCCTGGCCCCGCCGCGGGGCCGACGGCGAGTATTACCAGGTCTGCCTGCTCTGCGCCGTCGAATACAAGTACGACTGGACCACGATGAAGCGCACCGAGCGCGTGGTGCGCAAGCCCGAAACCGGAGTTCGCCGCAGCCATACGCGCGAAAAACGGCCGTCGTGGGTGCCGCGCGCCCGCCGGCTCAAGCTTGATATCCCCTTGCGCTTCCGCGTCAACCGCACCAGTACGTGGTTTGAAGGCATCATCGAAAACATCAGCCAGAGCGGCGTGCTCTTCTACGGCCCGCAGCAGCTTCCGGTGAACGCTCTCATCGAGATGGTGTTCGAGATGCCTGAGGAAATCTCCGGCCAAAAGAATTCCAATGTCGTCTGCCAGGGCCGCGTGATGCGCAACAAGGGGTTGAACGAAAAGGACGCACCCGAGCCTGAAGAGGGCAAAGTCGGCCTGGCCGCTTCCATCGTCGATTACAAATTCATCCACTAGCCGTTAAGGGTGCGCGGCGCCCGGACGTCCTGCACCGTGCCCAAGGCTCTGCCCTGAGGGCTCATTTCACGTGCCCCCTTTCTTCGCTTGCGTCTTTCTCCGCTTGCGTCTTTGTTCACTCGTCTGTTGGCGTACACTTCCCTCTGCGCGAATCACCCATGCCTGCCATCACCGCAGTGCTGCACACGGAGAACGACGCCCTGCGTCTGGGCCGTGCGCTCGAGACCCTTTACCCCTGCGACGACATTCTCGTCGTCGATCACGGCTCGCGCGACTCGACGGCGCAGGTCGCCCGAGAATATGGTGCGCGCGTCGTGAGTGCCATAAGCGGCTTATCTCCCGATCACTACTTCCGCCATGTCGGCTCGGGATGGATTCTCTGCCTTGATCCGCGCGAGTCGCTGACCGAAAGCCTGGCGGCCACGCTTTATGAGTGGAAATCGCTTCACACCGGCGATCCCGCCGCGGCTGCGTTTTCTGTTTTTCTGCGCGAAGAAACGGCCGCAGGCTGGATTGCCATCCCGACCGCCGAAACGCGCCTTGTCCCGCCTGCCTGGAACCGCTGGCATGGCCTGTTCCCAATGCTTGAGCCGTCGGCCATCGCGCTCGAAGGCGAACTTTTGCGTTTCTGTTTTCCCTGAGCGATGCCGTCCCTGAAAGACTTTCTGCAAGCAACGCCCAAAATCTCCGACACAGGGTTATAATGCGCCGATCTATGCCCTTCGCTGCGGACACTCAACTCGGCCCTTACAAAATTGTTTCTTTCATTGGCGCAGGCGGGATGGGCGAAGTCTACCGCGCCCACGACACGCGTCTCTTGCGCGATGTCGCGCTTAAGGTGCTCCCGCCGTCGTTCACCGCGGAGCCGGAGCGCCTGCGCCGCTTTGAGCAGGAAGCGCGGTCGATTGCCGCGCTGAACCACCCCAACATCGTTTCGGTCTACGACGTAGGTAGTAGCGACGGGGTTCACTTCATCGTTTCCGAGCTGCTCGAGGGCGACACGCTGCGGCAGCGCATCACTGCTTCGGGAATGCCGGCGCGGAAAGCGATCGACCTCGCCGTTCAACTGGCCAACGGGCTGGCGGCGGCGCATGAACGAGGCATTGTTCACCGCGACCTGAAGCCCGAGAATCTCTTTATCACAAAGACAGGGCGGCTGAAGATTCTCGATTTCGGCCTGGCCAAACTACGCCGTCCCCGCGAGCAGGCCGAAACCCTGGACGGCATTTCCGAAGCCCATACCAGCGTTGGCCAGGTTCTCGGTACCGCGGGCTACATGTCTCCCGAGCAGGTCAAGGGCGACACGGTCGACCATCGTTCCGACATTTTCAGTTTTGGCAGCATTCTTTACGAGATGCTGACCGGCCAGCGCGCTTTCAAGCGCAACACCGGAGCTGAGACCATGACCGCCATCCTCAACGACGATCCGCCCGAGTTCTCCCGGCAAAGCGGTCCGATCCCACCCGCCCTGGAACGCATTGTCCGCCATTGCATGGAAAAGCAGCCCGGCCAGCGATTCCAGTCGGTCCAGGACATCGCGTTTGACTTGGAACTGCTCTCGGGATCTTCGGGCACGACAACGCCGGCGCCACCCCTCGCCGCACGCAAGCCCACGATTCGCCCCGCTGCCGTGGCAGTGGTGGCTGTGCTTGCGCTGGCCGCGGGCCTGGCCGCAGTGTGGTTCCGGCCGGCGCCGGCCTCGGTGCATCCGCAACTACACCGCATCACGTTCCGCCGCGGCACCATGTGGAACGCGCGCTTCACACCGGACGGCAACCTGATTTACGGCGCCGCCTGGGAGGGCCGTCCTACCGAAGTGTTTGCCGCGCAAAGCGGAAGCGCCGAGGCTCGGCCGCTCAACATGCCTACGACCGATATTCTGGCGATTTCGCCCTCCGGAGAACTGGCGATCTCGACCCGCCGCCACTCGACCGAGGGCTTTGAATCGACCGGCATGTTGGCTCGCGCGCTGCAGGGCGGCGGCGCTCCACGCGAAGTCGTGGACGGTGTGGAATATGCAGATTGGTCACCAGACGGTTCGAACCTTGCCGTAGTGCGCCGTGTGGGAGGAAAAGAGCGCCTGGAATATCCCTTGGGCAAGGTGCTGTACGAGACCGCAGCCTGGGCCAGCCATCCGCGCATCTCACCGGATGGCAAGCTGGTCGCCTTTGTTGATCACCCGTACTCTCGCGACGACGCCGGCCGCATCGCAACGGTCGACCTAGCGGGAAACAAGAAGAACCTGACGGAAGAATTTGTCAGCGCCCAGGGACTGGCCTGGTGGCCGGATGGAAAAGAAATCTGGTTTACCGCAACTACCTCGGGATCCAGCCGCGAACTTTACGCTGTCAATCTCTTGGGCAAAGAACGCCTCGTCTACCTGGGAACGGGCACTTTGACGCTGCAGGATATTTACAAAGACCGTCGCGTGCTTTTCACACGCGACGACATGCGTGCCGGCATGATCGGGCTGGCTCCCGGCGAGAGCAAAGAGCGGGACCTGAGCTGGCATGATTGGACGATCCCTCGCGACATCAGCAATGACGGCAAGCTCGTCTCTTTCGACGAGACCGGCGAGGCTGGCGGCGAGACCGGCGTGATCTACGTCCGCGGAACCGATGGGTCCCCTGCCGTGAGGCTGGGGGAGGGGCGAGCGGCGACGCTGTCTCCCGATGGGAAGTGGGTGCTGGCCCTTACCCGCGGCGAAAAGCACGAGACTGTCGAGCTGCCCACCGGCGCTGGCGACTCTCGCACCGTTCCCACCGGCGACGTCCAACCTCACCAGGTTTACTTCTTCCCTGATCAGCGGCACATTCTCATACTGGGCAATGTACCCGGCGGACGCGGCTTGAGGCTGTGGGTCGGCGATGTTGACGGAACCACACCTAAGCCGATCAGCCCCGAAGGTATAGGGGTGCGGTATCGCGGTTGCATTTCTCCCGATGGGAGGCAGGTCGCTGCCCGCGATCCTCAAGGATCAATCAGCATCTATCCTGTGTCTGGCGGCGATCCCCTTCACGTGCCCAATGTGCAGCCGCTGGAAGATCCGGTGCAGTGGACGGCGGACGGCAAGTCGTTGCTGGTGGGCACTAGCGAAATCCCGTCAAATGTCTTCACCATTGACTTGGCTACCGGTCAACGCCGCCTGTTCAAGTCGTTTTCTCTCGCCGATCCCACTGGCCTGTTTGACCTGGCTCCGCCGAGCTTCTCCCGCGATTTGAAGAGTTACGCTTACTCCTACAACCGGATCACATCGGACCTGTACATTGTGGAAGGATTGAAGTAAAGCGCCGACTCAATTGTCACAACCCTTGTGATCTACATCACATTCCGCTTATGATTCGGCGGTCTACAGTAGAGTGTTTGGGCACCGTAGCCCAAGGAGGAAGATCATGCACGTTATGAAATTCATCAGTCTGGCTGTGATTCTGGTAATGATCTCGGTTTTTGCCGTCGCTCAGAGCGCACCAGCACAGGCTCAGGCTCCTACAGTGAAGCACGTTCCCATTACCAATGCCCCCTCGAACTCGGGCCAGGAAATGTTCCACAGCTATTGCGCCGTTTGCCATGGAACGGACGGCAAAGGCAAAGGCCCAGCCGCGTCGGCCATGAAGGCCGCGCCCACAGACCTGACCGCACTGGCGCAGAAAAATGGCGGCAAATATCCGGCAGATCACGTGGCTGCGGTCATCCGCGGACAAGCCGCAACCCCGTCTCATGGCAGCCAGGACATGCCGGTATGGGGTCCGCTGTTCTCCAGCATCAGCCAGGGCCACGAGGCGCAGGTGCAGCAACGCGTGACCAATCTGGTCAAATACATAGAGACCCTGCAGGCAAAGTAGGCGCGGTGAGCCATCAACGGAAGGATGCCCCACTCTTCTCGGTGAAGGGTGGGGATCAGAGAACAGTCGAGTTTCCGACGGGCCCGGGGGGTTGACACGACCTCCACGAGTGCCTTGGACCTTTGGGATAGGCAGGAGGCGCGAACTCTCACACCACAGGGCCGACAGGCGTGAAATGTGAGAGCCCAGGGCGTGAGCCCTGGCTCGGTTTCCCGGGGCAAGAATTCAGCCCGGAGGGACGGCACCAAGACTGACACCGCCGCAAGTTCCTCCGTAACCCTCCCCTGATCAATCTCTTGCCGCCCATTGGCCCTGTGGACAGTGACTTCAGTACCTTAGTGCTGGCACTGTTGATCGCCTTATAATCCATCCCAGAATCAAAGAAAGCTGAGTGTCGATCAGCGTTCTTCCAGCTGGGCGCTTTAAGCAAAGTTGGTTGCCGCCCGCTGAAGCGCGCCTCATGTAACGTGGATCCGGTTCTTGCCATCGCGATTTTTGTCCTCGGGCTGGCCTTCGGCAGCTTCCTGAATGTGTGTATCTACCGCATGCCACGGGGATTGTCGGTGGTCCGGCCGCGCTCAGCGTGTCCCGGCTGCAGTCATCCCATCGCTTTCTACGATAATTTTCCGGTCTTGAGCTGGCTGATTCTGGGCGGGCGTTGCCGCCATTGCAAGACCAGAATCTCGTCCCGCTATCTGTTGATTGAGCTGCTGACCGGCGCCCTGTTCGCTACCTGCTACTGGTACTTCGGGTTGACTCTCTCCACGCTGAAGTATTGCGTCTTCGCTTTCTTGCTGCTTGGTCTCATTTTCACCGACGCTGAAACTAAGTTGCTGCCCGACAAGCTCACTCTGCCCGGATTCGCCTTGGGCGTTGTTTTCAGCCTGATCGTTCCTGTGAACGACTTGGCTTCGCAGATTCTGCCCGGCGTGGTGCGCCTGCCATTCACCGTCGACAACACCCTCCGGATTCTTTCTCTCACCGATTCGCTGCTGGGCTCGGCGGTGGGCGCGTCGTTTATCTACGGCGCCGGGGCAATTTATTTGCGCTGGCGCGGCATGGAGGGCATGGGCTTCGGCGACGTCAAATTGATGGCCATGGTGGGCTCGTTTCTCGGAATGAAGCTTACGATCTTCACCATCTTTGCCGCTTCGCTCACCGGATCGTTGTTCGGTTTGACCACGGTTTTGGTGGTGTGGGTGAAACGCACGCACCGCTTCATGCGGCGGCTGGCCAACGCGCAGGCCGCACGCCGCCGGGGATGGCGCTCGGCGCAGATGGTTTACCAGTACTATCAGGTGCCGTTCGGCGTTTTTCTCGGCAGCATGGCGCTGGTCGCCTTTTTCTTCGGCAACCAGTTTCTCAGCTGGTACAGGAGGCTCTGGTGAAGATTCTGTCGAATCCGGTTCTGCTGCGCGCTGCGGTCGTGCTGTTCTGCGGCGGCGCCGCCTTTCTAATGACACTCGTCTTCATGCGCCTGCTGCGCAAGTCCATCAGCGAAGAGGCCAAGATCTCGTCCGATCCCACGCCCTCGCTTGAGACTCTGCCCCTGCATCTATACAACACGGTGATCCAGCAACTCAAGCAGCAGAAGCACGAACTCGACGTGCGCTCCCAGGCGGACCAGCAGCGTGCCCGCATCAGCGAAACGCTCAGCCAGGCCGTACTGTCGAATCTATCCTGCGGCGTACTCGTCTTTGGGACCAACGGGCTGGTAAAAACCAGCAACCCGGCGGCCAGAGATATCCTTGGGTTCGCTTCGCCTTCGGGCATGAGCGCCGCCCACATTTTCCGCGACGCGAAGATCGAGCGGGTTCCCGCTCAATCCGACGGCCAGCACGACGTTGCCGATCGCGACAGCGACCAACCCGGCGTTTTTCCTGACGAAACAGCCGCAGAAATGTTCGACGACGTTCCCTCGCTCGCGGCTGAAGTTGACGTTGTGCTGCACGAAGGCTGCCAGCGGCGTCAGGTGCAGGCAGAGTACCGTACGCCCTCCGGTGCAACCCGCTTTCTCGCCGTAACGGTTTCTCCGGTGCACGCGGGCGATGGCAGTCTGCTCGGCGTGGCCTGCGTGGTCAACGATCTGAGTGCGCTCCAAAGCATGCGCCGCCAGCAGCAACTGCGCGGTGAACTTTCGGCCGAGATGGCGCTGCAACTGCGCACTTCGCTGGCCACCATTTCCGGTTGCGCGCAGCAACTGTCGACCAGCCGTGATCCTGACCTGTCGCGGCAATTGGCGGCCGATATCGCCGAGCAAGCCGCGCAATTGGATCGGAGTCTGGGATCATTTTTGATGGGGTCACCCTTGCAAGAGAAGTCGGCCAGCCAGGGTGTCGCGGCCGGGGGTACAACCAGTTCTTAACAACAGTGCTGAAGCAGTTCTTTTGGAGCAAGCCGCCGGCGTGGCGCCGTTCGCCGCACCGGCGAAAACTGAAGCTAGGGAAAAAGGTGAGAGCTATGAGACACATCGCATATAACGGAATCGGACTCCTGCTGGCTGTGGGCCTGTTCACACTGATGGCTGCCGCCCAGCCGCAGCAGAACCAATCCCAGCAGAATCCGCCCCAGTCGGGTTCCGTCACCACGACGGCAGGTCCGTCATTGGGCGACTACGCCCGACAGATCCGGAAATCGGAGGCCCCGGCGAAACCGAAAGTCTTCGACAACGACAATCTGCCTACCGGCGACAAGCTCTCGATCGTAGGTGCAGCTCCTGCAGGGGAGGCTCCGGTTGACGCCAAGGCTCAATCTGATGCCAACGCCGAGAACAAACCCGCGGCGGCGAAGCCTGCCGGCCCCACGCCCGAAGAAAACCAGGCAGCCAAAGAGGCCTTGTGGAAGCAGTGGGCCGACAAGGTTAAGGGCCAGCAGGATCAGATCGACTTGCTGAAGCGCGAATTCGATGTGCTGCAGCGCGAATATCAGATTCGCGCCGCGGCCATGTATGGCGACGCCGGCAATCGCCTGCGTAATCAGACCGACTGGGACAAGCAGGACGCTCAGTACAAGCAGCAGATCGCCGACAAGCAGAAAGCCGTAGACGACGCCAAGCAAAAGCTTGAGGACATGCAGGAAGAAGCACGCAAGGCGGGTGTACCTTCTTCGTATCTCGGCAGCTAGGAGCCAACGACTCAGGAAAAAGCCCTGTTGGCAAGAATCGCCCGCGACGACAGCGCTAAAGAAACGCCGGCCCTTGGCCGGCGTTTTCATTTCTGCTGATTTGCCGACTCGCGCAGCCTGCGAATCTGCTGGATGTGATGGCGCCCGTGCACCAGGTGAAACTTTCTCCATTGCGCGCCGGTCAGCGGCCCGAGAATCACATGGTCGAGCAACTGCGTGGCCTTGCCGAATTTCCCTTCCTGCAGGGTAATGCAGTCATCCATCTCAACGATCTTCATGCCAACCTCGGCCAGTACCTTTTCCGTCGGTAATCCGCGCGGCCGCGCCATCTTGGGCGCTTCTCTCCCGCCCGGCATGTGACCGAGGCCAACCACCACCATTTTCCCGATCCGCTGCCTCCAGGTCGACGGCGTTACCGTCGGTCTGCCCGCTTCCGCCATCCGTTCGAATCCCTTGATCGTCCCGGTGTACGTCAGATACAGGTGCTCCACCACTTCCGCTGCACACCACTTCCCTTCCGGATGCCACGTCCACTGCTCCGGCGAGAGCCCGATGATAGCCGACGCCAGCTCCTGCTGTAACTTCTTGAGTCCGGGATCCAAGACTTTTCCCCGCCTTTTGCGTCGCTTCGGGTAGAATGATGCGCGGTAATCAAACCCAAACTCAATTTATTTTCAGGAAGGATGCCAATGAGAACGGCTGGCCTTGCCCACACCGAACCCGCCGCGTCGGGAATGGCTTTCTTGCGAAATCAGCGCAACCGGAATCGCCGGGCAGTTCTGCTCGGAACCGTGTACGCATGGTTTTCGGCCGTCCTCATATTCTTCTTCCTGTCGCTGCTCACCGCGTGTTCTTCCGAACCGAGCAAACCCGCCGAGCCCGCCAAACCGGCAGTCAAGGCGCCCGAGCTGATCACCGGACGGTCGGCGTTTCAGAAGGTGTACGTGGCGGCGCGCGGCTGGCAGCAGGATTCGAAACCCTATCGGCTGGAAGCTACCGTCACCAGCGACGGCAATGGCCAGGACGGCAAGTGGGCAGTGTGGCGCGGCAGTTTCGCCTCGCCCGCGCAGCGTTCCGCCAAGTCCTTTACCTGGTCGGGCAGCGCGGCGGAAGGAGCTCCGGAACGCGGTGTTAATCCCGGCATTGAAGACAGCTATAGTCCCTCAAACTCGTCCACGCAGGTCTTCGACATGGCCTTTCTCAAGATCGACTCCGATCAAGCGTTCGCCACCGCACAAAAGCACGGGGGCGACAAGATTCTTGAGAAAGAACCCAACACTCCGGTCTTCTACGTTTGCGACTGGAACCACAACACCAATGAGTTGATCTGGCACGTCATCTATGGCTCCAGCCGTGATAACGCCAAGCTGACGGTCTCAGTCAACGCTTCCACCGGCGATTTCATCCGAGTCGAGAAATAATTCCGGCAGCCGGGTTTATCCACTGCTGGGTTTATTCGCAGCGCGAAAGCGCCGGAAACCGCGGGCGGGTCTTCACTGATTCTGCGTGGCCGCGTCTTCCTCGCGCTTGATCTGGGCCTCGATCTGGGAACAGAACGAGTACAGGGCCTCAGCGGAAGCAATGATGCGCTTCAGCGCCTGGCGTTCCCCAAAAGCAACTATATCTCGCATGGAATACTGGAGACGAATACGGTCGGCGGCGCATTGCGCGCTCAACAACTCCACCTTGGCGGCCGAAAGATCGGCGGTCAGGCGGGCGATATCAACTTGTTTTTTGGCAGCGGGTCCCATCTACAGCTCCTTAAAGATTCTCGAAGGTAACACCGGCGGAGTCCGGGAACCGTTCTGGGAGGACTGCTTAGGTTGCGCCGGACCCCGCCGTGTGAGGTCGTCAATCGTTGCTACTTTGAATAAAGTATACACCGTTAACATTACGCAGTGCAAGAAATTAATCCGATTCAATAGGGCGAAAATCGCCCCCTGGAGGCAAAGTGCCGCGGCATCCCGATCCTGATCTGGAACAGCGCATTCTCGAGGCCGCCTCGCGTCTGTGGGCGCGCGGCGGAGAAAAAGCCCTCACCATGCGCGCCGTCGCCAAGTGCGCCGGCACCACCACGCCAACGGTTTACGAGCGCTACCGCGACCGCGAGGATATCCTACGCGCCCTCCGCCTGCAGACCCGGCACCAGATGTACGACGCCCTCACCCGTACCCGCACTGTGCGCGAGGCTGTCCAGTGCAAGCTGGAGTTTGCCCTGGCCCACCGCAATGCGTACGAGATGCTGGTCGATCGCGTGGCCAGACCGCCTGCGCTGCACGAGCCCTGGCTGTCGTTCAACCTCATGCGGCAGCGGCTGGCCGAGCATCTGGGCGGACGACCGCGGGAGCACACCCGTCTCGCCCTCGCCGTATGGTCACTGACCTACGGCACCGCCATGCTCATCATTCGGGGCGGATTCCAGGGCGCCCTCCGGACCCAGGCTCTTCACGCCTGCCTCGACGCCCTGGACGTGATGCTTGACTCTGTACGAGCCAAGCGCTTCCCGCACACCGGTCCCAAGTGGCCGGCAAACCTCATTCTTGGCGAAGGCAGAAGGAGTCGCGTAAACGGAGATGGCCGCTCTCGGCAGCGGCGCAAGCGATCGTCGCGCTGAAGGGATTTCAAGGTGACGACGTGGCCGGGTGACAAGATTACAGGGCCACAACATCAACAGCAGAACATCGCTGCGCCGGAACTTTGCCACCTTGCCACTTGACGCTTTCGCTCCTCTCTTACCTGCCGGGCGTGGAACTCGAACCTCTCAGCCGCGCGAGCGCTTTGCGGGCGTTCTTCGCCTCCGGGCCTTCGGGCAGGATCTTCAAATAGGCTTCATATTCCTGGCGCGCTTCGTCTGGCTGGTTGAGCTTTTCCAGGCACATTGCTAGACCATAGGTCGCCATGGCGTCGTTTTCTTTGTAGTACAGCGCCTCGCGGTAGCGATCTTCGGCTGCGCGGTAATTCTTCCTCACCTTCAAATAAAAGTCGCCGACCTCAATATCCTTAGCGGCCTTGTGGGGGTCCCAGGGGTGCGTCCCGCTTGATCCAGAATTTTCGGACATCTCTGCGTCCAGCAACGCCTGCGAGCTTCGAGGATGCGCCTGGGCATCATTGGCGGGCGGGCTGATATCTCCCTGCGAATCCTTGCTCGAGCTGTCTCCGGGCTCGTTGTTCAAAGAACTGGCATCGATTCGATCCGAGCGCGGCGGCTCCTGCGTCGGTGGCGTCGCAGCCGATCCCCTCGAGGCGGCCTGCGGCGAATTTGGCGGCGAAGATTCCTGGGGTGAAGAATTCTGCGGCGATGAGTTCTGCTGAGAATTGGTAGCCGGCGTGTTCGCAGAAGAGGATTGAGAAGCAGAAGAACCGGCGGGGCTCTGCGAGCTTTGCGACCACGCCCAGATGCTGCAGCCCAGCAGCAGGGTCAGAACCAAACCACTCATGTTCAAAGCGCGCATGCGCTTATTTTACGCTCGCGTCAGGTTTGGCAAAGGCCGGATTGCGACGCCGGTCCCATGCAAACTCCTATCACCTGTGCAAAGAAAAAACAGGCCGCTCAGGGGGAGGTCGAGCGGCCTGGTTGGCGAAGTCCTCCGGGGAGGAGGGTAAAACCGGGTTACATCGACGGATTGTTCTGCCCCGTCGTGGTCGGGGTCGCGGACGGTGTGCTGCCCGTGGTGTTGGTCATCAGGCGCACATCTACGCGGCGATTATCGGCGCGGCCAGCGGCGGTCTTGTTCGACTCCACCGGCTTATCCTTACCCAGACCAATCGTATAAATCTTGTGCGCGGGTACGTTGTACTTCGACGCCAGGTACTGAATCACCGAGTTGGCGCGGCGCTGGCTCAGGTCGTAGTTGTATTCCGTTGAGCCGACCGAATCGCATCCGCCTTCCAGCGCGATGATGTAGCCCTTGGTCGAAGCAATGCTGGCAGCCAGCTGGTCGAGCGCTTCTTTCGCCTTCGGCGTCAGGTTGTCTTTGTTGAACGCAAACTTGACTGAGGTCTCGGCGACGGCATGGTAGTTGTCGAGATTGGCGACGGTGTTGGTCAGCACATTCACGCGACCGTTGGCCGCGTCAGCTGTCTGCTGCGCCGAAGACGCAGTCTGTCCGGCAGCCAGCGCTTTCTGGTCAGCCGCGTCGGTCTTGGCATTGACGGCGGCAAGGCCAGATTGCACGCGCGCATCCACGTCCTTGATGTCCTTGCTGTTCTTCGCGGTCAGGTCATCGAGTTCGTTGGTCTTGTTGATCAGTGGCGTCGTCTGTTGCTTGACGTAATTCTTGCTGGCGCAGCCGACGGTTGCCACCAGGCTGACTGCCAGGAAAATCACTAACGAAGTGCGGGTCATATGGTGAGGCTCCTTCATCCGATCTTGTTATGGGCGCGCTCGCTTGCGGCGCGCGGAATCGAAACTGGGTCCCTGGGAATAACAGAATCTTACAAGTCCCGCTCCCACTTTTGCACGAGAAGTGCCAGTGTACCCTCATGGGACGTGACGTTCTAAGTATATCCGTTTTCAAGCTCTTGCGGAAATGCCCGGGGTGGTCCAACCGCTTCACCGCCCGGTTGGAGAACGCAAACCCCACACGCGGAATGGAAATTTTATACGGTTGGGCTCAGGTTCAAGCCGCGGGCCTGTTGCAGGTTATTGCATTCGGGGAGGACAGAGCAAAGGAATCGCTTCCCGCTTGTTGCGCCGGTAGACCCGGAAATCGGCCTCGTCTACCGTGACCACGACGTGGCGAGGGTGCAATTCACTCATTCGAATCAAGCAGAGATCGGCCAGATCCGGGCTCCGATCGGCGTAGCGGCGCGCCAGCTCGCGCAGCTCCGACAGATTCTTCGACAGGTCAAACGCCACACGAAGCAACTCGTCTTCGACCAGCGACAACACGTAGGCACTGGATCTGAGATGAAACGCAGCCTCCGCCAGAACAGCCTCACAAGTGAGAAGCGGCTCGGTCAGTGAACGCGCCAGCTGTATGGCCCAAGCGTGATAGGTATCGTCCTGATTACATGCAGCGACAATGAATCCGGTATCGGCAATTCCCTTCATCCTTTGGAAAATCCTTTGCGCGTCGAGAGGTCAGCAGGGCCCTTGATTGCGCCAAGGTGGCGCAGGAATTTCTGCTTCCCGCTCCTAGATTTCGCGCTCTCCAGTTGGTCGCGAATGAGCTTCCCCATCGGTATTCCCGTCGCCCGCGACGTCTCTTTCAGCCAGTTCAGCAGCTCATCTGTAAGACGTATTGTCAGTGTGTGACTCATTTGTAACAATTGTAACACACCGGCAGTTCTCGCAATCCCATAAAATGAACGAGTCCGCCCAGTTATGGACCTCCTCGCCAAAATCCGCACCATTCCCGCCGAGCCCGGCGTGTATCTTTACAAGAATGCCGAAGGCGAGGTCATCTACGTGGGCAAGGCGAAGAACCTGCGCAGCCGTGTCTCCAGTTATTTTCACGAAGGCCGCTGGGAGGACGCCAAAACCGGCACGCTGGTGCGCGAGGCGGTCGACGTCGACTACATCGTCGTCGCCAACAACAAAGAGGCGCTGGCGCTCGAAAATAATCTGATCAAGCAGCGTAAGCCGCGCTTTAACATCCTGCTGCGCGACGACAAGACTTATCCTTACGTCAAACTCACGCTCGCCGAGCGCTGGCCCCGCGTCTACGTGACGCGGCGCCTGCGCAAGGATGGCAGCGAATATTACGGCCCGTACTTCCCTGCCAACCTTGCCTATCGCATTGTCGATCTGATTCATCGCAATTTCCTGATTCCCTCCTGCAAGGTCGATCTGACGCGCTTTCATCCGCGGCCGTGCCTGCAGTACTACATCAAGCGCTGCCTGGGACCGTGTGTAAAAGACCTGACCATGACCGACGCGTATCAGGAAGCGGTGCGCGACGTGAAGCTCTTTCTCGAAGGACGACCCACCGATCTGGCGCGCTCCCTGCACGAGCGCATGGAGCAGGCCGCGATTCTGCAAGAATATGAGCGCGCCGCCCGCTATCGCGATTTGATCTCGACAGTCGAGCAGTTGCAGGAACGCCAGCGCATTGCGGCCGCTGAGGGCGACGACGCCGATGTTTTTGGCTATCACTACGAGAACGGCATGCTGGCCGTGAACCTGTTCCACATGCGCGGCGGCAAGATGGTCGACCGGCGCGAATTTTTCTGGGAAGACTTGCCGGAGTTTGCATCGACTGACGCCGACACCCAAGCTTTTCATCCCGAAGAATTCTTTTCTGCCCTGCTCAAGCAGCTCTACATCGGCCAGCCTTATGTGCCACGAAATCTCTATGTGCCCGTGGATTTCGAGGACCGCGAAGAACTGGAAGACCTGCTCTCCGAGCAGGGAGCGGACCAGAGTGTCCGCTCCACACGGGTGCACATTCTTGTGCCGCAGCGTGGCGACAAACGCTCGCTTATCGACTTGGCTGGCACGAACGCCAAGCAGTCCTACGATCAGCGTTTTCGCGTGCTCAAGCCGAACACGCGCAAGATTCAAGAAGAGCTGCAGGAGGCGCTCGGCCTGCCCGAACTTCCGAAGCGCATCGAGTGCTTCGACATCTCGCACATTCAGGGTGCGGAAACCGTGGCCTCGATGGTGGTGTGGGAAGAAGGCAAGCTGAAGAAGTCCGATTATCGCAAGTTCATCATCCGCACCGTCGAGAGCGTGGACGACTTCGCTTCCATGCGCGAAGTGGTTACGCGCCGCTACAAGCGCCTGCGGGATGAAAAACGATCCATGCCCAGCCTGGTGTTAATCGATGGCGGGTTGGGCCAGCTTCACGCCGCGGCTGCCGCCCTCGAAGCGCTCGAAATCATCAACCAGCCTCTGGCCGCGATTGCCAAGCGCGAGGAAATTCTCTACGTCTATGGGCAGGAAAGGGATCCCATCGCCCTCGACCATCATTCCCCGGTGCTGCACCTGATTCAACAGATTCGCGACGAGGCACACCGCTTCGCCGTGACGTTTCATCGCAAGCGGCGGCAGATGCGCGACCGCTCGACCGAATTGCTGGAGATTCCGGGAGTGGGTGCTAGTACCACGCGCCGCCTGCTGGAGCATTTCGGCAGCGTGCAGGCCGTCAAGCAAGCGGATGCGGCGGCGTTGGCGGCGGTCGTAACCCGAGCGCAAGCCCAGGCCATTCGCAATCACTTCAGTCGGTGAGTGGTCAGTTCATGCAGCCCGATAAGCCAAACCGGCATGTCGTCAGCGCATCGGCGCTGGTTCCGGCGCGGCGCGAGCGTGTCTACTCGTTGCTCGCCAACTACCGCGATGGGCATCCCCGTATCGTGCCGCGGCAGATCACCGACATCATCGTTGAGCAGGGCGGCGTTGAAGCAGGCACGATCGTCCGCTTTGAGCTGAGCGTGTTCGGCAAAAAGCAAACCATTCGCGCAGCCATCACCGAACCCGAACCCGGGCGCGTGCTGGTCGAGACTGCACTTGACGGTAACGATGCCGTGACGACATTTACGGTCGATCCCGCCGCGGCCGCCGGCGACTGTACTGTCACCATCTCCACCGAACTCAAAGTTCGGAGCGGCTTTGGGGGATGGATCGGGAAGACTCTCTCCACGTGGTTGCTGCGGCCGATATACAAACAGGAACTGGCCAATCTGTCGCGCGTTGCAACCGGTCCGTTCGGTGGCTGACCTGATTGAATCGTCGATTCCAGAAAAACTCAACTATCACTACTCTTTCACAGCACTGGTTGTCCGTCGACCAGCATTTTCTTCAGGCTGAACACCTGGAAGATTCGCTGCTCGCCGATTTTTTCGATCCTCGGATGGACAAACTCCACGCTAATCTTCCCATCAGGCGGCAGTTCCTTGGGTCGCGGAAAAACGAATTGGAACGTGTCGTCCTTGCAGCTGTAGCCTGTTAGACTCAGCCTTTCCTTCCCCGTATTCAGGAACACCTTCATGCTCTGCTTCGGCAGGCTCTGGTCTGTCCAGTGAGTACGCAACTGGCTCTGGTACTGCTGGACGTTGGATTGAAACGTCACCGCAACAATGACGTGGTCCGGGAAGGTGGCGCTGAGAAACTTGCTGACATTGGCGTCAAAGGCTGCCTTCTGCTCAGCACTCATCTTGTCATAGTGGGCGTTGATCTGGGACGAGCGCACTTGTGCCTGGCGAATGGGCTGGGCCGAACGAAATTGCAGCGTATAGGTGACGTTCGGATCCTCTTCCATTTCTGTCTCGCCGTTGGGCCTGGGCGCGTTTCCCGCAACACTCTGATTACCACCGAGCTTCAGCGTCGTCGCCCACGGAGACTCCTCCAGCATTTTCTGCGTCTCCTCGGCCGACCATGTCTGATACGGTTTCTTGACCCAGAAATCGGCTGCCAACGCCACTAGCGGCAAGGCAAGACCGACCAGTATGAGCGGGGCTTTCATCAGCTTCGGCATACGAATTGCTCCTCTCTTGAGTCCCCCCTCAAATTGACGCGGCCATTCTACCCTGCGGCAGTCCTGATTTGTCATGCTTTTGCTAAACTAGCGGCCGCGACCCATGAGACTTACTCTGCCATTCTTTCTCCTGCTTTCAGCCACTGTGCCTGCATGCCTGAAGGCTCAAACTGCAAGCCTGCCCGATTACGCCACGCCACCGGAAAAGCATCTGCACAATGTGCATCAATTGACATTCGGTGGGCAGAATGCCGAAGCATATTTCTCCGCCGACGGGAAGAAGCTGATCTATCAGTCGTCACACGGTGATGTGAAGTGCGACCAGATTTTCATCATGAACGCCGACGGCAGCGACCAGCACATGGTCTCGACCGGCAATGGTCGCACGACCTGCGCCTACTTCTTCCCCAACGGCAAGAAGATTCTCTATTCCTCGACTCACCTGGCTAGCCCGGAGTGCCCGCCGCGCCCCGATTTTTCCAAAGGATATGTGTGGGCAGTGTATTCCGGATATGACATCTTCACCGCGAATCTGGACGGATCGAACCTGAAGCAGCTCACCCACACACCGGGGTATGACGCCGAAGCGACGATCTCGCTCGATGGAAAGAAAATCACGTTCACTTCCATGCGCAACGGCGATCTCGACATCTACACCATGGACGCCGACGGCAAGAACGTGAAGCAGCTCACGCACGAACTCGGCTATGACGGTGGCCCGACATTCTCGCCGGACCGCAAGTGGATCGTCTACCGCGCCTACCATCCTCAGACAGAAAAAGAAATCGGCGACTACAAAGAATTACTGGCACAGAACCTGATCCGGCCCACGTCGCTCGAAATCTGGATCATGAAGGCCGACGGGTCGGGCAAGAAACAGCTCACAACCCTGGGCGCGGCCAGCTTCGGCCCGGCCTTCACCGCAGACGGGAAGAAAATCATCTTTTCCTCGAACTACGATCCGGAAACGCACGCATCGGGCGGCATGGGGAATTTCGAGCTGTGGCTGATGAATCTGGACGGCACAGGCCTGGAGCGCATCACTTACAGCGACGGCTTCGATGGCTTCCCCATGTTCTCACCGGACGGCAAGAAATTGGTGTGGGCCTCAAACCGCAACGCCAAAGCACCGCACGAGACCAACATTTTCATTGCCGACTGGGCGCCGTGACGTGCGATTGTCAGTTGAGCTACGAGCGCGCGTGATCGCTTGGTTCGCTTGTCGTCTTATCTGGCTGAGGAGTTGCAGAATTTGACGCAGCAGCAACAGCACGCGCTTTCCCGGGATACCGTTCGATCAGAGATATAACAGGTTTGGGGAAAGTGATTGGGGTGCCGCTCTCCTCGCTTGCTGTCCTCAATCTCAACGCCAGCCAGACCACGCACGCGATCATCCCGCACCAACCGAGAATGCGCACCACAGCTGCGATCTTAGTGTCGTACGGCAGAACGCCGAGGTCGGAAAAGATGCGGAAGAAATCGTGCTCCACAAAGTCGGAATCGCCCGTCGTTACCAGCGGCAGCAATTGAGCCCGCGCGTCCGCCATGTATTCGGCGGTGTCAATCCAGTTCTCGAAAAAGAAGAAGAGGCAAAAGACGAAGCCCGGGACCTGGCGTTCGCTGAAAAAATACACTGCGAGTAGAAACGGCACGAGCCATTGCAGCAGTGTCCCGCCCCACAGTCCGAGCGTAGGGCCAAACCATCCAAACAGGTTATGCCCGCCTTCGTGGACAACCAGGTTCGCACTGTGAATAAAGAGAGACGCGGGCGACCTGCCGAAGGCATAGAAAAGGAAGCCGACGTAAAAGACGAGCCATCCTCCGATCGCCGGACGCGAGACCGGCTTCCATGGCCGGTTGAAACATGATTCTTCGAAGAACGATTGCAGTGACTCGAACATGTGTTTCTCCGGTGATTCTAAAGGTCCGACGAGCAGCCGACAGGTTACGAACGTGTCGACATTGGCTCTGTGTCAAGCTGCACCTCCGGAGGTCGCGGCCAGAAGGCATTTCTTGCTACAGTGGTTCCGATCATGGCGGTTCGAACATGAAGGTTCGGCAATGGATCATCGCGGCTGTTCTGTTGTTGCTGGTGGCGGTGGCCATCGTCGGGCTGCTGCAAACGCGGGAGTTGCCTTCTGAGAGCGATGAAACCGCGGCAACGGCAGGCAAGCGATTGCTCGGGCGTAAAGCGGCAGCAGCGCAGCATTCGCTGGTCGATCAGCGCCCCCTGCAAACAGCGCGACGCCTGGCGGCAACGGCGGGCACGCCCGAGGAACAGGCGTTGGCTCAAGCTGCCGTCAAGGTGGCCGATCACGAAGTCGATCTGGCGTTTTTCGATGCACTGCGCACCGCGGAGCAAAACCCGCCGCCACTTTCTCCCGGTGCCAAGCAGATCGCCGCGCGCAAAGCAAAGGCCGAGTTCACGGTTAAAGAAGACCAGGACAACATCACTCTCCTGACGCGTAAGTTGGCCGCTGCACCCGAATCGCAAAAAGACAACCTGCAGGATCAGATCGACGTGGCCAAGGCGCAGTCCGATCTGGATCAGGACGAACTCGACGACGCGGCCGGAGAACTGGAGCAGGCGGGGGGTGATCCGCAGGCCAAGATCAGGCGCCTGCAGGCGGAGCACGAAGCCAGCGACCACAATGCGCCCGCCATCGGCTCGGCGGTGAATCCGCACGAGCAGGACTATCAGGCACACACGCTGCTGGCAGTTTTCCGCGCGTGGCAGGCGCTGCGCGAGAAAATCGCAGTGCTCGAAGATGCGCGCAACGAGACCACTGAGAAAGAAGCATATCTCACCAAGCGGCACAACGATCTCGCCGCGCAGGTCGAGAAGGACAAGGAGAATCGCGAGGCGGCCAAACAGCAAGCGAAGGGATTTGCCAGCCGCAACAAAACTACGAGCCGCGACGAGTCGAAGTCGTCGGCCAAAGCCGCGCTGGACATGCTGAAGCAGTACACGCTGGATCAGAAAAATTTGGCGGACCGCGGCCGCCGGCTGCAGGACGAACAGGATCTCAACGACATTTACGGCGCCTGGCGGGGGTTGGTCGAAACCCGTGCACGCGCCGCGCTGCATCGTCTGATCGAGTCGGCGCTCTGGATCCTCCTGGTATTGCTGGCCGTGTACGCGGCCGACCGGTTGATCGAGCATCTGTTCACCGGGATGACCGCCGAAAACAAACGCATCGACACGCTGCGCGCCGTGGTGAAGTTCGCCGCTCAGGCGGTCGGAGTGGTCGCGATTCTCTTCATCGTCTTCGGCATGCCCACGCAGACGACGACAGTCCTGGGCCTGGCGGGTGCCGGGCTGACGGTCGCGATGAAAGATTTCATCGTGGCATTTTTCGGCTGGTTCGTGCTGATGGGGCGCAACGGCATTCGCGTGGGCGACTGGGTCGAGATCAACGGAGTGGGCGGCGAGGTCGTTGAGGTGGGGTTACTGAAAACCGTTCTACTTGAAACGGGCGGCTGGACCGATGCCGGACACCCCACGGGACGGCGTGTTTCGTTCGTGAACAGCTTCGCCATCGAAGGGCACTTCTTTAACTTCACAACCTCGGGCCAGTGGATGTGGGATGAACTGCAGGTGCAGATTCCCTCCAGTCAGGATCCTTACCCGATCATCGACGGCATTCAGAAGCTGGTAGAGAAGGAAACCTCGGCCAATGCCGGGAAGGCCGAAGCTGAATGGCAGGAAGCGACGTCGCGCTATCGGGTGAAGGCGCTGTCGGCGACTCCGGGCATCAACGTGGTGCCGACCGGTTCCGGAATTCAAGTGCACGTGCGTTACATCACGCGCGTCTACGAGCGGCATGACGTGCGCAAGCGGCTGTATGAAGCTGTGGTGGAACTGATGCACGGAAAACGCGAGGCTGTGGCGCAGTAGCCGGTTAAACGCTGAGTGCTGACCGCCGAATGCTAACCGCGCAGCTCTTTCCGCAAATAAGCTTTGATGTTCTCCGGCAGACGCGAGCTGTGCAGAATGTCGCGCAGGCGAGCGGGTGGAATGCTGCGAGCAAATTCGAGCGCCCGAGCCAGCGGCGTGTGGGCGTTGCGCAGAAGGGCGATGCGAATTTCGTGCGGGACCGACCATTTCACATGCCTGCAGACAGATTCGACGAACGCGGGTGTGACGTGTGGCCGACGCAATGCCTTGACAATCGCGTCTTCGGTGAGGCGCGCATTTTCGAGCGCGGGCTTCCAAACTTGTGATTTCTTGTCGAGCAGCAGCGCGCCCGCGACCAGAGCCGAAGAGCGGCGAGCCAGCGAGATACGTTCTCCGAGCGTGATGGAAGACAGGCGCGTGACCAGCAATTCGCTGGCCGTGCGCCTCAGGTCGGCAGGCGCAGCGGACATCAGCGAGAAGTGCATCAGATCAAAAGTGTAGAACTCGCGGATCAGACGCAGTGCGATGCGCCGCGGGGCGCGGGGATGGGCGGCAAGAGCCAGCCGCACCTTGCGCGATTTCATCACCGCAGCGTTCTTATGGATGCCTTCCAAGTGTTCAGCGGACAGGTCGCGGTTCTTCAGCAAGGCGAGGGCCAGATCTTCGTTGCCTGCGAGGTTGGAGGCGAGCTCGTCGCGGGGCATCGACGAAGCGTGTGCCTCCGGTGCGTTTGGCGTCTCGGCCTTATCCACGTTCATCCACTGTTCTTCGCGGCCATTCTCCGCGCCAGGCGCAGCGCACCTTCGACCGGCTCAACGACTTGCGGATGGATTTCCGCTTGTGCGTCGATCCGGCGTAGTTCATTGGAGAAAACCTGGCGCACCAGCGGCGCATGACGAAAGACGCCGCCGGTCATTGCCACACGAACCGATTCACCGGGAGCCGGCGCTGTACGTCCCGACACGACGCCGGGCGCGGCGAACAGGCGTTGGATAACAACGCCGGCAAGCTGGGCCAGTTCGTTCCCGGCGTTTGTGAGGACCTGCCGAGCGAGTTCGTCACCGCACGCGGCGGCTACGGGAGGAAACAGAGCCGCGAAGTCTGGAGGCGGAATCGCGTTCGCCGCGCGCGCCAAATCGGCGAGTGAGGTCACGCCCCACGCTTTGAAAATTGCCCCCTCGAGCCGCGAATTCTTCGCAGTCACAGGAGCATCGGCGGCCACGTTCGCGGCGCGCAGCAGCGCGCTGATGGCAGCGCGTCCGATCCAGTGGGCGGAGCCTTCGTCCGAGACGGCGAATCCCCAACCGCCGGCACGAACGGTCTTTCCCCGCTGGTCGCGACCGAATGCGATGGAACCAGTCCCCGCGATGACAATGATGCCGGGCCCGGCACCGAAGGCGGCTTCGAGCGCGATTTCCATGTCGCCTACCACGGCAATCGGTGTGGGGAGAATCTCGGCCAGCGCCTGGCGCACGGCCGCGGCGAGTTCCGGGTGCGCGGCGCCCGATCCTCCAACGCACGTGTGCGCAACTTGCTGCGGGTCGATCCCGACGGCGGCGCAGGTCTGGCGAACAGCCAAGTGCAGCGACTCACGTGCCTTCGCTTCGCCGACGCGGACCATATTGCTCGGCCCGGCCGTAGCGGTTGCGAGTAGTTGCTGCTCGTCGCCTGCCGCGCAGGTGGTCTTGGTGCCGCCACCGTCAATGCCGAGGTAGTAGGCCACGACGTAGTTCTAACATAGGAGCCCTCAGTTCTTCAGGTCTTGGGTCTTGGGTCTTGGGTCTTGGGTCTTGGGTCATGGGTCTTGGGTCTTGGGTCTTAGCCTTGCGCGAGTCAGCCGCGGCATGAATCCCGAAGACCCAACACCTACGGCCTTAGCCGTCCATAGAGTCTCACTCGCCGTGGGAAGCACTTCCCGCCATAATTGGAGTTTCTACGAACACCATGGGCCTGAACATAACTGATTTCGCCATCATCGCGCTGTACCTGGCGGGGATCACGCTGTTTGGGCTCCGCTTTCGCAAGCGGCACCGTTCGCTGCGCGACTACTTTCTGGCTGGGCGCGACATACCCTGGTGGGCGATCGCCCTATCGATCGTCGCGGCCGAAACCAGCACGCTGACCATCATCAGCATTCCCGGGCTGGCCTACGACACCAACTTCACCTTTCTGCAAGTAGTGATGGGCTACATCGTGGGGCGAGTGGTCATCAGCCTCGTTTTGCTGCCTCATTATTTTCGCGGCGACCTCTACACGGCGTATGAACTGATCGAGCGGCGCTTTGGCCGTGGATTGCGGTCGCTGACAGCGGGACTTTTTTTGTTGACACGCGCGGCGGCTGAAGGCGTGCGTGTCTATGCAGTGTCTATCGTCGTGGCGATCGCGCTGGGAACGGGCCAGGTGGCGTCGATTGCCATCATCACTGCATTGACCCTGATCTATACGTTTGAAGGCGGGCTGGCGGCGGTGATCTGGACGGATGTGGTGCAGACCGTCATTTATGTGGGCGGAACGCTGGTGGGGCTGGTCACGATTGTGCATCTCGTGCCTGGAGGATGGTCAGCGATTCATGCCGCAGCGGCAGCCGCCGGCAAACTGCAGGTGCTCGATTTCAGCGCCAATGTGTGGGTCCCTTATACGTTTTGGTCGGGCGTGATCGGCGGAGCGTTCTTCACGGTAGCGAGTCATGGGACCGATCAACTGGTTGTGCAGCGCTTGCTGGCGGCGCGGGGCGAGAAGCAGTCGGCCACGGCGCTGATTGCGAGCGGCGTGGCAGTTCTGTTTCAGTTTACGTTGTTTCTGAGCGTAGGCGTCATGTTGTGGGTGTACTACCGCGTGCCGTCGGCAGCTTTTGGACGCGCGGACCGGATTTATCCGACTTTTATCGTTAGCCGCATGCCGCACGGAATTTCCGGGCTGCTGATCGCGGCGGTCCTGGCGGCGGCGATGTCGAATTTGAGCGCGGCGCTGAATTCGCTGTCGTCGAGCGTGATCATGGATTTTTACGTGCGGCTGCGCCCTGAGGCCAATGAGAAGCAGCGCATGCGGCTGGCACGCATAGCCACGTTCGTGTGGGCGCTGGTGTTGTTCGGTCTGGCGGTGATCGCGCTGCACAAGGCCGGACGCGTGGTGGAAGTGGGGCTGCAGATCGCGTCGGTCGCGTATGGAGCGTTGCTGGGGGCCTTTCTATTAGGCGTTCTGACGCGGCGAGCCAACCAGCGCGGGGCGATGGTAGGAATGGTGTGCGGGTTCGTGGTGGACGTGTATCTGTGCCAGCGGACGCACGTGCCCTGGACGTGGTGGGTCATGATCGGGGCGGCGGTGACATTTTGCGTGGGGTGGACGGTGAGCTCGATCGTCGCTCTGTACGTGGGGAACGAGAATCCCTAAGTTGTCCCTTCACGTATACTCCAAGTCCAGCATGGTCACTTCCGAGCAAATGCAAAGGGGCTCCCCGCCCGAGCTCTCCCGCGATCTTGGCGTAAGCCACGCCTCGGCTGTGGTGGTCGGAACCATCATCGGCAGCGGAATTTTTCTGGTTCCCGCCGAGATGATGCAGGCGGTGGGTTCGGCACGGCTGGTTTACCTGGCGTGGATTGTGGGTGGACTGTTGTCTTTTTTCGGTGCCCTGACCTATGCCGAACTGGGCGCGATGAAGCCGCAGGCGGGTGGCGAATATGTGTATGTCCGCGATGCCTACGGACCGCTGGCCGGATTTCTCTATGCCTGGACGTGGTTCGTCATTGCGAAGCCGGCATCAGTAGCGACTGTGGCCACCGGCCTTGTGCGGATTCTGGGAACATTTCCTGTTTTCTCTTTTTTCTCTTCGAATTTCATTTCGGCTCCGTTCGCCGTGACCTGGGGACAGATCGTCGCGATTGCGGCGGCGCTGCTGATCTCGGTTCTCAATTATGTCGGCGTTAAGAAAGCAGGCCAGTTTCAGCTGGTGTTCACGCTGTTGAAAGTTGCGATCATTCTGGCCATCGTTGTGGTGTGTTTCAGCGGAGCGGGCAATGCTGCGGGACGAGGATGGCAAAATTTTGCCGGCACTTTCGCGGGAGCGAAGGGCGGTGTGGCCGGATTCATGGCGGCGCTGGTCGCTGCGCTCTGGGCATATGACGGGTGGAACGATCTGAACATGGTGGCCGGCGAAGTGAAGCAACCGGGGCGCAGCATCCCGATTGCGCTGATCGCGGGCGTGGGCACAGTGGGCGCGCTCTATATGCTGATGAACGCGGGCGTGCAATACGTGCTGCCGGCGGGCGCAATTGCGGCTTCACCCCGGCCGGCATCGGATGCGGTGGCCCTGGCCATGGGAAGACTGGGCGCGGGGTTTGTCTCGGCCGGAATGGTAGTGTCCCTGTTGGTCACGTTGAATGGCACGATCATGAGCGGCGCGCGTGTGCCGTTTGCGGTAGCGCGCGATGGATATTTCTTTCGTGCGCTGGCGGAAGTGCATCCGCGGTTCCATACGCCGTCGGTGGCAATCGTGGTGCAAGCGGTGCTCTCGATCGCGCTGCTGCTGCTGGGTGGAAGCTTCCGCCAATTATTCTCACTCGCGATTTTTGCCGAATGGCTCTTTTATATGATCGCCGGCAGCACGGTATTTGTGTTCCGGTGGCGCGAACCCGACGCGCTTCGTCCTTATCGCATGTGGGGCTATCCGGTTCTGCCGGCGATTTTTGTGGCGGTCGCAGCCGCGTTACTGGGGTATACGTTTTGGAACGAGCGGCCGAACTCGTGGTATGGGTTGCTCGTGATTCTGGCGGGCATTCCGGTGTTTTGGTTCTTTTCTTCACGTCGCCGGAGCAACTTCCGAACTTGAAACCAGACTTTCACCGCAGGGGACACTGAGAACACCCAAGGAGAACTCTCCAGGGTTTTCCTCAGAACAATGCCGGTTTTCAGGGCAGCACCTCCGTGTTTCTTGCCGGTTTTGCCGAAAGTCGTGGAAGAGCAGGACGTGAAACACCGCGTCCTGCGCCCATTCTGGGCGATTCTCACAAAAGGACGTAGCTGCAGTTACCTTAGGTCAAGAGCCGTGGACACGTTTACCCCCTGTCCTATCTCCCGTATTTTTAAGACTCCAAGTCCCGGAATTCTCCCCGTCCGGGCCCCAACTGGAGAGGAATTTGTAATGGCGACACCTTACCGCGGATTTCAACTCGGACTCCTGCCTGAACGCAAGATCAACAAACAGGCGCTGGCCACCAGCTACGGTTTGGTGACGCTGTTTGTTCTCATCCTCATCAACATTGGCGTGTTGATGCCGGAAAAGCTGCAGCTTGCCCAGTATCACGTGACGGAATTGATCCCCCTGCCGTCGTTGCGGCCGGAGCCGGAGCCGATCAAGACCGAGGTTCCCAAGGTCAAACCCAAGCTTCTGCCTGCGGTGAAGATGCCGGTGCTGGAACAGCCCAAACTGATTATGCCCCGGGAAGTGCGCAAAATGGCGCCGGAGCAGGTCGAGGCGCCGAAGGTTGTGGTGAACCAGTTCAAGGCTCCGGAATTAAAGATGGTGGTGGGCGGAGCGCGTCCGCAGCTGTTGCATACAGGAGACTTTGCTGCCGAGGGCAGCTCGAAGCCGCCCACGGTGAATGCGCCGATCGAGAAGGTTCAAACCGGTGGCTTCGGCGATCCCAACGGATTGCCGGGCACGGGCAAGCCGGGCGCGAAGCTGTATGCCGCAGCGCTGGGATCGTTTGACATGCCCGCCGGTGCGGGTCAGGGCAACGGATCGGGTGGCGCCAAGGGAATTAAAGGTACGGTCGCGAGTGCAGATTTCGGCAACGGCATCGCGACTCCGGGTAAGGGCGACGGCCGCAGCAATGGCCAGGGTGTTTCCACCGGTGGCTTCGGGGCGCAGCAGGTGGCGCATGGGGGACCAAAGGTTTTGGCGGATTCGGGCGCGTCCACGACGCCGGTTGAAATTTTGTTCAAGCCGAATCCGGTCTACACGCAGGAAGCGCGCTCTCTGAAGCTGGAGGGCGAAGTCCTGTTGGAGATGAGTTTTACGGCAAGCGGTACGCTGACCGTGAATCGCGTGGTGAAGGGCCTGGGTCACGGGTTGGATGAAGCGGCAATTGCTGCCGCCCGGAAGATCCGGTTCAAGCCGGCCATGCGCGGCGGGCAGCCGGTCGATTCGACTGCGATCGTGCACGTGGTGTTTCAGATGGCGTATTAAGCCCGTTGCCAGTGGTCAGTGGCCTGTTGCCAGTAAATCCGCTGAACGTTGGCACTTGAAGAACCGACAAACTGAGAACTGGCAACTGAGAACTGGTTTTAGAAACATGGAGAAGAGAGTCATGCGCACTTGGAACTGGGTCCTCACGGCGGCTTTGCTGGCATCGTTGAGCGCAGCCGCACAGCAAGCAGCGGAGTCACAACCGCAGGCACAGCCCGCGCCGGCCACGACCGAGACGGCACAAGCGTCTCCGTCTGTGGCACAAGCAGCGGCGGCGCAGCCGGCGTCCACGCCAGTTCCGGCGCCACAGCCGGCACAGGCAGCGGCTCCGCAGGCGGATGCGGCGCCCGCACCGGCCGCGGCTCCGACCACGATGGATCAGGTCGTCAACCTGTTCATTGAGCGCGAGCACGGCCTGATCAAGATGCTCTCGAACCGCACGCCGGTGGTCGAGACCTATCTGCAGAATCTGACCAGCGATCCGCAACTCGGCCCCGTGCCGAGTGAGGACCACTATTTCCTTGGCCGCATGGATATGGGCGAGACGGTCGACCGCAAAGACTATCTGAAAGAGGAAGACAAGGGCTTTCAGGAGCGTCTGCTGGGCGGCTTCCAGAAGCTCTACAAGGTGCAGTACCAGCCTTTGGGTTTTTCCTGGATGGTCTATGCCGACCGTACCGACTTTGACCGCCAGCACTATGATTTCCGCTACGTGCGGCGCGAGTTCCTGGGCGATGTGCGCTGCCTGGTGTTCGACGTCACGCCCAAGAAAAATTCAGGCCGCGGCCGCTTCCTCGGGCGCCTGTGGGTGGAGGATCAGGGCTTTAACATCGTGCGCCTGAATGGAACGTATTATCCGGCGCCGCGCAATTCGTTTTTCTTCCACATGGACAGCTGGCGGCTGAACCTGATTCCCGGCTACTGGGTGCCGGCGTACATCTACAGCGAAGAAGGCGACTTCAGCGCTGGCGTGAAGAACAAGATGGCCTTCAAGGCGCAGACCCGCATCTGGGGATACGACCTGAAGAAAGGTGACAAGGACGACGAACTAACGAACATCCGCGTGGACAG